>NZ_DLNJ01000007.1:178771-216670 GCF_002478345.1 Microbacterium sp. UBA7513
CGGCGCGAAAGCGGGGTCTCGGCAGGGTCAGACGTAGATGCCGCGCTGCTCCATGAAACGCACGGGGTTCGTGTACCCGCCGTTGATGTAGACCTCGAAGTGCAGGTGGCAGCCGAACGAGCGGCCGGTGTCGCCGGCATACGCGATGACCTGACCGGAGCGCACCCACTGGCCGCTGCGCACGTTGATGCCGCCCGGCTTGATGTGCGCGTACCCGGTGCTGATGCCGCCGCCGTGCTGGATGCGGATGTAGTTGCCGTAGTTCCCGTTCGGTCCCGCGTAGTCGACCGTGCCGGAGTTGGCGGCGTAGATCGCGGCCCCACAGCCGTTGGCGAGATCCGCACCGTAGTGGAAGCTCGACGAGCATCCCTGAGGACCGCAGATGGGGGTGCGCGGCCCGTAGCTCGAACTGCGTGCGCCGCCGTGCGGACGTACCCAGCCGCCGCTGCCGGCCGAGCCGCCGCCACCGCCGCCACCACCACCGCCGCTGGTCCCCCGGCCGGCGGCGGCAGCAGCCGCGGCCGCCGCCGCTGCCTCGCGCTTGCGCCGGGCTTCCTCTTCCCGCCGTCGCGCCTCGACACCCGCCTGGTACCCCGCGACCGTCTTGGTCGTGGTGTCCTTGAGCGCCGCGAGCTGGGCCTTGAGGGTCTCGAGGTTCGCCGCCTGCTCGTCGAGCGCCGCCTGCGCGGCGTCCGCCGCCTGCTGCGCCGCGACCATCTTCTGCTCGGCGACCTGCTGCAGGCGGTCGCGCTCGTCCCGGGCGACGTCGGCCTGAGCGGTCAGCGCCTGGGCGGTGTCGCGCGCCGAGACGGCGTTGTCGTAGGTCGTCTGGTTGTACTCGAGGAACTTGTTCATCGTGCCGAGGCGCGACAGCAGCTCATCGGCGTTGGCGCCCGATCCCGCGAAGAACAGCTCCAGGGCGGTGTCGTCGCCGCCACTGCGGTAGAGCTGGGCGGCGACCTGACCGGCCTTCTTCGCAGTCTCGTCGGCGAGCGCCGCCTGCTCATCGGCCTGAGCCTGCAGCGTCTCCGCCTCCGTGATCGCCGCGAAGTACGCCTGCTGCGCCTCGTAGAACTCATCCGACGCGACCTGCGCGGCCGCCTGCGTCTCGGCGACCTTGCGCTCGAGCGACTGGATCAGCCCCTGGATACGGGTGACCTCGCCGGCCTTGGCCGCTTCGTTGCTCTTCGCCCGCTGGACGTCGTCCCAGCTCGGGTAAGACGCGGCGTGCGCGGCGGTGACGCCCGAGCCGACGCCGAAGGCGGCGAGCGCGACCACTCCCAGCGCGCCGATCCCGAAGGCATGGCGCCGGCTGACCGGCTGGTTCCACAGCGCGCCGCGCTCGGCTGCCGTCGGCGCGCAGCCGCACTCCTCGGCCGCCGTCGCCGCGGCCTTCTCCACGTTCCGATCCCGCACAAGGCTCCCTTCGCCCGCTGCTCATCGTCCCCCGCCCCTGGTCCCTATCGGCGACGACGCGCCCGCCGTGAGAAAGTTCCCCTCCGGTCCCGACCCCGCGCTAACGCGGCGCAGCGCCCGGCCGACAGTCCTCTCCGACAGCCCAGGACGGGCCGTCGGTTCCCCGCTCTCGGGCGGGGCGAGCTTTTTCCAGGATGGAGCCCATGATCGTCCTCACGCGCCTGAACCGTTCCCGGTTCGCGGTGAACCCCGACCTGATCGAACGTGTCCAGGCCACGCCGGACACGACGATCATGATGGTCGACGGCGCGACCTTCGTCGTCACGGAGACGATGGACGACGTGATCGCCCGCATCACCCGCTTCCGCGCCGGCGTCCTCGCGACCGCGGCGGCGCTGGTCGCCGCTGGCACCGAGGACGTCCGACCCGGCGCTCCCGTCGCAGGAGGGGATTCCTGATGGATCCGTCCCTCATCCTCGGGCTCGTCCTCGCGTTCGGCGCCCTGATCGCCATGATCAACCTGGAGGGCGCGACGGTCGGGTCGCTCCTGCTGCCCGCGCCCATGGTGCTCGTCTTCGGCGCCACGATCGCGGTCGGCCTCGCCAGCGGCACGCTGCGCGACGCGCTGCACGCCGTGAAGTCGCTCCCGCGCGCTTTCCGCGGTGAGCGGCGCACCGCCCAGAGCACGATCGACACCGTGGTCGGCTATGCGGAGAAAGCACGCTCCGAGGGTCTGCTCGCGCTGGAGCAGGGCCTGGACGAGGAGAAGGATCCGTTCCTGCGGCAGGCCCTGCAGAGCATCGCCGACGGCACCGACGCGGAGGATCTGCGGGTGCTCCTCGAGGACGAGCTCACCTCGACCGCCGCCCGGAACCGCACCGCCTCACGCTTCTACATGACCCTCGGCGGATTCGCCCCCACCGTCGGCATCATCGGCACCGTGGTCAGCCTCACCCATGTGCTGGAGAAGCTCGACAAGCCGGACACCCTCGGACCCATGATCGCCGCCGCCTTCGTCGCGACACTGTGGGGCCTGCTGTCGGCGAACTTCATCTGGCTCCCGATCGGCGGCCGCCTGCAGCGCCTCGGTGAGCTGGAGCTGGAGCGCATGACGGTACTGATGGAGGGCATGCTCGCCGTCCAGGCCGGCGCCGCCCCCGCCCACGTCCGCGAACGTCTGAGCGCGCTCGTCTCCGACCGCTCCCCCGGCCGCTCCCGCCGGCGCGAGCAGCCCGCGGAGACGGAGGCGCACGAGGACCTCTTCTCATGAGCGTGCGCACCCGACGCCGTGTCCAGGAGTCCGAGCACAGCGGACCGGACGAGCGCTGGATGGCGTCGTACCTCGACATGGTGACGGTGCTCATGTGCATGTTCATCGTGCTGTTCGCGATGTCGACCGTGGACCAGGAGAAGTTCGAGGCCCTCAGCGCCTCGCTCGCGACGGGTTTCGGGCAGGAGCCCTCGGACGACGTCGACGTGACCAGCGGCGTGGTCGTGCCTCCGGAGCTCATCGACGACGAGGGTGAGAACTTCGCGGACACGGGTCTGGAGGCGGCGCAGCGCGAGTTCGACGAGCTGTCCGCGCTGCGCGAGCGGCTGCGCCAGGTTCTCGCCGAGCGCGGACTGGAGACCGACGTCACGTTCACCATCGACGAGCGCGGGCTGACGATCGGGCTCGTGAGCGCGGAGACGTTCTTCACCACCAACAGCACCGATCTCAGCCCGGCCGCGACGCAGGTGCTCGACGCCCTGGGGTCCGTCCTCGTCTCCGCCCCGAACGAGATCTCCGTGGAGGGGCACGCCGACGCCCGCGGGTCGGTCGCGCCGTTCCCCACCAACTGGGAGCTTTCCGCCGGACGCTCCACCCAGGTGCTGCGCTACCTCGTGGAGGCAGCCGGACTGCCGCCGGCCCACCTCAAGTCCGTCGGCTTCGGCGACACCCGTCCGGTGGCCGCCGGAAGCACCCCCGAGCAACTCGCGGAGAACCGCCGCGTGGACATCGTCATCCTCTCCGACGCCAGCGAGGAGGTGCGAGCGCTGATCCCGGCCGCGGGTGCCGCGCAGACCTCCCCCTGACCCGCCCCTAACGCACGCCGATCACCGCCCGATAGTCGGGTTCGTGGTGATGGATGACGGCGTGCGCTCGCGAGTGCGCGCGGAGACGGCGACCGCCGACGTCGAGGTCTACGACTTCGGACGCGCGGCGACGCTGTCGCGCGAGCACGCCCGCACCCTGGAACTCGCGTTCGAGACGTTCGCGCGTCAGTGGTCGGCCCAGCTCAGCGGCAAGATCCACGTGCGCGCGACCATCGCCGTCGAGCACGTCGGCATGCTCACGTACGGCGAGTACGCACAGTCGCTGCCGACGACGACGACCATGATCGTGTGCGCGCTGCCGGACTCCGACGAGCGTCTGATCGTGCAGGTTCCGATCCCGACCGCGACGTCCTGGATCGTGCAGATGGTCGGCGGCAGGGTCACCACCACCGCCGAGGACCGCACGTTCACGCCGATCGAGCAGGCCCTGATCCGGTCGTTGATCGGAGACGCGATCGATCACCTCACCGGCAGCCTCGACGGCCTGCTGCCTGCCGGCGTCGCCGTCGCCGGCATTCAGTACAGCTCCCAGTTCGCGCAGGTCGCCGCCGCCGGGGAGCCGGTCATCGTGGCCCGGCTGTCGATGCGCCACGGCGGTCGGACGGTGCCGGCGAGCATCATGCTGCCCGCCTCGGTGCTCGCCGGGTTCGCGGTGCGGGCCTCCGACGCCGACCGGTCCGAGACCCCTGGCCTCGTGCGCCGCCAGGTGGAGTCGACTCCGGTCGAGATCGCCCTCCGGCTGGCGCCGCGGAGCGTGCTACCCCGCGAGGTGCTCGATCTCGCCGTCGGGGATCTGCTGCCCCTGCCGCACGCCGCCGACCGCCCGATGCTCCTCACCGTCGGCGACCAGACCGTCGCGACTGCGGCCGTCGGGAGCGCCGGCGCCCGCCTCGCCTGCGTCGTGACCGCCACCGTCCCCGAAACCGCCCCCGCTCAGGAGTCCGCGTGATCAGCACCACCGCCTACGAGTCCGCCGTCGCCGCCGCGTTCGCGGCGCGACTGCCCACCGCCGCACCGGTCACCGCCCGCGCCTCCCAGGTGTCCGGCGACACCGGCGAGGCGGTCGTCGCGCAGTTCGTGGGCGAGGCGAGCGCCCAGCTCGCCGTGCAGCTCCTCGATGCCGACGTCCTCGTCGACGGTCTCAGGGACCGTCCGCTCACCGACCGGCTGCTGGATGCGCTCGAGGCCGCCGCGACCGCCCTCGGTCCCGGGCTGCTCGGCGAGGCCGCGGTCGGCGACGCCTCGGCCGTGTTCGCCGACCCGCAGACCCAGCTCTTCGACCTCGTCGACCACACCGAGCGCACCATCGGCCGGCTCGCGGTCCGGATCACGCATCGACCGGCGCGTCCGACCGGAGCCGACGGGCGCCTGCACCGCATCGCGGGTGTCGAGATGGAGCTCACGGTCGAGATCGGCCGCACCCGCATGGCGGTCCGCGACGTGCTCGACCTCGAGCCCGGTCGCATCGTGGAGCTCGATCGCTCCGCGGGCGCCCCCGCCGACGTCAAGCTCAACGGCCGCACGATCGCGCATGGCGAGGTCGTCGTCGTCGACCAGGACTACGCGGTGCGGATCACCCGCATCCTCGAGAACGTCGAGGCCTGACCCTGGACGACCTCCTGCTCGCGCTGCGGGTCGGGCTGTCGCTCGCCGCCGTCCTCGGGCTGCTCTGGTTCCTGCAGCGCCGGGTCTCGAAGACCCAGGCGCGGCGCCGCGACGCCGAGGCGATCACGGTGCTCGGGCGGCAGGGCATCGGCCCGAAAGCGCAGCTCGTGGTCGTGCAGACCGACGATGCCCGTTACGTGCTCGGGGTCACCGAGCACGGTGTGAGCGTCGTCGACCGGCTGCCCCTGCGGCCGGAGCCCTCCGCGTCCGAGGAGGCACGCCCGCCGGCCACCCGCACGGCCGACGACGCCGAGTTCGACCGCATCCTCGCCGCCGCCGCACTCACGAGCGCGCCCCCGGCGGTCAGCCCGGCACCGGAGCTCCGTCGCCGCGTGCGGCACCGCAACGACCCGCTCCGCGGCTCCATCCTCTCCCCCGACACCTGGCGGCAGACCGCCGAGGCCCTGCGGCGCGCACGATGACCGCGACCCGTGCCGTCGATCGCGGTCGCGCCTCGCGGCTGCTCGTCCTCGTCGCGGTCGCGATCCTCCTCGCCGTCGTCCTGATCGCCCTCACCGGCACCGCCGCGCACGCGGAGGTCACCCCGGACGACGGCGAGGGTGTGACGATCGACATCAACGGCATCGACGGCGGCCCCTCCGGCTCGATCCTCACCCTGCTGGGGATCACGCTCCTGTCGGTGGCCCCTGCGCTGCTGCTGATGATGACGTCGTTCACGAAGATCTTCGTCGTGCTCGCCATGACGAGGAACGCGCTGTCGCTCCCGACGATCCCGCCGAACCAGGTGCTCGCGGGCCTGTCGCTGTTCCTGTCGCTGTTCATCATGTGGCCGGTCCTGACCGAGATCAACACACTGGCCGTGCAGCCGTACATCGACGGCGCGCTCACGTTCACGCAGGCCGTGGACGTCGGGCAGGCCCCCCTGCGGGAGTGGATGCTGCACTACACGCGCGAGGAAGACCTCGCGCTGATGACCCGGATGGCCGGGCAGGACAACCCGGAGGACGCCGCGAGCGTGCCGATGTACACGCTCATCCCGGCGTTCATGATCTCGGAGCTGCGGGCGGCCTTCATCATCGGCTTCGTGATCTTCGTGCCGTTCCTCGTGATCGACCTCGTCGTGGCGGCGGCGCTGATGTCGATGGGCATGATGATGCTCCCGCCGGTCATGATCTCGCTGCCGTTCAAGATCCTGCTGTTCATCCTCGTCGACGGGTGGGGGCTCATCATCAAGGCGCTCCTGGAGAGCTACGGAGGTGTGGGATGAGTCCCGAAGCCGTCCTCGACATCGGTGCCCAGGGCCTGCTGATCGCCGCCAAGCTCGCCGCCCCGATGCTGATCACGGCCCTCGTGGTGGGCTTCGCGATCTCGCTGCTGCAGTCCATCACCCAGGTGCAGGAGGTGACGCTGTCGTTCGTGCCGAAGATCGTCGCGGTGGGCATCGCCCTGCTCATCGCGGGGAACTGGATGATCGCCGAGATCATCGCCTTCACGAACGAGATGTTCGCCCGCATCCCGTCGCTGTTGAGCGGATGAGCCCGTGTTCATCCCGATCGACTTCGCGTGGCTGGAGGCCACCCTGCTTGCCGCTGTGCGGATCACGGCGTTCATCATGATCGCCCCGCCGTTCTCGTACGGCGCGATCCCGGTGCGCGTGAAGGCGATGCTCTCGATCGGACTGTCGCTCGCGGTGGGGGCTGCCGTCGCGCCCGGGTACGAGAGCCTGGATACCGGGCCGTTCCTCGGCGCGCTCGTGATCCAGCTCCTCACGGGCGCCCTGCTCGGGTTCCTCGTGCTGCTGTGCTTCTCCGCGGTGCAGGCCGCGGGCAGCCTGATCGACGTGTTCGGCGGCTTCCAGCTCGCCCAGGCCTTCGATCCGGCGGCGATGGTCAACGGCGCGCAGTTCACCCGGCTGTTCCACCTCACCGCGCTGACGCTGCTCTTCGCCTCCGGCGGCTATCAGCTCATCCTCGCCGGGCTCGCCCGCAGCTTCGACGCGGTGCCGGTCGACGGCATCTTCCGCGTGGCGGGACCCGCCGAGCTGCTCGTCGACGGCGTGTCCCAGATGGTGCTGGCGGCCGTGCAGATCGCGGGCCCTCTCGTCCTCGTGCTCTTCCTCGCCGATGTCGGGCTCGGTCTCATCACGCGCGTGGCGCCGGCGCTCAACGCCTTCGCGATGGGCTTCCCCGTCAAGATCCTCCTCACGCTCCTGCTCGCGGGCGCCGTGTACGTCGCGTTCCCCGGCATCGTCGACGCCCTCGCCACCCAGGCGTTCCGCCTGATGCAGGGGGTGACGCCGTGAGCGGCTCGGACAGCGGCGAGCGCAGCGAGAAGGCCACCGAGAAGCACCTCCGCGAGGCCAGGCAGAAGGGGCGGATCGCCCGCAGTCAGGACCTCACGGCGTGGCTCGGCATCGGCGCCGCCGCCGTCATGATGCCGGCCGCCATCGCCGCGGGCACGGCCGCCGGCACCGAGCAGCTGGTGACCCTCGCCGGGCTCATGCAGGCGCCTTCTCCGGAAGCCGCCCTCGCCGCCCTGGGGCGGGCCCTCGCCTCGGTGCTGCCCACGCTGGGAGCGCTGCTGGCGGCGGTCGCGATCGTGACGCTGTTCGGCGCGGTGGTGCAGGGCGGCGTGCACCTGCGGAAGCTGTCAGGGCGCTACGAGCAGTTCAACCTCGTCTCCGGAGTGCGGCGCGTGTTCGGCCTGCAGGCGCTGTGGGAGGGGGCGAAGGCGCTGCTGAAGACGGCCGCCATCGCCCTCGCCCTGTGGGTCGTCATCTCCGGGCTCATGCCCGTGCTCACGGCGAGCGGCGCCCATTCGGTCTCCCGGCTGCTCGGCACCGCGGCGGACGGCACCGCGGCACTGCTGCAGACCGCCATCGCCGTGGGTCTGGTGCTCGCCGCGATCGACCTGTTCGTCGTCATGCGCCGCAACCGCAAGCACACGCGCATGACCAAGCGCGAGGTGCGCGACGAGAACAAGAACTCCGAGGGCGACCCGCTCATCCGCCAGCAGCGCCGGTCGCGCCAGCTCGCCGTGAGCCGCAACCGCATGATCGCCGCGGTCGCCGGTTCCGACGTCGTCGTCGTCAACCCCACGCACATCGCCATCGCCCTGGAGTACGACCCCGGCACGTCCGCCCCGCGGGTCGTCGCGAAGGGCAGCGGCGTCATCGCCGAGCGGATCCGCGAGAAGGCGCTCGAGTCGGGCGTCCCGCTGGTCCGCGACATCACCCTTGCCCGCGCTCTGCACGCCGCGTGCGAGCTGGGTCAGGAGATCCCCGAAGACCTCTACAACGCCGTGGCACGGGTGCTCGTGTTCGTCGATGCGCTCCGGCGCCGCGGCGCCGCCCGCGGCATCCACTCGCTCCCCTACCGGAGGACCGTATGAAGAAGCTTCTCACCACGCTCGGGGTGCCGATCGGCGTCGTCGGCATCATCATGCTGCTCGTCGTCCCGGTGCCGCCGTTCCTGCTCGACGTGCTGATCATCCTCAACATCATGTTCGCGCTGGTGATCCTGCTCACGTCGATGTTCGTGAAGAAGCCGCTCGACTTCTCGGTGTTCCCCTCGCTGCTGCTCGTGGCGACGCTGTTCCGGCTGGGGCTCAACGTCGCCTCCACCCGCCTCGTCCTCGGCGAGGCGTACGCGGGACAGGTGATCGAGGCGTTCGGGGCGATCGCGGTGGGCGGCTCGCTCATCATCGGCGCCGTGGTCTTCCTCATCCTCGTCGTCATCCAGTTCGTGGTGGTCACCAAGGGTGCAGAGCGCGTGGCCGAGGTCGGCGCCCGGTTCACGCTCGACGCGATGCCGGGCAAGCAGATGGCCATCGACGCCGATCTCAACGCCGGTCTCATCAGCGACACCGAGGCCAGGGAGCGTCGGGCGGAGGTGGCCGCCGAGTCCGACTTCTACGGCGCGATGGACGGCGCCTCCAAGTTCGTCAAGGGCGACGCGATCGCCGGACTCGTGATCATCATCATCAACCTCGTGGGCGGCATCGCGATCGGCCTCGTCCAGCACGGCATGTCGATCGACCAGGCCGTCAGCACGTACAGCCTGCTCACGATCGGCGACGGCCTGGTCACCCAGATCCCCGCCCTGCTCATGGCGGTCTCGACCGGCATGATCGTCACCCGCTCGACCGCCGAGGCCGAGATGGGCACGGCGGCGTCGACGCAGCTCGGCCAGTCGCGCAACGCCCTCATCATCGCCGGATCCGCAGCCATCGTGATGTCGCTCATCCCGCACATGCCGATGCTCCCGTTCCTGGCGATCGGCGCCCTGCTTCTCCTGATCGCCCAGCGCATCACCGCGACGCGCAAGCGGGAGGAGGCGGAGGCCGCGCTGGCCCCCGCTCCGGTGCCCGCAGACCAGCCGGAAGAGCTCATCGAGCGCATGCGGGTGCACCCCCTGGAGATCCTCCTCGCGCCGGACATCGTGGATCTGGTGACCGGCGGCCCCGACGACCTCCTCGCCAGGGTGAAGGCGCTGCGGCGCCGCATCGCGCTCGACCTCGGCCTGGTCACGCCGCCCGTGCGCACCAGGGACAGCATCGAACTCCCCCAGGCCACCTACGTCATCCGCATCGCCGGCGTCGAGACCGGGCGGGGCACCGCGCCGACCGGATCGGTGCTGGCACTCGGACAGGGTCTGGACAGCCTGCCGGGGACCGCCGCCCTGGACCCGGTGTTCGGCCTCGAGGGCAAGTGGATCCCGATGGAGATGCGACACAGCGCGGAGTTCGCCGGGGCCACGGTGATCGACAGGGCGAGCGTCATCATCACGCACCTGTCGAGCGTGATCCAGACGCACGCCGCCCGGCTGCTCACCCGGGAGGACGTGCGCCAGCTCACCGACGCGCTCAAGCAGGTCTCGCCGTCGGCGGTCGAGGAGCTCACGCCCGCGCTGCTGTCGCTCGCGGAGGTCCAGCGGGTGCTGCAGGGGCTGCTCGCCGAACGTGTGCCGATCAACGACCTCAGCCGCATCTACGAGGCGCTCGCGCTGCGTGCCAAGGTCTCGACCGACCCGGAGGGACTGATCGAGGCCGCCCGCGCCGCACTGGGGCCGGCCATCGCCTCCCGCTTCGCGGAGGACGGCACGCTCCGCGTCGTCATGATCGCGCCGCTGCTGGAGCAGGCCATGCTGGAGAGCCTCCGTCCCGGCGACGAGGGCTCGCAGATCGTCTTCGACCCGCCGCGGATGGAAGCGGTGATCGCGTCGGTGAAGCAGGCCGTGGCCACGCAGACGGATGGCGGTGAACCGGTGCTCGTATGCGCCCCGTCGCTGCGTCCGGCCGTGCGACGGCTCGTGTCGGCGCAGACCGACGGCCTCCCTGTCCTGTCCTACACCGAGGCGACGTCCGCATCGCTGACGATCGAGACGATCGGCGTGGTCCGCGACTCCTCCACCGCGTCGCTGGGGGCCGCCCCCTCCGCACCAGTAGGCTGAACGAATGCTGGTGTTGACGAGGCGGATCGGTGAGAGCGTGCGCATCGACGGCGAGATCGAGGTCACGCTGCTCGACATCAAGGGCGACAGCGTGCGCATCGGCGTCAAGGCCCCGCGGGAGACCCGCATCCAGCGCACCGAGATCATCGAGGCCGTCGTCGCCGAGAACGTCTCCGCGGCCGCCGACACCGACGCGAGCGCCGCCGACGCGATCACCGCGGCACTCGCGCGGGGGCGCGAGAAGCAGACCCCCTAGGCCCCGCGTCAGACGGCGGTCAGGTCGGACTCCTGCGCCCGCTTCCACTGATCCCCGCCGGCGTGCCGTGCCCGATCGGCCGCAGATGCGGCCGCCGCGACGAGCGTGTCGTAGTCGTATCCCGCGACGGATGCCGTCGCCCAGCCGATGCTGGCGGAGGAGCGGATCCCGCTCGCCGGCGCCTCGAGGTCGATGATCGACACGGATGCCAGGATCGCCCGCAGGTGGAACCGCACCGCCTCGTCGCTGCCGTGGATGATGACGATCGCGCGGTCGTCCGCGACCCGCTCCGCATCGGCCGTCGCCGGCAGCGCGTCGCAGATGTCCGCGTGGAAGCGATCGGCGATGCGGCGGAAGCCGGCGCTGCTCGACGCCTCGCGGAGGTCGGTGGGGTCGTCCAGACGGATGTCGAGGATCGACCACGCGGGGTCCTTCTGCGCCGCCGCCTTGCGCAGGCGCTCCCTGGCACGGTCCGCGGCACCGTCGGCCCCCGGTACCGGGCTCTCCACCCGCACGAGGAGCACGAGGGTGAACGCCGCACACGTGCTCACGACGATCGTCCCCAGCGCGTTCACGCCGCGGAGCGCGCTGAGCTGCTCCTCCGTGCTCACGCCTCCCGAGACGAGGGCGGACCCGGCGCTGACGACGGCGACCACGACGAAGCCGCACGCGGCGAGCGCGAGCGGCAGCACGACGTCCCGCGACGCCGGCTGTCCTCGGAGCAGCTCCCAGGCGAGCAGACCGGCGAAGACCGCCATCGCCAGGAAGACGACGTGGAAGACCGGCAGATACCAGCGTGTGCCCGCGGTGAGGATCAGCGCGGTGGGCACCCCGACGAGTGCGAGGACGACCGGCGTCCAGGGCGCCGACCGCCCGAAGTGCATCCGCACGCCGATCCAGACGAGCGGCACGAAGGAGACGACGATCGCGGAGGCGGCCGCGCGCAGCACGGGGCTGCCGGTGTGATGGCCGGCCAACCAGAGGTAGGCGCCGAGCATCCCGATACCGAAGGCGACACCCCACACGATGGTCGCCCTGCTCGGCCGGGCCAGGGTGGCGAGACCGACGACGATCGCGGTGAGCACCGTCACCACCGCGACCATGCTCGTGGTGACGTCGACGCTGACGGGCACGAGGGGTGTCATGCGGAGACCTCTTTCGTTCGTCGGGGGAAACGGACGGTGACGGTGGTGCCGACGTCCACCTCGCTCGCCACGAGGATGGCGCCGCCGTGCGCGACCACGATGTCCCGCGCGATGCCCATGCCGAGCCCGGTGCCGGCGATGCCGCCACGCACGGCGCTGTCGGCGCGGAAGTACGGCTCGAACAGCCGCGGCAGCTCCTCCTCGGCGATGCCGATCCCGGTGTCGGCCACCGTGACCTCGGCATGTCCGTCCGGCTCCGCCAGCCGCACCGTGATGCGGCCGCCGGCAGGCGTGTATTTGACGGCGTTGCCGAGCAGGTTATCGAGCACCTGACGGAGCCGGAAGGCGTCGCCGGTGATCACCATCCGGTCGGCCCCGTCGAGCACGAGCTCCTGCCGCGCGGCACCCATCAACGGTGCGAAGGACGCGGCGGACTCCTCCACGACGACGCGCAGGTCCACCGGTTCGAACGGATCGTGCGAGACTCGTCCTGTCTGGGCCTGCATGCTCGTGACGAGGTCCTGGAGCCGTTCCCCCGCGTCCGCGATGACCTCGATCTGCGCCGGCACCCGGCCGGGGAGGTCATCGCGCTCTCGCAGGAGCTCGACGTGGCCGATGATCGCGGTGAGCGGGTTGCGCAGCTCGTGGGAGATCACGGCGGTCAACGCCCGCCGCTCCTCGGCGGCCTCCAGGAGCGCGGTGACGTCGTCGATGACGACGAGGGTGATGCGCTCCCCCTCCCGCGCGCCGGCGATGGGCTGCGTGGACACGGCCAGGGCGTGCCACTGCCCCGCACCGTCGTACAGCCACACCCGCTCCTCCCGCATCTGCTCGCCCGCTGCGGCTCGCGCGAGTGTGGTGCGCTCCGGCGTCAGAGCCGTTCCGCGGCGCCCGTCGTACTCGACGGACGCGGACGGGAGGGCCGTGCCGAAGCGGTCACGGCCGTAGAGCGAGCGGTAGGCGTCGTTCATCTGCAGGATGCGACCGGCGGAGGTGACCACCACCAGCGCGATGCCCAGCGCGTCGATGACCTGGGTGACGCGCTCCTGATTCGTCTCGGCCCGCTCCGCCGCCCGGTTCACCTGCTCCGAGCGGCGCTGCAGGAGCCGGCGCGCCGCGCCGGACCGCTGGGCGCCGATGCGGACGGTCACGCCCAGGAAGCTCAGGGTGATGACGACCGTGAGCACCCGCAGCAGCACGTCCTCCGGCGGGCCAGAGCGGTCCGCGAAGAACACCAGACAGCCACCGCTGAGCACGATGCCCGCGAACACCCAGGGCATCGAGAAGTAGGTCGCTAACCAGACCACCGGGAAGACCCAGAGGAAGCCGAGCCGGAGATCCGGCACGTTCGTGGTCAGCCCCACCCCGAGCACGTCCAACAGCGGGAGGGCGGTCACGGCCGTCCGCGGCAGACGTCGCCACGGCACCATGAGCGCCACGAGGGTCGTGACGACGATGAGCCCGATTCCGCCGATGAACAGCGGGATCGCGAGGGTCTGCGGCTTGAAGCCCGCGACCATCACCACGATGGCCACGATGCTCGCGGTGAACACCAGCTGCCACCGCCAGATCGAGACCGTGCGGATCATCAAGGTCCGCCTCCCGGTCGATCCTCAGCATTCACGCAAGATTACTCAAAGATCGTCACTTCTCGCTCTTCAGGAGGCCTTCCCGTCCTACGATTCTGAGTGGGAGCCGACGCTGCGACTGGGGATTTCGCAGAAGCTGGGGCCGCGCGAGTGGGGATTCGCAGGCATCCGGGGCCGCGGTGGGGGAGCCGCGGCCTCGACCCCTTCTTTCAGGCGGGGCGGTCGTCGGACGTGAGGCGGTACCCGACACCGCGCACCGTCTCGATGTAGCGGGGGGCGGTGGGGCTGTCGCCGAGCTTGCGGCGCAGGTTCGCCATGTGCGTCTCGATGGCCCGCTTGTCCGGTTCGCTCACCCGGTCGAACGCGTCGCCGGAGGTTCCGCGCAGTCCGCGAGCGAGCTCGACCTTGCTGCAGACCCTGCGGCCGGCCTCGAGGAGTGCCGCGAGCAGGTCGAATTCGGTGGGGGTGAGCTCGACGGGGCGCTGGGCGACGAGCACGAGACGCGTGTCGAGGTCGAGGCTGAGGTCGCGATGCACGAGCCCTCGCCACGTGGCGACGGTGGCATCCCCGGCGGGCACCGCCGGGAGTGGGGTGATCGACGCGGCGGAGGTCGCCGTGGCGGCGTTCGACGGCGGGGTGCTGGCGACCTCCGGCGCCCCCTTGGCTACGGCCGACGAGCGGTTGCGGCGGAGGAGCGCCTCGATCCGCGCCCGCAGCTCGCGTGGCCGGAAGGGCTTCACCAGGTACTCGTCGGCGCCGGAGGTGAGGCCGAGCACCACATCCGATTCGTCGGCCAGGGCGGACAACATGATGATGAACGTGTCGCTGACCTGACGGATGCGCCGCGCGACCTCGAAGCCGTCGATGCCCGGGAGGTTGATGTCCAGCGTGGTGATGATCGGATGGTGCGCCGCCACGGCTGCGAGACCCTCCGGGCCTGACCCCGCCTGCACGGTTCGGAACCCCGCGGCGAGGAACACCTCATCCAGGAGCGAACGCACACCGGGGTCGTCTTCGATGATGACCGCGACCAGCGGCTCCCCCGCCGTCATGCGCGCTCCTCGCGGGCGATCGTGACGAAGCGCGGCGCGTCCGCATCCAGCTCCGAGGGATCGAGGTCGGCATCGTCCTCGCCGGCCCCGACGGGCCGTTCGATCTCGATGTCCCACCAGGCGTCGGCGAGCTCCTCCGCCATACCGCGGCCCCACTCCACGACCACCACCGATCGCTCCAGGTCGAGGTCGAGGTCGTCGAGCTCGGCCGCGGACCCGAGACGGTACGCGTCCACGTGCACGAGGGGGGCGCGGCCGACGAGCGACGGATGGGTGCGGGCGATCACGAACGTCGGGCTCTGCACGGGCCCTCGGACCCCGAGGCCCTCGGCCAGTCCGCGGGTGAAGGTGGTCTTGCCGGCCCCCAGCGGCCCGGTGAGGATGAGCAGGTCTCCCGGCTCGAGCTGCTCGCCGATGCGCAGCCCGAGCTGCTCCATCTCCTCGGACGTGGCGATCCGGCGTCGTCCGAGGAACGCCGGGTCCAGGCTCACGTCGTCCTCCGCGGTACCCGGTGACCGATGCGCGTGACGATCTCGTACCCGATGGTGCCGGCGGCCTCCGCCCAGTCCCCGGCCGATGGCACGCCGAGGGTCGGATCCCCGAAGAGCGTGACCTCGTCGCCGACCGCGACCGGGGCGTCTCCGACGTCCACGACGAACTGATCCATCGCGATCCGGCCCACGTTGGTATAGCGGCGCCCGCCGATCGACACGGGCAGTCTCCCGGAGGCGCTGCGGGGCACGCCGTCGGCATAGCCCAGCGGCACGAGCGCCAGGGTGGTGGCGCGGTCCGTGCGATGCACGTAGTCGTAGGAGACCCCGGTACCGGCGGGAACCCGCCGCACGGCCGCCACGGCCCCGCGCAGGGTCATGGCCGGGCGCAGGCCCAGCTCCGCGGACGAGCGGTCATCGAAGGGCGAGAGGCCGTAGGTGCCGATGCCGATGCGCACGGCGTCGAGTCGTGTCTCGGGCAGATCGATGGCGGCGGCGGTGGCGGCGATGTGGCGGATCTCCGGACGCACGCCGAGCGCAGCGGCCTGCGCCACACCCTCCTCGAACCGGGCGAGCGCGGCGCGGTCGTCGGCCGGCGAGGCGTTGGAGAGGTGGCTGAAGAGCCCCACGACCCTGACCCTCCCGATCCGCTCCAGGCGGGCGGCCTCGGCGAGCACCGTCGCCCAGTCGTCCGGAGCGATGCCGTTGCGCGACAGCCCGGTCTCGAGCTTCAGGTGCACGGCGACCGGGCGGTTCGCGGATGCGGCGGCGGCTGCGGCCTGCAGCTGGTCGTACGACGAGATGCCGATCTCGACGCCCTCCGCCGCCGCCTCCAGGAACCGCTCCCCCGGCGCGTGCAGCCACGCCACGATCGGCGCGTGCACCCCTTGGCGCCGCAGCTCCAGCGCCTCCGGGATCTCGGCCACGCCGAGCCGTGTCGCACCAGCGGAGAGCGCGGCCACGGCGGTCGCAGCGGCTCCGTGCCCGTACGCGTTCGCCTTCACCACGACGAGCACCTCCACGCCGGTGAGGCGACGGAAGTGCCGGACGTTGTCGGCGATCGCATCGAGATCGATCGTGGCCTCGCGGAACGGGACAGTCACAGCGGGGCTCCTTCGGCGACGACGAACGCGGCGGCGAGGCCGGCATCGTGGGTGAGAGTGAGGTGCAGCGTCAGGATCCCCCGTTCCTCGACCACCTCGGCCGTGGATCCGGACAGCACGAAATGCGGTCGTCCTGAGGGCTCGGAGGCGATCTCGATCTCGGTCCAGTGCACCCCGTCGGAGCCGCCGAGCGCCTTGATCAGCGCTTCCTTCGCAGCGTATCGCGCGGCCAGAGACGGCAGCCGGAGCTCACGTTCGGACGGGGCGAACAGCCGCTCCCGAAGTCGAGGGGTCCGGGTCATCGTGCGCTCGAACCTCGGGATGTCCACGAGGTCGATGCCGGTGCCGATGATCACGCGTTCAGCCTACTCGGGCTTCCCCACCCACCCCGTTACGAACGCCCCACCCCTCTGCGTGCACACGCAGAGGGGTGGGGTGAACAGAAGGGGGTGGGTCGGCGGTCACTCCACCGTGACGGACTTCGCGAGGTTCCGCGGCTGGTCCACGTCGAGGCCCTTCGCGGTGGCCAGCGCCATCGCGAAGATCTGCAGCGGGACGACGGCCAGCAGCGGCTCGAACATGGGGCCGGCGAGCGGGATGTGGATGACCTCGTCCGCGAAGGGCAGCACGGCGGCGTCGCCCTCCTCGGCCACCACGATCACGCGGGCACCGCGGGCGCGGATCTCCTGGATGTTGGAGACGACCTTGGAGTGCACGAGCGCGGAGTGCCGCGGCGACGGCACGAGCACGAACACCGGCTGCCCCGGCTCGATCAGCGCGATCGGACCGTGCTTGAGCTCGCCCGCGGCGAAGCCCTCGGCGTGGATGTAGGAGATCTCCTTGAGCTTGAGCGCACCTTCGAGCGCGATCGGGTAGCCCACGTGACGACCGAGGAACAGCACCGATCGGGTGTCGGCCATCCAGCCCGCGAGCTGGGTGACGTGCTCGTGCTCGCTCTCCAGCACCTTGGCGACCTTCTCCGGCAGCGCGGCGAGCTCATCGACATCGGTCGAGGCGTCGGCCACCACACCGCGGACCCGTCCCATGTGCAGGCCAAGCAGCAGCAGGGCCGTGATCTGGGCCGAGAACGCCTTGGTCGAGGCGACGGCGACCTCCGGGCCGGCGTGCGTGTAGACGACGGCGTCCGACTCCCGCGGGATCGTCGCGCCCTGCGTGTTGCAGACCGACAGTGTGCGGGCGCCGCGCTCGCGGGCGTACTTCACGGCCATCAGGGTGTCCATGGTCTCGCCGGACTGGCTGATGGAGACCACGAGGGTGTCGGCGCCGATGACCGGGTCGCGGTAGCGGAACTCATGGGCGAGCTCGACGTCGACCGCCACGCGGGCCCACTGCTCGATCGCGTACTTGCCGACGAGCGCGGCGTACGAGGCCGTCCCGCACGCGGTGATGATGACGCGGTTGATGCCGACGAACAGGTCGTCGAGACCGTCGAGCTCCGGGATCACGACCTGGCCGTCGCGGATGCGGCCGCGGATGGTGTTGGCGACGGCCTCCGGCTGCTCGGCGACCTCCTTGGCCATGAAGCTCGACCAGCCGCCCTTCTCGGCGGCGGCGGCGTCCCACGACACGTCGAACGGCTCGGCGGTGACGGGGGTGCCGGCGAAGTCGGTCACGGTCACCGCGTCGGGGGTGATCGAGACGATCTGGTCCTGGCCGATCGCGAGGGCCTTGCGGGTGTGCTCGACGAAGGCGGCGACGTCGGAACCGAGGAAGTTCTCCCCCTCGCCCAGGCCGATCACGAGCGGCGAGTTGCGGCGAGCGCCGACGACGAGTCCGGGGTGGTCCTGGTGCATCGCGAGGAGGGTGAAGGCGCCCTCGAGGCGGTTGACGACAGCACGGAACGCGAGGGCGAGGTCGCCCCCGTTGCCGGCGTACTCGCGACCGAGCAGCGCCGCAGCCACCTCGGTGTCGGTCTCGCTGCGGAAGGCGACACCGTCGGCGAGGAGCTCGTCGCGCAGAGCCGCGAAGTTCTCGATGATGCCGTTGTGGATCACCGCGAGCTTGTCGTCGTCGGCGAGGTGGGGGTGCGCGTTGACGTCGGTCGGGCCGCCGTGCGTCGCCCACCGCGTGTGCCCGATGCCGGTCGTGCCGTCGTTGAGGGGCGCATCGCCGAGCGAGTCGCGCAGCATGGCGAGCTTGCCCGCCTTCTTGCGCATGCCCAGCGTTCCCTCGCCGTCGATCACGGCGATGCCCGCGGAGTCATAGCCGCGGTACTCGAGCCGGGCGAGGCCGGCGAGAAGGATGTCCTGGCTGGGCCGCGGGCCCACGTATCCGACGATTCCACACATGGGGATAAGGGTAAGCGGGAATTTTTGCGAGTCGTCCGAACAATACAGCGCCGCCGGAGGGGCTCAGAGCTTGCGCAGGAGCACGCTCTCCACGTCGTGATCCGCGCCCTTCCGCAGGACCAGGCGCGCGCGGTGCCGGGTGGGCATCACGTTCTCGACGAGGTTCGGCATGTTGATCTCGTTCCAATATCCCAGTGCGGTCGTGATCGCCTCCTCGTCGGTGAGGTGCGCGAACACGTTGAAGTAGGACGACGGGTTGCTGAAGGCTCCCTGCCGCAGGGCGAGGAACCGGTCGACGTACCACTTCTCGATGTGGGCGGTGTCGGCGTCCACGAAGATCGAGAAGTCGAAGAGGTCGCTGACCGCGACGTCGTTCGGGGCGGGCGGGGGTTGCAGGACGTTGAGCCCTTCGACGATGACGACATCGGGGCGACGCACCACGACGTGCGCATCGGGGACGATGTCGTAGCGCATGTGGGAGTAGAACGGCGCCCGCACCTCAGGGGCTCCGCTCTTGACCTCCGTGAGGAACTCGATCAGCGCACGGCGGTCGTACGACTCCGGGAAGCCCTTGCGATCCATGAGGCCGCGGCGCTCGAGCTCGGCGTTCGGGTAGAGGAAGCCGTCCGTCGTCACCAGCTCCACCCGCGGCGTCCCCGGCCAGCGGCTCATCAACTCGCGGAGGAGCCGGGCGATGGTCGACTTGCCCACGGCCACGGAGCCGGCGACTCCGACGACGAAGGGCGTGGTCGTGTCGTCCTCCTGGAGGAACGACGAGGTGGCCGCACCGAGCTGCTTCGTGGCGCTCGCGTACAGGCTCAGCAGCCGGCTCAGCGGGAGGTACACCTCGCGGACCTCGGTGAGGTCGAGGCGATCTCCGATGCCTCGCAGCTCCACGACCTCGGTCTCCGTCAGGGGCTGATCGAGTCCGGCGGCGAGACGCGCCCATTCCGCGCGCCCGATCTCCCGGTACGGCGACAGCGGCAGCGTGGGGTCGGCGGTGGTCACGTCGTCCATCGTAACCGCGCGCGAGTATCCTCATCCCGTGCGCCTGGGAGTCCTCGACATCGGATCCAACACCGTCCACATGCTCGCCGCCGACGTGCGGCCGGGCGGACGACCGCTCGCCACCACGAGCGACCGGACCGTGCTGCGCCTCATGCGCTACCTCACACCGGACGGGGCGATCGCGGAGCAGGGTGTGCAGGCCCTGGAAGCAGCCGTCGCGCAGGCGCGCCGGGTGGCGGAGGAGGAACGCGTGGACGCGCTCCTCGCCACGGCTACGAGCGCCGTCCGCGATGCCCGCAACGGGGCCGAGGTGATCGCCCGCATCGAGGCCGTCCTCGGCCAGCCGCTCCAGGTGCTCGACGGGGAGACCGAGGCCGCGCTCACGTTTCTCGCCGTGCGGCGCTGGTTCGGGTGGTCTGCCGGCCAGCTGCTGCTCCTCGACATCGGCGGCGGCTCCCTGGAGATCGCCGCCGGTGCCGAGGAGGTTCCGGACGTCGCCGCGTCCGTCCCGCTCGGAGCCGGGCGCATGACCGTGCAGTTCCTTCCGCAGGACCCTCCGGGTGAGGGCGACGTGGAGCGCCTCCGGGCGCACGCCCTGACGACGCTCGACGCGGTCACCTCGCGGTTCCGCAGCCTCCCCCGACCGGACCACGTCGTGGGCTCCTCCAAGGCGATCCGCTCACTCGCCCGGCTCGTCGGCTACCCCGTCCCCGGCTGGTCGGGCATCGAGCGGATGCTGCTCCCCCGCGAGTCCCTCGGGTCGTGGATCCCGCGTCTCGCGCGCCTCCCCGCGTCGGCACGGCAGGAGCTCCCGGGGATCACGCCCGACCGGACCTTCCAGATCGTGGCGGCGGCGGTGTCGCTGCATGCCGCCATGGGCGCGCTGGACGTGGAGGAGCTGGAGGTCTCGCCATGGGCGCTGCGTGAAGGCGTGCTGCTGCGGTACATCGAACAGCTCGGCGGCTGACCGCCTCGGCCCGGAGACGACGAACCGGCCGGCCGCCGAGGCGACCGACCGGTTCGGAGACGACAGTCCTAGAGCGCGAGGCGCTCCTGCACGACGGCCGCGAGACGCTCTGCGTAGGCCCGGGCCGACTCGGAGTCGGCGGCCTCGACCATCACGCGCACGAGCGGCTCGGTGCCGGACTTGCGCAGCAGCACGCGCCCGGTGTCGCCGAGCTCGGCCTCGACATCGCGCACCGCCTGCTGCACGACCTCGTCCTCGGCGACGCGATCCTTGTCGACGTCGCGGACGTTGATCAGCAGCTGCGGGTAGACCGTCATGACCGAAGCGAGCTCCGCGAGGGACTTGCCCTGTCGCGCCATCTCGGCCACCAGGTGGAGCCCGGTGAGCAGGCCGTCGCCCGTGGTCGCGTACTCGCTCATGATGACGTGGCCGGACTGCTCGCCGCCGAGCGCGTACCCGCCCTCGTTCATGTCCTCCAGCACGTAACGGTCGCCGACGGCCGTCTGGCGCACCGTGATGCCGTGCTCGCGCATCGCGACGTGCAGACCGAGGTTGCTCATGACCGTCGCGACGAGCGTGTCGTCGGTGAGGCGTCCGCGCTCCTTCATCGACAGGGCCAGGATCGCCATGATCTGATCGCCGTCCACGACGTTGCCCTGCGCGTCGACCGCGAGACAGCGATCAGCGTCGCCGTCGTGCGCGATGCCCACGTCGGCGCCGAGCCGGACGACGGCTTCGGCGAGGTTGTCGAGGTGCGTGGAGCCGACGCCGTCGTTGATGTTCCAGCCGTCGGGGTCGGCACCGATCACGGTGACCTCGGCGCCGGCGTCGCGGAACGTCTCGGGAGAGACTCCGGAGGCGGCACCATGGGCGCAGTCGAGCACGACGTGGACGCCCTCGAGACGGTGCGGCAGCGAGCCGAGCAGGTGGACGACGTAGCGGTCCTCCGCGTCGGAGAAACGGTCGATGCGACCGACGCCGGCGCCGGTCGGACGCAGCATCTCGCCGTGCATGGCCTCTTCGATGCGCTGCTCGACCACGTCGGGGAGCTTGCGGCCGCCGCGGGCGAAGATCTTGATCCCGTTGTCGGGCGCCGCGTTGTGCGATGCGGAGATCATCACGCCGAAGTCCGCATCGCGATCAGCGACGAGGAACGCCAGTGCGGGCGTCGGGATGACCCCTGCCTCGAGGACATCGACCCCCGAGGAGGCGAGGCCCGCGGCGACCGCAGCGGTCAGGAAGTGCCCGGAGACCCGCGGGTCACGGGCGACGACGGCGGTGAGTCGCTTGCCTTCGGCCTTGCGAGCCTCCGCCGTACGGCCCTGGCCCAGGACGACAGCAGTCGCCTGGGCCAGGGTGAGCGCCAGGTCGGCGGTGAGGATGCCATTGGCGAGTCCTCGCACGCCGTCCGTGCCAAAGATCGGCATCGGAGCAGTGGACCTTAACGCTTCGAGTACTGAGGCGCCTTACGGGCCTTCTTGAGTCCGGCCTTCTTGCGCTCCTTGACGCGGGCGTCGCGCGAGAGGAAGCCGGCCTTCTTCAGGGTCGGACGGTTGTTCTCCGCGTCGATGCCGTTGAGGGCACGCGCGATGCCGAGACGCAGGGCGCCGGCCTGGCCGGAGTCGCCACCACCCGAGATGCGGGCGATCACGTCGTAGGCACCGGCGAGGTTCAGCGCGGTGAACGGGTCGTTGATGAGCTGCTGGTGCAGCTTGTTCGGGAAGTAGTCCTCGAGCGTACGGCCGTTGACCGTGATGGTGCCCGAGCCGGGAACCAGACGCACGCGGGCGATGGCCTGCTTGCGACGGCCGACAGCGGCGCCGGGGACGCTCAGCACGGGGCGGGGAGCCGCCTCGACCGCGTCGGTCTCCGGGGTCGACGTCGAGAAGTTCTGGAGGTTTTCGGTGGAGTCCTGGATGTCAGCCACGAGTATGTCCTTAGTCTGTACGGCGCTTACTGGGCGACCTGGTCGAGGGTGTACGGCTGGGGCTGCTGCGCGGCGTGCGGGTGCTCGGCACCGACGTACACCTTCAGCTTCGACAGCTGCTGGCGGCCCAGGCTGTTCTTCGGAAGCATGCCGCGGATGGCCTTCTCCACAGCGCGGACCGGGTTCTTCTCGAGGAGCTCGGCGTAGCTGACAGCCTTGAGGCCGCCCGGGTAGCCGGAGTGGCGGTACGCCATCTTCTTCTGGAGCTTCTGACCCGTGAGCGCGACCTTCTCGGCGTTCACGATGATGACGAAGTCACCCGAGTCGATGTGGTTGGCGAAGGTCGGCTTGTGCTTGCCACGCAGGAGCGTCGCCGCGTGCGAAGCCAGACGGCCGAGAACGACGTCGGTGGCGTCGATGACGACCCAGTCGCGCTGGACTTCGCCAGCCTTGGGGGTGTAAGTGCGCGTCACGATAGTGCTGCTTTCTTGTCGAACGGAGGTGTTCGTGAATCCCACTCCGGGGTGGTTCTTCCCGATGGGGAGGAACACGCCAGTGGAGGGCTCACGTTCGGATGTGCATCTTCCCCGCAGGCAGGGAAGGGCACCAAAGAGTCAGCATACGCCACCGGAACGGCATTCCCAAACCGGCTCGGACCGGCGTCGTCAGTCCGGCCGGACGGTCACGAGGATCGGGCGGTGGTCGCTGGACCGCTGCGGCAGCGTGGTGATGCGCTCGATCTCGAAGCCGGACGAGGTCGCGAAGTCGTAGTGTCCGCGGAAGACGCGGTAGCGGGTGTAGGTGTGGTCGTCGCTGAGGGACAGGGCGTAGCCCTGGTCTCGGACCGCCTGCCCGAGATTCTCCTTGAACACGGGGTAGTTGTAGTCCCCCACCATGAGCTGCGGCAGCCCCTCGCCCAGCGTCGCGAGCTCGGCGAGCGCGGCGCGGATCTGGTGCCGGCGCAAGGAGTTCAGCGCGGTGAGGGGTGCGGCATGGAAGGACGCCACGATGAACTCTCCGCCATCGTCGATGTCGCGCAGGCGGGCGCCGAGGACCCGCTCGTGCGCGGGCTTGGCGATGCGATCGTGCAGCGACTTCTTCAGGCCGAGGGTGCGGATGCCGAGCAGACGGTAGGTGCTCTCGCGATAGAAGAGAGCGAGGCCGAGCCTGTTGCCCTGCGTCGCATCCGCCAGGACGAGACCGCCGATCCGATCCGGAAGCTCCGGGACGTCGCACTCCTGGAGGCAGAGGATGTCGGGATCATGCTCATCGACGAGCGCCGCGAGCTCGCCCGCGGCGCGGTGCTTGCGCAGGTTGTAGGAGATGACCTTCATGATCGTCCCCACGCTACCCGCCCCATCTGTGCCCCGGCTCCCGAGCCCGGCGTTCAGTCGCTCTCGCGGTCGCGTCGGGCCCTGGTCTGCTCGGCCCTGGCCGCCAGCAGCTCGTCGGCCGGATACCCGACCTCGGTGAGCGTGAGACCGCGGGCGGCGAGGACCTTGAACGCGCTCGTCCGCGTCAACGCATCGCGGAGCACGACGAGGTCGTCCACATCGAGCCGCCCCTCCCCCACGGCGGCGCACGCGCCGACCAGCGCCCGCACCATGCTGTGACAGAACGCGTCCGCCTTCACCTCGGCCACGAGCACGCCCTCCGCGTCCCGCTGCCACCGGTAGTCGAGCAGCGTACGGATGGTGGTGGCCTCCTCGCGCGGCTTGCAGTAGGCGGCGAAGTCGTGCAGACCGATGAGGGTCCGGGCGGCGGCGTCCATGGCCTCCGCATCCAGCCGGCCCCGGATGGTGGTGGTGTCGAGCCGTCGCAGCGGGTCGTACCCGGCGAGGTCGTCGGCGAGCCGGTAGCGATAGCGGCGCCAGACCGCGGAGAAGCGCGCGTCGAAGCCCTCGGGGGCGAGAGAGGAGCGGATGACCGTCACGTCGGGGTAGGCGCCGAGCACCCCACGCATCCGCGCGGCGATGCTGCCCGCCGGATCCTCGGCGGCGCGGCCGTGGCGCGCCTGGATCCGCGCCCACTGCGCCTCGTCGAGATCCACGTGCGCGACCTGTCCGCTCGCATGCACGCCGGCATCCGTGCGTCCGGCGACGACGAACCGCACCGCGGAGCCCACGATCCGGGCGAGAGCCGCCTCCAGCGCGCCCTGCACCGTGCGGAGCGTCGGCTGCGTCGCCCAGCCGCGGAAATGGGTACCGTCGTAGGCGATGTCGAGCCGGATGCGCACGAGGCCAGCCTAGGACAGCCTCGCGCGCACCCTGCGCCTCAGATGCCGCCGTCGACCGAGCGGATCATCGCGCCCGGGTCCTCGGGCACCATCACCTCGGTCTCGCGGTTCAGGCTCTCGCCCCGGAAGAACCGCTTCGACCGCGGGAAGAGGTACCAGAGGAACATCAGGACCAGACCGATCGCGAGCGACCCGATGCCGATCACGAACGTGCCGCCGATGCCGAAGAGCACGGTGTAGCCGTAGTCCACGTCCCACATGTCGATCGCCGACTGCACGAACGCCCCGGTCAGCAGCAGCGCCCCGAGCAGCGGGAAGATGCCCTTGAAGAACAGGTCGCGGGCCGAGCGGCGCAGGTCGGCGCGGAAGTACCAGACACAGGCGAAGCCGGTGATGGCGTAGTAGAACGCGATCGCGAGGCCCAGCGAGAGGATCGAGTCCTGGAGGATGTTGTCGCTGATCAGGGTCATGCCGACGTAGTAGAGGGAAGCCACCACGCCCATGACGATCGTCGAGAACGACGGTGTCTTGTAGACCGGGTGCACGTCCTTGAACTTCGCGGGGAGCGCTCGGTACACGCCCATCGCGAGCGTGCCGCGGGCCGTCGGGAGGATGGTGGTCTGGGTCGACGAGATCGCCGAGATGATGACCGCGACCACCAGCACCCAGCCGAACGGTCCGAGCAGGCCGTCCTTGATGGCCAGGAAGAAGTCGTCGGCGTTGGCCTCGTTGCCGAGCCCCGTGCCGTCCTCGCCGAGCCCGGCGTACATCATCGCGGCGATCGTCACCGCGACGTACGTCACCAGAAGGATGATGCAGGTGAGCACCGCGGCCCGGCCGGGGATGCGCTTCGGGTCCTTCGTCTCCTCGTTGAGGGCGAGGCAGGTGTCCCACCCCCAGTAGATGAAGAGCGCGAGGAGGATCGCCTCCGTGAAGCCCGACCAGTCGGTGAAGCCGAACGGGTTAAGCCACTCCCACGCGAACGGCGTGGCGTCGGGGGCGTCGCCCGTGAAGAACTGCCAGAGGGCGGCGACGATGAAGATCGCCAGCGCGAGGTACTGGATCGCGAGGAGCACGTTCTGGATGCGCTCGCCGATCTCGACGCCGCGCCAGCTCACCCAGGTCATCGCGGCGATGAACAGCACCGCCACCACGACGACCCGCCAGTCGTTGTTCTCGAGGTCCTGGCCGATCAGCGACCAGAAGTAGACGGAGGCGATCTGCGCGAGGTTTGCGAGCACGACCATGCCGGCGACCGCGACGCCCCAGCCGCCCATCCAGCCCACCCAGGGGCCAAAGGCCTTCGTGCCCCAGGTAAAGGTGGTGCCGCAGTCGGGGACGGCGTTGTTGAGCTCGCGGTACGCGAAGGCGATCAGCAGCATCGGCACGAAGGCGATGATGAAGGCGATCGGCGCCTGGGCGCCGACGGCGAGCACGACGAAGCCGAGCGTCGCGACGAGCGAGTAGACGGGGGCCGTGGAGGCGAGCCCGATGACGGTGGATCCCCACAGGCCGAGGGTGCCTGCAGCCAGGCCCTTGCCGTCGGGGCGTTCGAGGTGGATGGGCGTCGTTGCCATGTTCTGAACAGTACGGCCGGCCGCGGTATCCCGTCAATCTTTTTGTTCCGGCAACGGATTCCACGTGCCGCGTGAGGATACGCGAAGGATTCCGTGGATCAGTCGCGCCCGAGCATTCCATCGGCATGCGCCGCCACCCACTCCATCAGAGGCAGCATCCGCTCCATGAGGTCACGCCCCAGCGGGGTGAGGCTGTACTCGACGTGCGGCGGCACGGTCGGCAGCGATTCGCGGTGCACCAGGCCGTCGTCGGTGAGCGTGCGCAGGGTCGACGCGAGCATCTTCTCGCTGATCCCGTCGACCTCCCGACGCAGCTCGCCCCAGCGCCGCGTGCCGTCGGAGAGGCAGGAGAGCACCAGAACGCCCCACTTGCTCATGATGTGGTCCAGGACGACCCGCGTGCCGCACCCCTGATCGAAGAGAGCGGGCTGCGAGTCGCGGATCTGCGCAAAACTCACCGTCATGTGGGTACCTTACCGAAAAGTGGGTACCCGCCGAAAGGAATGCGCGGCTCGGGTGCGGGGGTTGTCCGGGGAGTCAGCTACGAAAGGACTCCCATGACCATCCTCGTCACCGGTTCGACCGGTCACCTCGGCCGCCTCATCGTCGCCGCCCTGCTCGAGCGCGGCATCGACCCACAGGCGATCCGCGCCGGCGCGCGCGACGTCGCCAAGGGTGCCGACCTCGGCGTGCCCGTCGTCCGTCTCGACTACACCGACCCGGCGTCGGTCGCGGCGGCGCTCGACGGCGTGGACACCGTCGTGCTCATCTCCGGCTCGGAGGTGGGCCAGCGCGTCGCGCAGCATCAGGCGGTGATCGAGGCCGCGAAGGACGCCGGCGTGTCGAAGTTCATCTACACGAGCGCTCCGAAGGCCAGCACGAGCTCGCTCGTCCTGGCCCCCGAGCACAAGGCGACCGAGGAGCTCATCGCAGCCGCGGGCCTGCCCGCGGTGATCCTTCGCAACAACTGGTACACCGAGAACTACGCCGCCGACCTCGCGCGCGCGGCCGAGACCGGCACCCTCAGCGCCGGCACCGGGGAGGGCCGCGTCGCCTCCGCCAACCGGAAGGACTACGCCGAGGCCGCGGCCGTCGTCGCCACCGAGGACGGCCACCTCGGTGCCGTCTACGAGCTCGGCGGGGACGTCGCGTGGACCTACGCCGATCTGGCCGCCGCGATGACAGCGGTCACCGGCCGCGAGGTCGCCTTCGTCCCGCTGTCCGCAGACGAGCAGCTCGCGGCGCTCCGTGCCGCCGGCCTCGATGAGGGCACCGCCGGGTTCGTCGTCGCCCTCGACGCCGGCATCCGCGACGGCGCCCTCGCGGACACCGACGGCACCCTCCGCCGCCTCATCGGCCGCCCGACGACGCCGCTCGTCGAGGGCCTCCGCGGCCTGGTCTGACCCGCGGAGCGCCGCCGTCACCGACGGCGGCGCTCCCCCGGCGCCGGCTCCACGGCGCTCTGCACGTAGGCGACGGTGAGCGTGATGCTGCCGCGGCGCAGGCCCTCGGCACGCAGCACCGCGTCCACGGCGTCACCGGCATGCCGCAGCGTCGCGACGCTGCGCACCCGCCCGTCGACGCCGATCGCCGCCTCCACCGCCACACCGTCCGCTCCGGCAGCGACGGCCACGATCGGTTCCGCTCCGCGCTCGTTCCCCCACACCGATGCGCCCGCACGCAGGAGGTGGGAGACGAGGGACCCCGATCGGTACACGCCGCGCACCCCGGAGCAGGCGCGCAGCGCCGCCTCGATCCGGAGCGCGAGACCCGCGCGCTCCTCCTTCGACAGCTGGGCGCCGGTCATCATGCCCCCTCCCTGACGTCGGTGATCGCGACATCGATCGCCGCGACCTGCAGGTCGGTATGACGACGCAGCCGGTCCTCCACCTCTGCGCGCAGGCGGTCGGCGACGCGGCGGAGCGGGTCGCCGAGGCGCACGCTCACGTCGATCGCCACGCGTACGGGCGCTCCGGGCTCGGTGACGTCGCCGTCCAGCCGGCACCGGCCGACCAGCACGCCGGGCACAGCCTCCTCAGCGGCACGGATCAGTCCGCGGACAGCGCCCTCGGTGATGGCCAGGTCCACGTCCGGATCGTCGTCGGCGAAGGGGATGCGGCGTCCCGCCTGGGCGTCCATCGCGATGCCGCTGAGGATCCGGTCCACCCAGCTCTCGTCCGCGGGCGGTGCGGACGCCGCTTCCTCGTCCATCAGCGCGGTCCCGAGACCCCGCAGTCTCTCCAGGGCGTCGAGGGCGAGCTGGCACCCCGGAGACTCCTCGATCGCAGGGTTCCTCGGGGTGCGTCCGGCCTCCAGGTAGTCGCTGAGGTCGTCGATCGTGTACCCGTCCAGGTCGGCGGGCTCCAGGCCGAGGCGGCGCAGCCGATCGTCCTCGTGGTGCTCGGTCATCGCCACCCCTCCATCCGTGTGATCAGGAATCGTCTCGCGCGGGACAGCAGTCCGCGCACCGTGCTGACGGGGATGCCGAGCTCCTCGGCGATCTCGTCGTAGCTGTAGCCGCCGAGTTCGCGCAGCACCCAGCACTCGCGCTGGGCCTCCGGGAGCTCACGCAGAGCGGCACCGAGGGCCGCCACGCCCGCTCGCGCCTCGACGACCGCATCAGGCGTGGTCTGCGGCGGTGCCGGACGATCGAGCTCGTCCACGTCGAGGGCGGGCCGCGTACGGCGCAGGAAATCCACCGCCTTGCGACTCACGATCCGCATGAGCCAGCTCTTGACCTTCGCCGGATCCTCCAGCTCGCCGAACCGCTGCCATGCGGTCACGAACGCGTCCTGCACGATGTCGTCGACCTCCGCCGACGCGTTGAGCATCCGCTGCGTGTACGCCCGCATCATCGGGGTGTACCTGCGTACGAGCACCGCGAACGCGGCGACGTCCCCATCCATCGCACGACCGGCGACGATGCGGTCCCCGGCCTGCTCCAGCGCCTCGCCCCAGCGATCGGCTGCCATTCCCCCACCCCTCGTTCACGGTTCACCAGCCGTTCGGCGCCCACGCCGGATCGGATCGAGACGACCCGACGCGCGCGGGCGGAGGAGACGCCCCTCCGGGCGTCTCCTCCCCTTCCGTCACTTGGTGAACGTGTCCTTGACATCCTCGGCCGCGTTCCTGACGTCGCCCTTGGCCTGCTCGGCCTTGCCCTCGGCGACGAGCTTGTCGTTGTTGGTGACCTCGCCGACGACCTCCTTGGCCTTGCCGGCCACCTTCTCGGCTGCGGCCTTGATCTTGTCCTCCGCGCTCATGGCGCCTCCTTTCCTCACACGACCCCGACGGTCGGGGTCGACGTCCGTGCGGCCTTCCGCTCGTGCGGTGCCGTCGTCTGCGTGGCCGCGAGCGAGCGGCGCATCCGCTGCCGCGACCGGAAGAGCTCTCGCCACCCGCGGTCGGCGATGTGCACGACGAGCGGCATCCGCGTCCCCGTGACGGCGTCCCACTCCTGCACGACGGCGTCGGCGGCGGCGAGCACCTGCCCCAGGGCCGCGCCGGGGCGCGGCGTCACCACGAGACCGAGGGCGATGTCGCGACCGACCTTCCGGCTCGTCACCCGGGCGGCCAGCACGTCCGCTCGATCGGCGAGGGGGCTTGCGAGCAGCTGCTCTGCCACACTCCGGTCGACGGTGGTGGTGCCGCCCTCACCGGCGAGCCGGAGAAGGGTGCGCTCCCGCCGCGGCCTGCGGGTGAGCAGGAACGCGAGGAGGAGGACGACGAGCAGCACCGCGGCGGCGAGCCCCGCGAGCGCCCACAGCGGCACGAAGCCGGCGCCCGGGATCTCGAGACCCCAGGCCCCCGACCACGCCACGACACCGTCGGCCTGGGCGAGCACATCCTCGGCGGGGGCCGGAAGCGCCCCCGCGCCCCGCAGTCCCGCAGCGAGGAGGACGACGCCCCCGGCCAGGAGCATCGCGGCTCCTCCGACGAGGACGATCCGGTTCGCGACGGTCCCTGCCGACGTCATGCGATCACCCCTTCCGGTGCCACCTGCACTCGCGGCGAGAGCCGGAACCCGGCCTCGTCCAGAACGCGCCCCGCCGCGTCCTCCGCGGCAGCCGGATCCACCGGCACACCGCTCGTCGGCGTGACCCGGATCAGAACCGTGCGACGCCCCACGGTCACGCTCGTCTGTCCGCGCGGCACTCCGAGCCGGCGTGCGACGCCGTCCGCGACGGCGTCGGCGAGCACGCCGTCGTCGATCACGAGCGCCGCCCGCGCGTCGAGACGCGTGCGGCGGGCACGACGACCGGGCAGCACCGCTGCTCCGAGCAGGAGCAGGGCGAGCGCGACGAGCACGGCGCCCGCCGTGAGCAGCGCCGGCGCCGTGTGCGCGATCGCGGCGACGGATGCGAACCACGCCCGCACCTGCGTGCGGAACCCCTCGTCGAGGGACCCGCCGACTGTGCCGCCCAGGAGAACGAGGAGGAGCACCGTCAGCACCACGGCGAGCGCGATAGCCGGGCCCCGGCGGGTCGCCCTCGCCTCTCGACGCAGCAGCCGCCGCGCCGTCGCTGTGTTCGCCGTCATCTCACTCTCCTCTGCATCTCCCGTCGGACGCCGCGGAAGCGCACATCCACCGCTCCCACGCGTCGCCCTGCCAGGTCGCGCATTCCCTGCACCACGGCGTCGCGGACGGCGTCCGCCCGTGCGCTCACGGGGTCGGTGCCCTGACGAGTCAGCACGACCGGAACCTCCACGGACACCCTCAGGTCGCCGCGGCGGTCCGCGAGCTGCACGCTCACGTCTCCGGCGCCGACCCGCGTGGCATCCCGGACGATTCCGACCGCGAGCCGGTGCAGCGCCCGGGCCTCGACGACCGTGGCCCCCGCCACGGTCGTCGGCCCGCCCGTCTGCATGACGCTCATGAGGACGATCGCCGCCCGCGCACCACGTCGGCGAGCGCCCGCACGTCCAGGCGACCGTCGACGATGCGGCCGACGACGGCGCCGACGAGCATCGCGAGGGTGACGAGCAGGAACGCCCAGAACCCCCAGACGATCCAGGTCAGCGCGAGCACCGTCGCCGCAGCTCCGCCGATCACCGAGGCGTTCACTGGACTCGCGCCTCCGGTGCCTCGTCGTCGTCGTCGGACGGGATGTGCACGTCATTGACGGTCACGTTCACCTCGGCGACCTCCATGCCCACCAGCTCCACCATGGCCCGGTGGATCGCGGCCCGCACCTGGTCGGCCACCTTCTGCAGGGACACCGGGTACTCCGCCACGATCGTCACGTCGACGGCCACCTGCGTCTCGCCCACCTCGACGCTGATCCCCTGCGCGAGGTCGGTCGTGTTGAGGGCGTCGCGGATCGCGCCCATCATGCGTGCGGCGCCACCGCCGAGTGCGTAGACGCCGTCGACCTCCCGCGCCGCGATGCCGGCGATCTTCGCGACCACCGCATCCTCGATCGTGGTCTTCCCCGCCGCCCCCTGCGACGTCGGAACGACCTGAGCCTTGGGCTGGGTGCCCCCAGTCACGTTCGCCATCTCGAGCTCCTTCATCCGTGTGACCACGCGGTTCCCGCGCGGGCCGTGTTCTCACGACACCACTAAGACGGTCGGGGAGCACAGAATGTCACAAACTTCTCCGAACGAGTTTCGGTTCGCCTTTCGGCGGCGACTCTCAGTGCACTCTAAGGTTGAGAGTGCAAAGTTGCACTTTATGGAGAACAGTGCAGAATCCACCCGCGAACAGCGCAAGCGGCGGACCACGCGCGCCCTCACCGAGGCCGCGCGCCGCCTGACCACCGAGCGGGGCTTCGCCGGCTTCACGGTCGAGGAGCTGTGCGCCGACGCCGGCGTCTCCCGGCGCACGTTCTTCAACTACTTCGAGAGCAAGGAGAACGCCGTCTTCGGGTTCGCCGTCATCGACTCCCGCCAGGAGGAGCTCGAAGCGGTCTTCCTCGAGCGCGACGGCGATCTCCTGGACGACTTCGTGCAGCTCACCGTCGAGCGCTTCGCCCTCTTCGACCCCATCGAGCACGCCGCGGAACTGTTCGCCGTCATCGAACAGGAGCCGCGACTGCTGCGCGCGGCGTTCGAGCAGCAGGAGAAGCACGAGCGGCGCGACATCGCCCTCGTCGCCCGCCGCATCGACACGGGGCCCGACGCGGAGCTGCGCGCGGAGGTGCTCGTCCACTCCGTCGGCGCGCTCGTGCGCCTGTGCATGGAGCAGCTGCTGCACCACCACTCCACCGAACCGTTCGCCGACCTCATCGCCCGCCGGCTGCGCCTCGCGCGCGACCTCTACTCCTCTTCAGAGAAAGACCACTGATGTCCGCCACCGCCACCGCGGATGCGCCCTTCCTCCTCACGAAGCGCCGCATCTGGATCATCTTCAGCGCCCTGATCGCGGGCATGCTGCTCGCGAGCCTCGACCAGACCATCGTGTCGACGGCGATGCCCACCATCGTCGGCCAGCTCGGCGGTGTCGACCATCAGGTCTGGATCACCACCGCGTACCTGCTCGCCACCACCATCGTCATGCCCATCTACGGCAAGTTCGGCGACGTGCTGGGCAGGCGGTCGCTCTTCCTCGTCGCGATCGCCCTGTTCACGCTCGCATCAGTCGGCTGCGCGTTCGCGACGGACTTCTGGATGTTCGTCGTCTTCCGCGCCCTCCAGGGTCTCGGCGGCGGCGGACTCATGATCCTCTCGCAGGCGATCATCGCCGACATCGTGCCGGCCAACGAGCGCGGCAAGTACATGGGCCCGCTCGGTGCGGTGTTCGGCCTCTCCGCGGTCGCCGGACCGCTCCTCGGCGGCTTCTTCGTCGACCACATGACCTGGCAGTGGGCGTTCTACATCAACATCCCGGTCGGCATCGCCGCGTTCCTCATCGCCCTCGTGGCCCTGAAGCTCCCCAGCAAGAAGGCGGAGAAGCCGATCGACGTCCTCGGCGTGCTCTTCCTGTCCGCCGCCACGACCTGCCTCATCTTCTTCACCGACTTCGGCGGCGACGCCGCGTTCGGCTGGGATTCCCTCGCGACCTGGGCCTGGGGCGCCGGCCTCGTGGTGTCGGCGACGGCGTTCGTCATCACCGAGTCGCGCGTGCAGGACCCGATCATCCCGCTCAGCCTCTTCCGCAACCCGATCTTCGTCAACGCCACCGCCATCGGCCTCGTCCTCGGCATCGGCATGTTCGCGGCGATCGGCTTCGTCCCGACGTTCCTGCAGATGTCGTCCGGCACATCCGCCGCCGCGTCCGGGCTGCTGATGATCCCAATGATGGTGGGCCTGATGGGGACCTCGATCTTCTCCGGCATCGCGATCTCGAAGACCGGGAAGTACAAGATCTACCCGGTCCTCGGCACCATCATCACCGGCATCGCGATGGTCGCCATGACCACCCTGTCGGCGGAAACGCCGATCTGGCTGATCTGCGCGTTCCTGTTCGTCTTCGGCGCCGGGCTCGGCCTCATCATGCAGGTCGTCGTACTCGTCGTGCAGAACGCCGTCCCGGCGGGCGAGATCGGCACCGCCACGAGCACGAACAACTACTTCCGCGAGGTCGGTGCCTCGCTGGGGACCGCGGTGTTCGGCACGATCTTCACGACGCGGCTGACCGAGAACCTCCTCGGTGTGTTCGCCGGCGCCGGGGCATCCCCGGAGGCCGCGTCCGAGGCCGCATCCACGATCGACCCCGCCACGTTGAACAGCCTCCCGGACGAGGTGCGCGACGGCATCGTCACCGCCTACGCGGATGCCCTCGCCCCGGTGTTCTGGTACCTCGTGCCCTTCATCGCCCTCGCGCTCATCCTGTCGCTGTTCCTCAAGCAGATCCCGCTGTCGGATCAGGCCGGACTCGTGGCCCGCGGTGAGGCGATCAGCGGCGAGGAGGCGGAGCGTCTGGAGGCGGAGCTCCGCACGGCCGGGCGCGTCGATGCCGGACGCACGGACGCCGAGCCGGGAGAGACCGGCTCGGCGCCCACAGGCAGGTAGCCCGCGCTAGGGGAGGTCGGCGACGTCGATGTCGTCGTCGTCCTCCCCGCCGCCCGTCGCCGGAAGCTCGTCGGGTTCGGGGTCGTGATCGGTGGTGACGAAGTCGGGGTCGACGCCGATGGCCTCGATCTCCTCCTGGTCGTCCTGGCTGTTCGACGTGTCGGACATGGCGCCTCCTGACGTTGGGGATCCGGACGGCCAGTCTGGGCGGGCCGGCTACCGGGACCGAGGGGGTTGACAAGGCGGGTCGAGGCCCGGCGCCCGACCGGCGGCTACGGAACCGGCCGACCGAGGTCTCGTGCGGATGATCGTCGTCCGCGGTCGGCGCTACAGCGCGCGTCACGCCGCACGCCAGACGGCGTGGGTGCCGACCGCCGCGATCGCGAACACCAGCACGGCCACCCGGTGGGCATCGCCGACGGCCAGGGCCGCGTCGGAGGCACCGATGAGATCGTCGGCCACGCCGGCCACCGTCGTCCGGGATACGGCGGCATCGTCCATCTCGGCCACACCGTCCGCGAGCCATCCCCTGACGAGTCGAAGGGCGGTCGGCCCGAGTTCGACCCCGAGAGGGACAGCAGGACAGCTCAGCACGTCGGCGACGGTCACGCCGTGCCGCAGCAGCCCGCCGAGCGCCCCGGCGAGGGCGCCGGTCAGCAACGCGCGCCCGTAGCCTTCGGCGACCAGCACGTCCCAGGACTCCTGCGGCGCGAGCGTCTCGAGCCCGAGGCAATGACCGCGCCCGTCCGCGACGGCTTCCTCCAGGGCTCGGCGGGCGTCCCGGAACACGATGCTCGTACGGCGATCGGGTGCAGACACGGCAGACCTCGTCCCTCGATGCCCGCCATCTCGGAGCCGGCTGTGGGGCCGACGCGTCACACACTCTAGGACGCTCCGCGCAGGGTGAGGACGGTATCCCGGCACGGAGGTCGGAGACGACGAACCGGGCATCCGAGCGGGCGCTGCGCGACCTCCTCAAACCGGGTCAGCGACGCCTCCGCTTCACGAGTGGGAGCGACAGTCGACACCGCCAGATCCTCTCCCGCATGTGCGCTCCGACGTCCGCGTGTCCGTGTGGCTCGTCAGGCAGCGGTCGCGCCGAGCGGCGATCGATCGCAGAGACGATCCGCCTGCGGGGAACGACAAAACCCCCGGAAGGTTCCGGGGGTTTCATTCTGTAGCAGGAGCGGGGCTTGAACCCGCGACCTCACGATTATGAGTCGTGCGCTCTCACCAACTGAGCTACCCTGCCGCACGGCATCCGCATCGCAGATGCGAACTCCGAGCCCCGAGTCAGGATTGAACTGACGACCCCTTCCTTACCATGGAAGTGCTCTGCCACTGAGCTATCGGGGCGTGCTGCCCCTCGCGGGGCAACCACACGAGAATACCATCCCTGTGGCGTCCTCATGAAATCGAGACGGTCACTCCTCCGAGGTGAGCGACGTGCGTCCGGCGTTCTTGTTGAGCCACGGCATCGGGTCGATGGTCGTCCCGTTGACGATGAGCTCGAAGTGCAGGTGCGCACCGTAGGAGCGGCCGGTGTTGCCGGTCTTGCCCACGATGTCGCCGACCTTGACGGTGTCGCCAGCCTTGACCTGCAGCGAGCCGTACTGCATGTGCGAGTAGTGGCTCGTGATGACCGACCCGTCGATGACGTGGTCGATGTACACCGTGACGCCGTAGGCGCCACCCTGCTCGGTCGCGATGCGGACGGTGCCGTCGGCGATGGCCTGGATGGGCGCACCGTTGCCGGGGACGAAGTCGATGCCCTCGTGCAGGCGCCCGCTGCGCATGCCGTAGCCGTAGCTCATGCCGACGCCCACGAGGAACGGCCACTGGATGGCGGCATCCGGGTCGTTCGTGAAGATGTCACCGGAGTAGTTGATGCCCTGCTCGGCGGCGACCTCGACGAGCGAGACCGTGCTGAAGTTGTCGGCGCGGGAGAGCGGCTCGTTCTGTACGCCGGACGGCGCGACGAAAGCCTGGATCTCATCCTCCGCCGAGCTTGCCGCGTCGGCGGCGGCTGCACTGACGAGGGACGTCGAGGCGAGCGATCCGCCCTGGGCGGCCGCGACGGCCTCCGCGGGCAGGGTCATGGATACGGCCAGGAGCCCGGCGAGTCCCATCGCGCCGACAGTGGCGCCCGCGGCGAGGGTCTTGCGGATGCGGCGCGTGCGGCGAGGGCCGACGGCCGCGAGGCCTGCGGTGTCGATCTTCGGCGCGGCCTGCGATGCGGTGTTCGCGGCGAAGGCCGAACGCCGGGACGTCGACGCGGTCGGGATGGAGCCGGTGGTGCGGAAGGCGCGGGAAGCCCGCTCGAACGCGTCCCCCTCGGCATCGGCCTCGGCGACGAAGGGCTCGGACGCCGGCGCGATGTCCTCGACCGGGACCGCGTCGTCGGACTTCTCGACGATCTCGGCGACGACGGGCACCGCGGGGACATCGGCGATGGCGGGCGCAGCCGCGGCGATGAAGGGCTCCGCGGGTGCGACCGGGATCGGGGGCACCTCGGCCTGGCGCTGACGCGCAGCGCGACGGGATAGCGGGATGACAGCAGCGAGGGCGATCACGGTCTCCGCGTCAGCGAGGGGTGCCGTCGACCCGCTCGCCGAGGCCTCGGAGGCCGCAGTGCGAGGGCGGCTGGACCGGCGCGTGGGCGCAGCGGCAGCCTGGGGGTTCTCGAAGGGCAAAACTAGTCTCTCGGTCGTTCGTGATGCTCGGGGGCGCAATGACAACTCTCACCTTCGGGTGGTGAAAGTAACGATCGGGTAAACACTACCCCGATCCTCCTGTGAAAGCCATGGATCGGTCAGGGTTTTTCCTCATCGAGGATATCCCGGAGTCGGTCGTGCAGGGTCACGCCACCCGCGATCAGGAAGGGCCGCGGCGATTCCCGGTCGATCCGGCTCACGCGCCCACCCGCTTCCTGGACGAGCAGGGCACCCGCCGCGTGATCCCACGGCTTGAGCCCGCGTTCGAAGTATCCGTCCAGTCGGCCCGCCGCCACGTAAGCCAGGTCTAGAGCCGCCGATCCCATGCGGCGGAGGTCGCGCGCGATCGGCATCACCCGACGGACCGTCGCGAGGTCGCCGTCGTGGGTCGCCGGGTCGTAGCCGAATCCGGTCGCCAGGAGTGCACCGGCGTCGGTCGCCTCGGTCACCGCGAGCCGGACGCCGTCCGACCAGGCACCGTGGCCGCGCGCCGCCGTGAAGGTCTCCCCCACAGCGGGCGCGTGCACGGCGGCCGCCAGCGCCTCCCAGGCGTCGGGCTCCGCAGGACCGCTGACGGCCGCGATGCTCACGTTGTACGCCGGGATGCCGTAGGCGTAGTTCACCGTGCCGTCGATGGGGTCGACCACCCACGTGATGCCGCTGTCGCCGGCGGCCGCCCCTGACTCCTCACCGAGGAAGCCGTCCGCCGGCCGCGCCGCGCGCAGTCGCTCGCGGATGAGCGCCTCCACCTCGCGGTCGGCCTCGGTCACGATGTCGGCGAGGGTCGACTTGGTCGCGGCGAGCCGGACGCCCTCACGGCGTCGGGCTCGGGCGAGCGCACCGGCCTCTTCGGCGATCTCGGCCGCGAGCGCGCGGAGCTCGAGAACGTCGGTCACGGCGCCGGGTGCGAGGGTGCGGGCGGCGGCGGCGGGAAGGCCGGGGGCTCGCCCTGGGTGGGCGACGCCGGCTGGGGCGGGGCCGGG
>NZ_DLNJ01000007.1:216961-226336 GCF_002478345.1 Microbacterium sp. UBA7513
GGGCCGGTGCCGACGAGGGCGGAGTCGGCTGCGGTGGAGCAGGCTGGTCGGGCACGGGCGGCACGGGCCCCGGAGCGGGAGGAGCCGCGAAGTCGGGCAGGACCGGAGCCGCCGATGCGAGGGGCGGTGCCGCCACAGGGAACGCCGCGGCGGGCGCCTGGCCGAGCGCCTGCGGAGCCGCCGAGGGATACCCCGTGTAGAACGCATTCCAGTCCGGGCTCCCGTCCGGGAGGACCGGGAGGGGTGTGATCCCGTCGGCGTAGGTGGGCCAGGACGGCGCGGAGGCGACGGGCCGGGCGGCAGGGGCCTTCTTCGGCGCGAACAGGGCGTTCAGCAGCGGGATGAGCGTCGTCCCGACGGCGACGAGGATCGTGAGGGCGACGACGATGCGCCAGTACAGCTCGGTGTAGTCGAAGGTGTTGGGGAACGCGAGGAAGAAGACCAGCAGGGCGACGAGGGCGCCGAGGAAGACGATCGTCACGATGTGGATCACCTTCGTGAAGGTCGTGACATGGCGCTGCGCGGCACGGGTGAACAGCCGCACGTGGAGCAGTGCGAGCTGCAGGATCCCGATCACGAGCAGCAGCTGGAAGAAGCGCTCGGCGCCGAAGTAGAGGCCGTCTTCCGGAAGCCAGATCTTCACGAGGCCGACGAGGAGCGCGATGACCCAGGTGACCATGCTCGCGAGCTGGAGCCAGTCCGGCCGGTTCGGCGCGAGGCCCGCCTCGAGGATGGCGATCCCGGCGAAGGCGGCGAGCAGGAGGATCGTGAGGAAGGCGCGACCGATGAGGCCGTTCTGATCACCGACCAGCACCCACACGACGCAGACCAGGGCGGCGGCGATGAGAGCGCCGATGGCGACCCACAGCGAGCCCCTGATGAGCAGCGACATGTTCTTCTTGTCACTCTGCGGCTGCAGCCGGGCGGTGTCCGGATGGGACATGGGGATCCTCTCGTCGAGCGGCGATGCCTTCATCCTGCCACGCGCGGGGTCGCTTGTTCCGGCTTCCCGCAGGTCGGCCGGAAGATCGTGAGCCGCCGCGGCTGGGGAGGAGGAGTCAGCCAGCCTTCTTCGCGGAGGCCGCCGCGAACGCCGCGACCCGCGCCTGTGCATCCGGGGTCTCCAGGGCGGCGCCGATGGACCGGGCCTCCTCGCTCAGCTGCTCGGCGAACGTGCGCTCCGGCTGCGATCGCACCAGACGCTTGGCCTGCCCGTACGCGTCAGCGGCCCCGGCGAGCCAGAACCGCGCCACCTCCTCGGCCCGCGCGCGGACCCGGTCGGCTTCCGTCCTGCCGTCCTCGCCCTCCACGACCTCTGCCACCAGGCCCCAGTCGAGGGCCTCCGCGGCGGTGAGCAGTCGGTCCTGCAGCACGAGCTGGAGGGCGCGGCGCTGTCCGACGGCCCGCGCGAGCTGGGCCGACACGGAGAGGTCGGGCGTGAGGCCGATGTTCGCGTACAGGCTCCCGAGCTGCGACCGGGAGCCCACCACCGCGTAGTCCGTGGCGAGCAGGATGCCGAGTCCGCCGCCGGCCGTCGTCCCGTGCGCGGCGGCGACCACCGGCACGCTCGACTCCGTGAGCGCGCGGATCCCGGTGTTGATGACCTCCGCCAGCGCGGTGATCTCCGCCCCGGACGACCCCATGGTCGTCGCCATGTCGATCACGTCACCACCCGCGCAGAACGCCGGTCCCGCCGCGTCGATGAGGATGGCCTGCACGTCGTCGCGCGACGTCGCCTCGACCGTCGCGTCCCGCCAGGCATAAGCCAGATCGGCGTTGAAGGCGTTGAGGCGGGTCGGACGGTTGAGCGTCAGCCGCGCCATCCCCTCGTCGACGGCGAACAGGATGGCATCACTCATGGCTTCTCCTTCGAGCACAGGCGGATGCCTCCAGGCTAGTCGCGCTCAGGAGCCGTCCCAGACGCGAGCGACGAACCGCTCCATCCGTCGCCGGGTGCCGTCGAGTCGGAAGTCGACCTGTCCCGCCGCGCGGATCTCGTTCGGGGCGAGCGGGTGCGCCAGGCGCACGTTCTCGTGGCAGGACAGATCGGCGCAGATGTAGGTGCCGACCGAATCGCCGCGCTCCCCCGCCTCTCCCGTGCGTCGCGCCGCGAACAGCGCCACCTGGTTTCCCGGCTGCATCGTGTGGCAGATGTTGCACATGCCCGAGCGCCCACGCCCTGGTTCCGAAGCCCGCAGCACCACGCCGACCACGCGCCCCTCATGCGGGATGAGGACGTAGCCGCGCTTTCCGGCACTCGGGTCGCGCCAGGCGAAGAAGTCGAGGTAATCCCAGTCCACGAGGAGGAAGTCGTGCGGCATCTCCATGACGCGCAGCTCGTCGGCGTCCGCGTTCACGAACGAGGCCCGGACGTCGGCTTCGGTGAGAGGTCGCATCGCTCCAGTCTAGGAACTCGGCGCAGAGGTGAGGCCGGTCGCGCTCTCCGGCCGCCTGAGACCCGCGCGCGGGCTGAACTCGTCGATGCCTGCTGCGGACGGAACTAGTGGCATGCTCATGGATGGAGGTGCACGATGACGGCAGCCTGGGTGGTTCGGACCGGACGGTACGGAGAGCGCGATGCATGGGCGCTCAGCGAGAACGTCGCAGGCGGCGGCTGGGCCGAGGTCCCAGACCTCACCCCATGCAGTACCCGTGCGGACATTCAGGCACTCGTCACCGCAACGTTCCCTGAGGACTCCCTCGGACGGCGCGCGAACTACACCGGTCAGCTGTGGGCACTACGAGGCCGCATTCAACCCGGCGATGTCATGGCCCTGCCGATGAAGACCACCGGTGAGGTTGCCATCGGCTGTGTGACCGGTGGCTACGAGTACCTCGCTGACGAGGCAGACCCATCCAAGCGGCACATCATCCGGGTCGATTGGGCCGTGACCGACCTCCCGAGATCATCCATCAAGCAGGACCTCCTCTACACGTTGGGCAGCGCGCTGACGGTGTTCGCCCCGAGCCGTGGCCATGCTGTCGCTCGGCTCGAGACGCTGATGAGGACCCGCACAGATCCGGGCCAGTTGCCCTACAAACCCGCACCAAGCCTCAATGCCCCCTCTGCCCAGGGCGAAGACGACGTCGACGAGCCGGAGGCGCTACCGGACATCGCCGAACAGGCGCGCGACCAGATCCTCACCCGCATCTCAGAAACCTTCAAAGGCCACCAGCTCACCGTGCTCGTACAGGCAGTGCTTGAAGCGGAAGGATTCGTCTGCGAGGCATCGACGGGCGGAGCCGATGGAGGGGTAGACATCGTCGCGGGGCGCGGACTGCTCGGCATGGACTCCCCCAAGCTCATCGCTCAGGTGAAGTCAGGCGGCCAGGTCTCCGACCCTGTAGTGAGAGACCTGCTCGGCACCATGCAGCACGTGGGCGCCGAGCAGGGTCTGCTGGTCGCGTGGGACGGTGTGTCATCCTCGGCCCGGCATTCCTTGCAGCGGGAACGATTCCGCGTTCGGCTGTGGACGTCCTCAGACGTCGTCGATGCCGTACTCCGGGTCTACGAGAACCTCCCGGAGGCGATACGCGCCGATCTTCCGCTTAGACGAGTCTGGCTCCTCGCCGCCGAGTAGCCGCGGTACCGGCAGCAGCACGCGGGCGGGCCCGCGCCGTCCGTCGCGCCGTCCGCCGACCCTTCGAGCGGCGCGGACCGTCGCAGAGACCGTTCGTGACGAAGAAGGCCCAGTCACCGAGTTTCCTCGGATTCCGGGCCTTCCCATACTGGTGGCGAGTGAGGGATTCGAACCCCCGAAGTCGAAGACGGCTGATTTACAGTCAGATCCCTTTGGCCACTTGGGTAACTCGCCAGAGCGCACCCGTCCGACTTGAACAGCCAACCGGGGGCACGAAGAACAATCATACCTGCCGGAAGCGGGCGCGAGAAATCGAGGCGTCAGCTCCCGTACACGCCGTGGTCGGCGGCGGCCAGCGACTCGGGTGTGCGCAGCAGCCCGCCCTCTGCACGGCAGGTCGCGGCAGCGACATCCATCGCGCGCTCGAGCAGGGCGGACCAGCCCTCGGCCGCCTTCGGGGAGCCTTCCACCAGGCCGGCAGCGACGGCGGCGAGCGTCGCATCCCCGGCCCCCACGGTGTCGACCACGCGACCCGGCAGCGTCGAGATGGGGGCCGAGACCGACCCGGCGTCCGACTCGAGCACGGCGCCGTCCGCTCCGGCGGTCGCGAGCACCGCCGTGACGCCAAGGCCTCGGAGTCGCGCGCGCAGGGCGTCGAGGTCGCCGTCGTAGAGCACGGCGGCGTCGTCGGCGCCAACCTTCACCAGGTCCGCCCTGGCGGCCAGGCGCTCGAGGCCGCGGACGAACTCCTCGCGGTCGGACAGCATGCCGGTACGCGGGTTCGGATCGATCGCCAGCCGCGCGCCCTCCACCGCAGTGGCGAGGGCGTCGACCTCCTCGGAGACATCGAAGGGGAAGCAGCTCACGGCGACGATGTCCGCGTCACCGATGGCGGCCCTCGCCTCGTCCGAGTACCGGATGGTCCGCTCCTGGGCCGCGCGATTGAAGACGTAGCTCGGCTCGCCGTTCGCTGCCCGGGTCACGACCGCCCGCGACGACCCGTGCGGGGCCGCGCTCGCGATCAGCCGCACGCCGTGATCGGCCAGGTACTCGCGGATGTGCGCGCCGGCGATGTCCTCCCCCACCATCGCGATGAGGGTCGTCGGGATTCCGAGCCGGCGCAGTCCGACCGCCACGTTCAGCGCTGCCCCGCCGACGAACTCGCGGACGCCGCTGTCATCCCGGATCTCGTCGATCAGGGCGTCTCCGATGACGACGGCCGCGCCGCCGGGGGAAGTCTCAGTGCTCACTCGCCGACCCTACCGCGCTCGCCCCGGTCACAGCTTCGGAGATGACGCCCGACACCCCGATGGATGAGCCCCACCGGCGGCGCGCCGCGCCGGATCTCCGACGCTGTGCACACCCCGACCTCGCCGAGAGACGACGAAGGCCCCGGGGAGAACCCCGGGGCCTTCGTTCACTCACTCACACCTCAGTTGTAGGTACCGGGGGTGATGTCGTCCGTCGAGAACGCGTCGAAGTCGACGTAGCCGAAGTCGCCGTCCGCGTACGCGCCGTCGGATGCGAAGATCCGGTTCGGGTAGCGCTCGCTCTTGGCTTCCTCGGTGGCCTCGACCGTGACGTCGCGGTACTTCGAGAGACCGGTTCCGGCGGGGATGAGCTTTCCGATGATGACGTTCTCCTTGAGACCGACCAGCGGGTCGCGCTTGCCCTCCATGGCGGCCTGCGTGAGCACGCGGGTCGTCTCCTGGAAGGACGCAGCGGACAGCCACGACTCGGTCGCGAGCGACGCCTTCGTGATACCCATCAGCTCAGGACGACCGGACGCGGGACGCTTGCCCTCGGCCACGGCCTCGCGGTTGATCTGCTGGTAGCGCTTCAGGTCGACCATCTCACCCGGCAGCAGGGTCGTGTCGGCGTGGTCGACGACGGTGACCTTGCGGAGCATCTGGCGGACGATGACCTCGATGTGCTTGTCGTGGATCGGCACACCCTGCGAGCGGTAGACGCCCTGGACGCCGCCGACGAGGTACTTCTGCACCTCGCGGGCACCCATGACGCGCATGACCTCCTTGGGGTCGAGCGTGCCGACCTGCAGGGGCTGACCGACCGAGACGTGCTGGCCGTCCTCGACGAGGAGCGTCGCACGCTTCAGCACCGGGTAGACGACGGGCTCGTCGCCGTTGTCGGGCGTGAGGATGACCTTCTTGGCCTTCTCGGTCTCGTCGATCGTGATGCGGCCGTCGGCCTCTGCGATCGGCGATGCACCCTTGGGGGTACGCGCCTCGAACAGCTCCTGCACGCGGGGCAGACCCTGCGTGATGTCATCCGCCGACGCCGAACCACCGGTGTGGAAGGTACGCATCGTCAGCTGGGTACCGGGCTCACCGATCGACTGGGCCGCGATGATGCCGACGGCCTCGCCGATGTCGACGGTCTTGCCGGTCGCGAGCGAACGGCCGTAGCACTGCGCGCACACGCCGACGGCGGAGTCGCAGGTCAGGACCGAGCGGACCTTGATGGTCTCGACGCCCGCGGCGACCAGCTTGTCGATGAGCACGTCGCCCACGTCGTCGCCGGCAGCGGCCAGGACCTCGCCCGCGGCGTTCACCACGTCGGAGGCCAGCGTGCGGGCGAACACCGAGTTCTCGACGTTCGCGTCGCGCACCAGCTCACCCTGCGAGTTCGGAGCGGCGATCGGGAGCTCGAGGCCCTTCGACGTGCCGCAGTCCTCTTCGCGGATGATGACGTCCTGCGAGACGTCCACCAGACGACGGGTCAGGTAACCCGAGTCGGCGGTACGCAGAGCGGTGTCGGCCAGACCCTTACGGGTACCGTGCGTCGCGATGAAGTACTCCGCCACCGACAGACCCTCACGGTACGAGGAGATGATCGGACGCGGGATGATCTCACCCTTGGGGTTGTTCACCAGACCACGCATACCGGCGATGTTCCGGATCTGCAGCCAGTTACCACGAGCGCCAGAGGACACCATGCGGTTGATGGTGTTGTCCTCCGGGAAGTGCGCCTTCATCGCGGCCTGCACCTCGTCGGTCGCCTCGGTCCAGATCTTGATGAGCTCCTGACGACGCTCGGCGTCGGTCGTGAGGCCCTTCTCGTACTGGGACTGGACCTTCGCGGCCTGCTTCTCGTAACCCGCGACGATCTCCGCCTTGTTCGGCGGGGTGAGGATGTCGCTCAGCGCGACGGTCACACCCGAACGGGTCGCCCAGTAGAAACCGGCATCCTTGATGCGGTCCAGCGTGGCGGCCGTCTCGACCTTGGGGTACTCCTCGGCCAGCTTGTTGACGATCTGCGACAGCTTGCCCTTGTCGGCCTGCTCGCGGACGAACGGGTAGCCTTTCGGCAGCGCGTCGTTGAAGATCGCCTGACCGAGCGAAGCGTCAACCAGACCGTGCTTCTCGTAGCCCTCGGGAGCCTCGCCCTCGAGGAAGGCCAGACCCGGGATGCGGATGCGGACCTTCGCCTGCAGGTCGAGCGTGCCCTCGTCGTACGCGAGCTGTGCCTCGCCGACGGAGCCGAACGCACGACCCTCGCCCTTGGCGCCGGCCTTGACCGTCGTCAGGTGGTGCAGACCGATGATCATGTCCTGCGAGGGCAGGGTGACCGGACGGCCGTCCGACGGCTTCAGGATGTTGTTCGACGCGAGCATGAGCACGCGGGCCTCGGCCTGAGCCTCGACCGACAGCGGCAGGTGGACAGCCATCTGGTCACCGTCGAAGTCGGCGTTGAACGCCGCGCAGACGAGCGGGTGCAGCTGGATGGCCTTGCCCTCGACGAGCTGCGGCTCGAACGCCTGGATGCCGAGACGGTGCAGGGTGGGTGCGCGGTTCAGCAGCACCGGACGCTCGCGGATGATCTCCTCGAGCACGTCCCAGACCTCGGGACGGGTGCGCTCGACGGCACGCTTGGCAGCCTTGATGTTCTGCGAGTGACCGAGGTCGATCAGGCGCTTGATGACGAACGGCTTGAAGAGCTCGAGCGCCATCTGCTTGGGCAGACCGCACTGGTGCAGCTTGAGCTGCGGGCCGACGACGATGACCGAACGGCCCGAGTAGTCGACACGCTTGCCGAGCAGGTTCTGGCGGAAGCGACCCTGCTTTCCCTTGAGCATGTCGCTCAGGGACTTCAGGGCACGGTTGCCGGTACCCGTGACCGGGCGACCGCGACGGCCGTTGTCGAACAGTGCGTCGACGGCCTCCTGCAGCATCCGCTTCTCGTTGTTGACGATGATCTCGGGGGCACCGAGGTCGATCAGGCGACGGAGACGGTTGTTGCGGTTGATCACGCGGCGGTACAGGTCGTTCAGGTCGGAGGTCGCGAAGCGGCCACCGTCGAGCTGCACCATCGGACGCAGCTCCGGCGGGATCACCGGGACGACGTCGAGCACCATCGCGGCCGGGCTCATGCCGGTCTCGAGGAACGAGTTGACGACCTTGAGGCGCTTGATCGCACGGATCTTGCGCTGGCCCTTGCCCTCCGAGATCTGCAGGTGCAGGCTCTCGGCCTCGGCGGCCAGGTCGAATGCGGCCAGGCGACGCTGGATCGCCTCGGCACCCATGTAGGCCTCGAAGTACTGGCCGAAGCGGTCCTGCAGCTCGTGGAAGACGTCGTCCTCCGGGCGCAGGGCACCGACCTCGAGCGTGCGGAAGTCCTCCCACACGCGCTCCAGCTTCAGGATCGCCTCGTCGGCACCCTTGCGGATGAGCGACATCTCCTTCTCGGCGGCGTCCTTGACCTTCTTCTTGGCGTCGGCCTTGGCACCCTCGGCCTCGAGGGTCGCGAGCTCCTCCTCCAGCTTCGCCAGGCGCTCCGCGATCTTGGAGTCGCGGCGGTCGCCGAGCGTCTTCAGCTCGAGACGGATGTTGTTCTCCTGGGTGCCCAGGTCGCGGTGGCGAGCGTCCTCGTCGACCGAGATGACCATGTACGCGGCGAAGTAGATGACCTTCTCGAGGTCCTTCGGCGCCATGTCCAGCAGGTAGCCGAGGCGCGAGGGCACGCCCTTGAAGTACCAGATGTGGGTGACGGGAGCGGCGAGCTCGATGTGACCCATGCGCTCACGACGGACGGAGCTCTTGGTGACCTCCACGCCGCAGCGCTCGCAGACGATGCCCTTGAAGCGGACGCGCTTGTACTTGCCGCAGGCGCACTCCCAGTCACGGGACGGGCCGAAGATCTGCTCTCCGAAGAGACCGTCCTTCTCCGGCTTGAGGGTGCGGTAGTTGATGGTTTCGGGCTTCTTGACCTCGCCGTAGGACCACGCGCGGATGTGGTCTGCGGTCGCCAGGCCGATGCGAAGCTCATCGAAGGTTGTGGACTCGAGCACTAGTTCTCCTGTGTCGGAAATTCTTTTTGAGAAGTCTGGGCTTCGACAGGCTCAGCCATCGCGGGGACGGCTGAGCCCGTCGAAGGATTAGATCTCGTCGATCGAGGCGGCCTCGAAGCGGCTGGAGATGTTGATACCGAGTTCCTCTGCGGCGCGGAACGCCTCGTCGTCGGTGTCGCGGAGGTTGACCAGCGTGCCGTCGGCCGAGAGGACCTCGACGTTCAGGCAGAGCGACTGCATCTCCTTCATGAGCACCTTGAACGACTCCGGGATGCCGGGCTCCTGGATGTTCTCGCCCTTGACGATGGCCTCGTACACCTTGACGCGGCCGAGGATGTCGTCGGACTTGATCGTGAGGAGCTCCTGGAGGGCGTACGCCGCACCGTAGGCCTCGAGGGCCCACACCTCCATCTCACCGAAGCGCTGTCCACCGAACTGCGCCTTACCACCGAGCGGCTGCTGGGTGATCATCGAGTACGGACCGGT
>NZ_DLNJ01000007.1:226580-248330 GCF_002478345.1 Microbacterium sp. UBA7513
GGGAACGGCTCGCCGGAGCGGCCGTCGAACAGCTGCGTCTTCCCGCTCGAGTCGATCAGACGGACGCCGTCGCGCGTCGGGAGCGTCGAGTCGAGGAGACCGGAGATCTCCTCCTCGCTCGCACCGTCGAACACCGGGGTCGCGACCTTCGTGCCTGGTGCGGCCTCGAACGCCTCCTGCGGGAGCTTCCCAGCCCACTCCGGAGTGCCCTCGACCTTCCAGCCCTGCTTGGCGATCCACCCGAGGTGGGTCTCCAGCACCTGACCGAAGTTCATTCGTCCAGGGATGCCGAGCGGGTTCAGCACGATGTCGACCGGCGTGCCGTCCGAGAGGAACGGCATGTCCTCGATGGGGAGGATCTTCGCGATGACACCCTTGTTGCCGTGGCGGCCGGCGAGCTTGTCGCCCTCGGTGATCTTGCGCTTCTGGGCGATGTAGACCACGACCCGGCGGTTCACGCCGGAGCCGAGCTCGTCGTCGCCGTCCTCGGCGTTGAACTCCTTGACCGCGATGATGGTGCCCTGCTCACCGTGGGGCACCTTCAGCGACGTGTCGCGGACCTCGCGGCTCTTCTCGTTGAAGATCGCGCGGAGCAGACGCTCCTCGGCCGACAGCTCGGTCTCGCCCTTGGGCGTGACCTTGCCGACGAGGATGTCGCCGGGGCGGACCTCGGCGCCGATGCGGATGATGCCGCGCTCGTCGAGGTCCTTCAGCAGCTCCGGGCTGACGTTGGGGAGGTCACGGGTGATCTCCTCCTTGCCGAGCTTGGTGTCGCGGGCGTCGACCTCGTACTCCTCGATGTGGATCGAGGAGAGGGTGTCGTCCTTCACCAGGTCCTGGCTCAGGATGATGGCGTCCTCGAAGTTGTAGCCCTCCCACGTCATGAACGCGACGAGGAGGTTCTTCCCGAGGGCGAGCTCGCCGTTCTCGGTGGCGGGGCCATCGGCGATGACCTCTCCGACCTCCACGCGCTCACCGGCGTTGACGACGACCTTCTGGTTGTAGGAGGTGCCCTGGTTCGAGCGGTCGAACTTGCGCAGGTGGTACTCCTGCGTCCCGCCCTCGTCGAGCATGACCACGACGCGGTCCGCGGAGACCTCGGAGACGACACCGGCCTTCTCGGCGGTGATCACGTCACCGGCGTCGATGGCGGTGTAGCCCTCCATACCGGTTCCGACGAGCGGCGAGTCGCTGCGCAGCAGCGGCACGGCCTGACGCTGCATGTTGGCGCCCATGAGCGCGCGCTGCGCGTCGTCGTGCTCGAGGAACGGCACGAGCGAGGTCGCGACCGACACCATCTGGCGCGGCGAGACGTCGATGTAGCCGATCTCCTCCGGGAGGAACAGGTCGACCTCACCGCTGCCGCCCTTGGGGCGCGCGAGCACGTGGCTCTCGCGGAAGCGACCCTTCGCATCGAGCGGCGCGTTGGCCTGCGCGATGTTGAAGTCGACCTCCTCGGAGGCGGTCAGGTAGTCGATCTGGTCGGTCACGACACCGTCGACGACCTTGCGGTACGGGGTCTCGATGAAGCCGAACGAGTTGATGCGCGCGAAGGTCGCGAGCGCACCGATCAGACCGATGTTCGGGCCTTCCGGCGTCTCGATCGGGCACATGCGGCCGTAGTGCGAGGGGTGGACGTCACGGACCTCGACGCCGGCGCGGTCGCGGCTCAGACCACCGGGGCCCAGGGCCGACAGACGACGCTTGTTGGTCAGACCCGCGAGCGGGTTGTTCTGGTCCATGAACTGCGACAGCTGCGAGGTTCCGAAGAACTCCTTGATCGCGGCGACGACGGGGCGCACGTTGATCAGGGTCTGCGGCGTGATGGCCTCGATGTCCTGCGTGGTCATGCGCTCGCGGACGACGCGCTCCATGCGGGACAGACCCGTGCGGACCTGGTTCTGGATCAGCTCGCCGACCGCGCGGATGCGACGGTTGCCGAAGTTGTCGATGTCGTCGGTCGCGAGACGGATCTCGGTCTTCTTGCCGCCGCGGATGCCCTCGAAGGTCTCCTCGGTGCCCGCGTGCAGACGCACGAGGTACTTGATCGTGGCGACGATGTCCTGCACCGTCAGCACCGACTCCGTCAGCGGGGTGTCGAGACCCAGCTTGTGGTTGATCTTGTACCGGCCGACCTTGGCGAGGTCGTAGCGCTTCGGGTTGAAGTAGAAGTTGTCGAGCAGCGCGCGGGCGGCCTCGGCGGCCACCTGCTCGCCCGGACGCAGCTTGCGGTAGATGTCGCGCAGCGCGTCTTCCTTGGTGACGATCGTGTCCTTCGCGAGCGTCTCCTCGATGGAGGTGTAGCCGGCGAACTCCGCGAGGATCTCCTCGCTGGTCATGCCCAGAGCCTTGAGGAAGACCGTGACGGACTGCTTGCGCTTGCGGTCGACACGCACACCGACCTGGTCGCGCTTGTCGATCTCGAACTCGAGCCAGGCACCACGGCTCGGGATGACGCGCGCCGAGACGATGTCCTTGTCGGACGTCTTGTCGGGGGTCTTGTCGAAGTAGACACCCGGCGAGCGCACGAGCTGCGAGACGACGACGCGCTCGGAGCCGTTGATGATGAACGTGCCCTTGTCGGTCTGCAGCGGGAAGTCGCCCATGAAGACCGTCTGGGTCTTGATCTCACCCGTGAGGTGGTTCATGAACTCGGCCTCGACGTAGAGCGGGGCCGCGTACGTCTTGCCGCGCTCCTTGCACTCCTCGATGGAGTACTTCTCGGGCTCGAGGTACGGGTTCGTGAACGACAGCTGCATCGTCTCGCCGAGGTCCTCGATCGGGGAGATCTCCTCGAAGATCTCGCCCAGACCGCTGTTCTCGTTCACGTCGGTGCGACCGGCGGCCTTGGCCTCGGCCACGCGCGCCTTCCAGGCGTCGTTGCCGACCAGCCAACCGAAGGACTCGGTCTGCAGGGCGAGAAGGTCGGGGACCGTCAGCGTGTCGGAGATCTTGGCGAACGAGAGACGGGAAGCTCCGCGTCCGTTCTTGGTGGTGGTGGATGTGGATGCGTTGGGAGCAGCAGCCAAGGGAATAACCTCCGTGAGCCCCGCAGGGCTTCTCGATTCCTTTGTCGTCAGGTGGAGTGCGCTCAGAAGCTCACGAGATGCCGACCACCATATGAGGGCAGGGAGAAGCGAGCGCAACTACCAACTATAGACGCGATCTCGCGACATGGCAAGCGCAATCCTTGACCAATCTTCGATGCTGCGGTAATGGGACCGCCGAGACCCCGCTTCCGCGCCGAAACCCCGCCCTCGCCGCGGAGGCAGGGCGGGGTTTCGGCGCGAAACCGGGGTCTCGGGTCAGGGACGATCAGGACGCGATGTTGAGCTCGTTGCCGGGGATCGAGGCGAGGAGGCGGCGCGTGTAGGGGTCGCGGGGGTTCGTGAAGATCTCCTCCGACGACGCAGCCTCCACGAGCTTCCCGTCCTTCATCACGCACACGTAGTCGCTGATGAGCCGCACCACCGCGAGGTCGTGCGAGATGAACAGGTAGCTCAGCCCGTACTCGCGCTGCAGGTCGCCCAGCAGCCGCAGGATCTGGTCCTGCACGAGCACGTCGAGCGCCGACACGGGCTCGTCGCACACGATGAGGTCCGGCGACAGGGCCAGCGCCCGCGCGATCGCGACACGCTGCCGCTGGCCGCCGGAGAGCTCGGACGGGTAGCGCCGCAGCATCGACTGCGGCAGCGCGACGTCGTCCAGGAGCTGCCGCACGCGCGTGCGCCGTTCCGCCCCGCTCCCCCGCTTGTAGAACTCCAGCGGCTCCGCGATCAGACGCTCGATCGTGAACATGGGGTTCAGGCTGGAGTACGGATCCTGGAAGATCGGCTGCACCCGCTGCCGGAAGTCCTTCGTCTCCGCGCGGCTCAGTGTCGAGATGTCCTTGCCCTCGTAGCGGATGAGGCCGCTCGTGGGCTCGATGACCTTGAGCAGCATGCGCGCGGTCGTGGTCTTGCCCGATCCGGACTCCCCCACGATCGCGACGGTCTCCCCACGCGGGATCGCGAGCGAGACGTCGTCGACGGCGACGAAGTCCTCGTGCTTGCCGCGCACCGGGTACACCTTCGTGAGGTTCTCGATCTCGACGATGTTGCCCTTCGACGAGCTCAGGGACCCCGGGGCCGACTGCGACGCTGAGCCTGTCGAAGCGCCGCGGACGAAGGCCTCGGGGCGCAGCCGTGCCACCGCCACCGAGGGCGCCGCCTTCACGAGCGACTGGGTGTACGGATGCTGCGGATCCTCGAGGATCTGCCGCGCGGGGCCCTGCTCCACGACCTTGCCTCGGTGCATCACGATCACCCGCTCGGCGCGTTCCGCCGCGAGCCCGAGGTCGTGCGTGATGAGGAGCACGGCCGTGCCCAGCTCCCTCGTCATCTCGCCGATCTGGTCGAGGATGGTCTGCTGCACCGTCACGTCCAGGGCGCTGGTGGGCTCGTCCGCGATGAGCAGCCGCGGCTTGCACGCCAGCCCGATGGCGATGAGCGCCCGCTGCCGCATGCCCCCGGAGAACTCGTGCGGATACTGCTTGGCCCGGCGCTCCGGATCCGGAAGACCGGCGGCGGTCAGCGCCTCGACGACCTTGGCCTGCACGTTCTGCCGGGTGGCGAGGCCGTGGGCGAGCAGCGTCTCGGCGACCTGGGTGCCGATCTTCGCGACCGGGTTGAGGTTCGACATGGGGTCCTGCGGCACGAGGCCGATGTCCCGTCCGCGGATCGTTCGCAACTCGCTCTCGGAGGCGCGGGAGATGTCCCGCCCGTCGAGCTTGATGCTGCCGGCGGCCACCTTCCCTCCGCCCGCGAGCAGCCCGATGATCGCCATCGCGGTGGTCGACTTGCCGGAACCGGACTCGCCGACGATCGCCACGGTCTCCCCGGGGCGGATCTCGAGGTCGACGCCCTCGACGGCGTGCACGACGCCGTCCATGGTGGCGAAGTCCACCGCCAGGCCCTCGACCGACAGCAGGGGCTCGTCCGCCATGCCGTTCTCCTTCGCGGCGCGCACGGCGCCCTCGTCGCGGATGTTCATCGTGCCCTCGTCCTCGGGTCCATGGCTTCGCGCAGGGCCTCACCGAGCAGGGTGAAGCCGAGCGCGGTGACGGCGATGCAGATGCCGGGGAGGAACGCCAGCCACGGGGCGATCGCCAGCTCCGCCTGCGCGTACGTGAGCATGCGGCCCCATTCGGCCGTCGCGGGGCCGCCGCCGCCGAGGCCGAGGAACGACAGCGCCGCCGCATCGATCACGGCGGTGGCCAGGGTCAGGGTGCCCTGCACGATCACGGGCCCGATCGCGTTCGGGAGGACGTGCGACATCGTGATCCGGCCGCGGCCGAGACCGAGGGTCTGCGCCGAGAGCACGTAGTCGCTGGAGCGCTGCTGGAGCATGGACGCCCGCAGCAGGCGCGCGAAGATCGGCACCTGGGAGGCCCCGATGGCGATCATCACGGCGTACGGCGTCTGTCCGAGGATCGCGGCGATCGACACCGCCAGCAGGAGGTTCGGCACCGAGAGGATGATGTCGACGACGCGCATGATGACCGTGTCGACCCAGCCGCCGAACGTGCCGGCGAGGAGTCCGAGGATCATGCCGCCGACGAGGCCCATCGCGGTGGAGACGACGCCGATCAGCAGCGACGCCTGCGCGCCCCAGATGAGCTTCGACAGCACGTCGCCGCCGAACCGGTCCAGACCGAGCGGGAACTGCGGCAGCTCCCCCGGGCCGGGGATGTGCGTGGGCGTGATCTCCTTCGCCCCCGGGAGCGCGGTCTCGGGGTACGGAGCGAGGACCGGCGCGAGCACCGCGACGAGCAGGAAGAGGAGCACGATGACCGCGCCGATCCACGCCGTCGGATTGTGCCGGAGCCGTCGGAAGACGTCGCGCCAGAAGCCGCCGCCGCCGTCCTTGAGGTCGGCCTGGGCGATCGCGACGGTGTCGATGCTCCCGCCGCTCTCGGCGGACGGGCCCTGTGCGGGTGGGAGGGCGATGCTCATGCGAGCGCCTCCTTTCGGATGAGGGAGGAGGACATCACTGCACCCTCACTCTCGGATCGATGAAGCTGTACGACACGTCCACGGCCAGGTTGATGAGGGCGTAGGCGATCGCGATGAAGATGATGAACCCCTGCAGCACCGGGAAGTCGCGCGTGAAGATGGCCCGCGCGAGGAACGACCCGATGCCGGGGAAGGCGAAGACCGTCTCGGTGAGCACCGCCCCGGAGATGAGCAGTCCGGTCTGCAGACCGATCGTCGTGATGACCGGCAGCATGGCGTTCCGGAGGATGAACCGGCTGCGCAGCGTCGCCGAGCCCACGCCCTTGGCCCGCCCCGTCCGCACGTAGTCGGCGTTCTGCACCTCCAGCACGCTCGCCCTGGTGATGCGGACGATGATCGCGAGCGGGATGGTGCCGAGGGCGAGCGCCGGGAGGATCAGATGGAGGATCGCATCCCACGCGGCGTCGAACTCCCCCGTGATGATGCCGTCCCAGACGTAGAAGCCGGTGGGATGGGTCGCATCGATCCGGGGATCCTGCCGGCCGTCCGAGGGCAGCCACCCCAGCTGGACGGCGAAGACGTACTTGAGGATGAAGGCCAGGAAGAAGACCGGGATCGTGATGCCGATGAGGCTCAGCACGACCGACGCGTGATCGGTGAACTTGCCGTGGCGACGGGCAGCCCAGTACCCGAGCGGGATGCCGACGCCGATCGCGAAGATGAGCGCCGCGACGCTCAGCTCGATCGTCGCGGGGAAACGGCGGAGGAACTCCTCCGTGACCGGCCGGTTGGTCTGGATGGACGTGCCGAAGTCGCCCTGCAGCAGCCGGGTGACCCAGATGAAGTACTGCTCGATGAGGGGCTTGTTGAAGCCGTAGAGCTCGTTGACCCTGGCGATGGCCTCCGGGGTGGCCTTCTCGCCGAGGAGGGCGACCGCGGGGCCGCCGGGGAGGGCCCTGACCCAGGCGAACAGCAGGATGCTGAGCCCGAACAGGGTGGGGATGAGGAACAGCAGTCGCCTGCCGATGGTGCGCAGCACAGAGTTCTCCGTCGATCAGAAGGTACGCCGTGCCCCGGTCCCGCGAGAGCGGAACCGGGGCTCGGCATATCAAATGGTCAGGCCTACTTCGTGAGGACGATGTCCGTGAAGACCTCGTCGTTCACCGGGCTGGCGGGGTAGCTCTCGACGCGCGGGTCGAAGGCGAGCGTCGGCGCGGGGTGAGCGAGCGGGACGCCGGGGATGAACTCCGCGACCATCTCGTTGATGTCCTCGTAGAGCGCCGTCTGGTCGTCGAGGTTGGAGACCCCGCGCGCCTCGGTCAGCGCCTGGAACAGCTCCGGGTTGTCGAAGCCCCACTCGGAGCTCTTCTGTCCGAAGAACACGCCGACGAAGTTGTCGGTGTCGTTGTAGTCGCCGGTCCAGCCGAGCAGGTGGATGCCGTGGTCGGAAGTGCCGGTGGTGCGGTCGAGGTACTCGACCCACTCCTCGGAGACCGGGGTGGTCTCCACGCCGACCTCGGAGAGCTGCGACGACAGGACGGTGTAGATCTGCTCGGGGTCCGGCATGTACGGACGCGAGACGTTGACCGGGTAGTTGAAGTCCAGCGCCAGCGGGTTCGCCTCGTCGTAGCCGGCCTCCGCGAGCAGCTCCTTGGCCTTCTCCGGGTCGTAGTCGTAGGTCGTGACCTCGTCGTTGTAGCCGTTGACCACCGGCGGGACGAACTGCGTCGCCTTCTCGGTGCCCTCCGGGAGGACCTGGCTGATCAGCGCGTCCTTGTCGATCGCGTAGGACAGCGCCTCACGCACCTTCGGGTCCTGCAGCTCCGGGATCGCCTGGTTGAAGGCGAGGTAGAGGATCGTGAACGGGGGACGCGACACCATGGTGAAGTCGTCCTCCTCCAGGGCCTTCGTGTCGGCGGGGCCCACGAGGTCGTAGCCGTCGATGGAGCCCGACTCGAGCGCCTGGCGACGCGCCGTCGGGTCGTCGATGGTGCGGAAGATGATCTCGTCGATCTGGCCGGCCTCGCCCCAGTAGTCGTCGTAGGCCTTGAGCGTGACCTGCTCGCCCGGCGCCCACTCCTCGAACTGGTAGGGGCCTGTGCCGACCGGGTGGCCCATGGCGTACTCGGACAGCTGCGGCGCCTCGGCGGTGCCGCCGACCTCGTCCGCGCCGAACTCCTGCATCGCCGAGGGGCTCTGCATGCCGAAGGCCGGGAGCGACAGCGAGGCGATGAAGCCGGCGAACGGCTTGTTCAACTCGATCGTGACGGAGTTCTCGCCGTCGGGCGTGCAGGACTTGTAGACCGCGTCCTCCGGGTTGGAGGCGTAGCCCTTGAAGAGCTTGTTGTAGTAGTACCCGAAGGCCTCGGAGGCGGCGAGACCGGTCCAGTTGTACCAGCGGTCGAAGTTGGCGCAGACCGCCTCGGCGTTGAACGGGGTGCCGTCCTGGAAGGTCACGCCCTCCTTCAGCGCGAAGGTGTGGGACATGCCGTCCTCGGACGACTCCCACGACTCCGCCAGCAGCGGGGCCGGGTCGGCCGTGCCGGGCTCCGTGCCCACCAGACCCTCGAAGATCTGGCGCGAGACGCGGAAGGTCTCGCCGTCCTGCGCGAACGCCGGGTCGAGGCTCGCGGGATCGGACGAGGCGGCGAAGACGAACGTGCCGTCGACATCACCGGAACCCTCCGACCCGTTGTCCCCGCGCTCGCTGGCGACACATCCGGCGAGAGCGAGAGCGGCGATGGTCGCTCCGGTGATGACGGCGATTCCTCGCCGAGGCATGGCTGACTGGTGCATGGGTGTATGACCTTCCCTGTCGGGCGCTTCCTTGCGCGTCTCCGGGCATCGTCGCCGCGGAGACGGTGATTCCTCGAAGGTACCCAGCGGCCAGGCGGATGCCAAGAGTCCGATGTTGCGATCCGGTATCGACGCGGGGCCGCCCGTGATCCGGTAATGTCCAGAACGTGCCGGACACCACTCCCCGCGTCGTGTGCCTGGGCGAGGGCCTGGTCGCCCTCGTCGCCGCCACCGCCGGACCGCTCGAATCCTGCCGCACGTTCCACCGCTCCCTCGCCGGGGCCGAGTGGAACACCGCGATCGCGCTGGCCTCCGCCGGCATCCGCACCGCGGTCGTGTCCCGCGTCGGCGACGACGGCTTCGGACGCTTCCTCACCGCCGAGCTCCGTGCGCACGGCGTGGACGATCGGGCCGTGGAGGTCGACCCGGTCGCACCGACGGGGATCTACGTCAAGGAGCTCTCACCGCGGGCGGACGGCGCCGTGGAGGGGACGATGCACTACTACCGTGCCGGGTCGGCCGCGGCGGCGCTGTCGCCGGCGTCGCTGGAGTCGCCCGTGGCGGTGGATCTGCTCGCCGCGGCGGCCCTCGTGCACACCTCCGGCATCACGCCTGCGCTTTCGCCCTCCGCACGCGCGGCCCAGGAGGCCCTGGTCGCGGCGCCGCGCCCCGGCCGTCTCGTCAGCTTCGATCTGAACTGGCGCCCCGCGCTGTGGCGGGGCCGGGAAGACGACGGACGCGCCGTCCTCACCGATCTCGCCCACCGCGCCGACGTCCTGTTCTGCACCCGCCCCGACGCCGAGGCCGTGTTCGGGACGAGCGCGCCGGACGACCTGCGCACGCTGTTCCCCGAGCCGCGCTACCTGGTCGTGACCGACCCCGCCGGCGCCGTGGCGTTCGACGGCGCCGAGCGCGCCGCGAGCGATGCCCTCGATGTGCCGGTGGTGGAGACGATCGGGGCGGGCGACGCCTTCGCCGCCGGCTTCCTCGCCGGCGTCCTCACCGGCCTGACGCTGCACGGAAGCCTGGCCCGCGCCCACCGCATCGCGACGCGCGCGATCGCCAGCACGCGCGACCACGTCGACTGATCCGGCGACGGCTCAGTCCGCGTGGCGGCCGTGACGCGGCGGGACCGCGTCGTGCGTGCGCTGCAACGACACTGCGACGTGCTCGCCCCGGTACTGCACGATGCGCACGAACAGCACATCGATGAGCGCGAGCTGCGCGATCCGGCTCGACATGGCGGCCATCCGGTACGGCGATTCCTGCGCCTGGCTGAGGAGCACGACGTCGGCGAGGGCCGCGAGCGGGGAGTCGGCAGCGCTCGTCACGGCCACCGCAAGGGCGCCCGCGGCCCGCGCGACCTCCAGGGCACGGACCGTCTCGGCCGTCTCGCCGCCGTGCGAGAAGGCGATCGCCACATCCGCGGAGGACCGCAGCGCGGCCGCGGTGACCGCGAGGTGCGGATCGGCCGAGTGGGTCACCGAGCAGCCGATCCGGGAGAGCTTGAGCTGGAGGTCCTGGGCGGTCAGCGACGACGCCGCCTGCCCGAACAGGTCGATGTGCCGGGCGACGACCACCGCCCGCGCCACCCGGTCGAGCGCGTCCGCATCGAGGGCCCTGGCCGTCTTCTCGATCGCGTCGATCTCCTGCGCCGCGAGCTTCGCGGCGATCGCCGCCGGTCCGTCGTCCCGGTCGATCGCCGTGGAGTCGAGTCCGAACCGGGCCTGCTGCGCCTGGGCCAGGGTGACCGCCCGCGCGACGGCGACCCTCAGCTCCCGGTAGCCGCTGTAGCCGAGCGACTGCGCGAAGCGCGCGACGGTCGACAGCGAGGTCTGGCAGAGCTGCGCGAGGTCGTTGATCGCGAGATCCACCACGAGGGTGGGGTCTCCGAGGATCCTCTCGGCGACGCGTCCCTCCGCCGCGCTGAGCTTGGGGAGGGAGCGCCGCACCACGGCCAGAACGTCGTCGTCCATGCGCTGATCCCGTCTCAACCGGCGGCGGTCGTCCTCTGTCGCGGCCGGAAGCGGCCGAGGAGCGCGTCCCGCGCGGTCTGAGCGCCGAGCCGGCTGGCGGCGCCGACCTCGACGGTCGGCAGCGGCAGCGGCTCCTGCACGGGCAGGCCGACGTTCACCACGACCGCATCCGGGTCCCGGAGCGCGGTCCGCTCGATCAGCGCCCGCTGCGCCGGCTCGGCATCCGGTCGATCCACGAGGACGACCGTCGTGCCGGTCGCCGCGGCGACCTCGTCGATCACGGCGTCCTGTTCGGCCACGGGGCGTGCGGCCACGTCGAGCCGCACGCGGATGCCGTCTCCCGCGAGCGCCTCCGCGACGTACGATGCGGCGCTGTCCACCGCGAGCGTCGAGCGACGTCGCGCATCGATCACCGCCAGGGCCTCCGCGGCCTCGGGGGCAACGCCGGCGAGCGACACGGACCGACGGACGATCTCGGCGGCGTCGAACGCGGCGGCTCCCTCGTCCGGGGTTGCGCTCATGCGCAGTCGGTTCGCGAGGGCCGACACCCGCGCGGCGGCCTCCTCGACGCGCTCCCGGGAGAGCGAGCCGTCCCGCAGCGCGGCGACGATCCCGTCGCGGGCGGCGAGGAAGTCGCGCCGGTCCTGGTCGGGAAGAGCGGCCTCGCCGGGGTTGGTCGGGTTGCCGATGCACAGCAGGTCGGCACCGGCGGCCAGAGCGAGGGCGGCGCCCCCGCCGAGTCCGACGGTCTCGCGGATCGCGGCCATGTCCAGCGCGTCGGTGATGATGACGCCCCGGAAGCCCCACTCTCGCAGCATGCCGAGCACGCGCGGGTTGAGGGTGGCCGGCTGCGCGCCCCACGCGGGGACGACGATGTGCGCGGTCATGATCGCGTCCACCCCCGCCTCGACGGCGGCGCGGAACGGCTCGAGGTGCACGCGCTCGTACTCGGCCACGTCGAGAGCGATCTCAGGCAGGGCGTGGTGGGAGTCGAGGTGGGTGTCGCCGTGACCGGGGAAGTGCTTGACGCACGCGGCCGCCCCGCCGTCCTGGATGCCGTCGACCGTGGCGACGACGTGACGCGTCACCAGCGCCTCCTCGGCCCCGAACGAGCGCACGCCGATGACGGGGTTGCGCGGGTCGGTGTTGACGTCGGCGACCGGACCGAGCACGACGTTCGCACCGACGGCGCGCACGCGGCGGGCGAGCTCCGCCCCGGTCCGCTCCGACGCGACGACGTCGTCGAGGGCGCCGAGCTGTGCGGCACCGGGGAGGGTGGAGCCGCTTCCGGACTCCAGGCGGGTGACGCTGCCGCCCTCCTCGTCGACGCCGATCAGGGCGTGCGGGTTGGCGTCGACGATCTGCGCACTCAGCGCGGACAGCCCCTCACCGACGTTCTGACCGAAGTACACGACGCCCGCCAGGCCGTCGCGCAGCTCCTCCACGAGCCAGGCGGGGGCCGTGGTGCCGAGGAACCCGGGCCAGAGCACGCCGTTCGCGAGACGTTCAAGCTCGTCGGTCATCCCTTCACCGCCCCGGCGACCATGCCGGCGGAGAGCCGGCGCTGCACGATGACGAAGAAGATCATGACGGGGACGGTGATGATCGTCGAGGCGGCCATGATGCTGCCCCAGTCGTTCGAGTACAAGCCGAAGAACGACTTGAGGCCGATCGAGACCGTGTACTGGTCGGTCTGCGCGCCGAGGATCGTCATGGCGAAGATGAACTCGTTCCACGCCGTGATGAAGCTGAAGATGCTCGTCGCGACGAGGCCGGGCATCACGAGCGGCAGCAGGATGGAGCGGAACATCCGCCACCAGCTCGCGCCGTCGATGTAGGCGGCCTCCTCGAGCTCGACCGGGACGGCCGCGACGAAGCCGCGCAGCATCCAGATGCCGAACGCGAGCGACAGCGCCACGTAGACGACCATCAGGCCGATGATGCTGTTGAGCAGACCGAGGCTCTTGACCTGGAGGAACAGCGGGATGACGAGTGCCTCGAGCGGCACCATCTGCACCACGAGGATCATCATCAGGACCGTGGTGCGGAACTTGAAGCGGAAGCGCGCGACGGCGACCGCCGCGAGCAGGCAGACGATGGCGCTGACGAGGACGGTGACGAGGGCCACGATCGCCGAGTTGCGCAGGTACGTGCCGAAGCCGCCCTCCGTGAGCACGAAGGCGAAGTTGTCCCACGTGAACTCCTGCGGGAGGAGCGACTGACCGCCGCTGGACGCCTTGGCGTCGAACGCACTGGAGACCATCCAGTAGACGGGGAACAGGGTGAAGACGAGGACGGCGGCGACGCCGATGCCGAGTCCGATGCGCGACCGGAGCCTGGGGCGGGGGTTCACAGCTCGTCCTCCTTCATGAGGGAGCGGATGTAGACGATCGTGATGCCGATCAGCACGAGGGTCAGCAGCACGGCCAGCGCGGCGCCGAATCCGTAGCGGTTCTGACCGAACGACTCCACGTACGACCACACGCCGAGGTTGAGCACCTGACGGTTGCCGCCGCTGCCGCCGGGCATGAGGTAGACCTGCGCGAAGACCTTGAAGTCCCAGATCGTCGACAGGATGATGACGACGGAGAAGACGGGCTTGAGTGTCGGGAAGATGATCTTCCAGAAGCGGCGCCATGCGCCGGCTCCGTCGAGCGCCGCAGCCTCGAGCATCTCCTTCGAGACGCCCAGGAGCCCGGCGAGCACGGTGATGGCCACGAACGGGAAGCCGTGGTGGACGACGTTCAGCAGCACGATCGCGTAGAACGACCACTGGTTGGTGAACCAGTTGACCTGGCCGTCGATGAGGCCGAGGTCCTGCAGGACGCTGTTGAAGATGCCGCGGTCGGCATCGAAGATGAAGGTCCAGACGTACGTTCCGGTCACGGCGGGCATCGCCCACGCGACCATGATGCAGCTGGAGACGATGGTGCGCCACACGGTACCCAGGCGCGCCAGCAGCAGCGCCACGAGGGTTCCGAGTGCGACGGTGGTGAACACCGCGACGGCCGCGAAGCCGACCGTGTTGGGGAGCACCACCGTCCACAGGGTCGGATTGGTGAGCGCCTCGGCGTAGTTGGCCAGCCCGATCCAGTTGCTCTCACCGGTGTTGATCTCGCGCAGACCGTAGTCCTGCAGCGAGTAGAGGAACACCTGCACGAGCGGCCAGAGCATGAGCCCCGCGAGGATGATCAGCCCGGGGGCGAGGAGGAGCCAGGGGCGGGCCGTGACGATCGAGAGACCCCGACGCTTCCGGCCGCCGGCCACGGAGGCGGAGGAGGGCTCCGCCTTCGTGGCCGGCAGTGGCGCTTGCACCATCGACATGGAAGGAGTGGTTCCTTACTGGTTGAGCAGTTCGGTCATCTCGGCGGCGGCGTCCTTCGTCGCGGTCGCGACGTCCTTCTGCCCGCTGAGGATGGCCTGGATCATGGCGTTGGTGGTCTTCTTCGCCTGCACGGCGCCGAAGTTCGGCGTGACCGGGACGGACGCGCCGCCGTCGACCATCTGCTCGGCGAACGGAGCGACCAGCGGGTCGGTCGAGGCGAGGGCCTCCTCCATCGCGGACTGGACGCCCGGGAAGTAGCCGGTCTCGTCGGACCACTGCTCGGCGAACTCACCGGTGGTCATGAGCTTGACGAACTCCCACGCGAGGTCGGCGTTCTTCGTGGTGTTGAACACCGACAGGTGCGAGCCGCCGAGCACGGACGGAGCGATGCCGCCGTCCTGGCCGGGGATCACGGCCGCGCCGATCTTGCCCTCGAGCTCGGGGTTGGCCTCGATGAGCGCGTTCGGCGTCCACGAGCCGGAGAGCATCATCGCGACGTTGCCCTGCGTGAAGGCGTCCCGGAGGTCGGTCTCCTTCCAGGTGGTCGCACCGGCCGACGAGAAGCCGTGCTCGGTGGCCAGGCCCGTGTAGAACTCGATGCCGGCCTGCGACTTGGCGCTGTCGAGCTCGCTGGTCCAGGTGTCGCCGTCCTTCGTGGCGATCTCGCCGCCGGCGCCCCAGACCCAGGGGTAGACCTGGAACTCGGCGTCACCTGCGACGGGGAAGGGCAGCATGTCGGGCTTGGCGGCCTTGATGGCCTCGCCCGCGGCGACGATGTCGTCCCAGGTCTTCGGAGCCTCGAGACCGAGCTCCTCGAAGACGTCGGTGCGGTAGACGATGGAGCGGACACCCGCGTACCACGGCATGCCGTAGAGCTCGTCCTCGTAGGTGCCGGCGACGGCGAGGCCCTCGACGAGGTCGTCGCGCAGGCCGTCCTCGGCGTCGACGTACTCGTCGAGCGGGAGGAGCGCGCCGGCGTCGGCGAACTCGGCGGTCCAGGTGGTGCCGGTCTCGGCGATGTCCGGGGTGGTGCCGCCGGCGATCGAGGTGACGAAGCGGTCGTGGGCGTCGGCCCACTGGATCTCCTCGATGGTGACCTTCGCGCCGGTCTCCTCTTCGAAGGCGTCCGACACCTTGTCGTAGAAGGCGGTCGCGTCGGGGTTGGTCCCCTTCATGATCCAGACCGTCAGCTCCTGGCCCTCGCCGTTGGTCGAGCCGTTGTCGCCGCTGCCGCCGGCGCAGCCGGCCAGAGCGATCGTGACAGCGGCGCCGAGCGCCACCGCCGGAAGAATGCGCTTGTGCATGGGGGGATCTCCTCTTTGAAAGTCCAGGTGTGCATCGGGTGCGTACCGGGGATAGGAAAAAGTATTCACGACTAACTAATTCCCTGCAAGTTCCTCCCAGAATCGTCATACCGCCGTAACATCAGGCCTCCGGGGTAGGCTCCCCGCATGCCCCGCCGTGGATCAGACGCCGACCGCCCTCCGCTCCCCCGGCACGCACCGCCGTCGACGCGCGGCCGGACCTCTCGGATTCTGCGGGGCCTCGGGATCGGGCTCGCCGTCGTCCTCGTCTCCACCGTGGCGGTCGCGGGATTCCTCGTCTGGGACGTCTTCAACCGCGTGGGCGACGGGGCCGTCACCCTGGAGGGCGCCCCGCAGGTCGACCCGCCCACCCTCGGCGCGTATCCCGACGACAAGGCCTTCAGCCTCCTCATCGTGGGGACGGACGAGTGCGGCCCGAAGGCCACCGCACTCTTCGACGAACGCTGCGCCGAGGCGGACGGACTCAGTCGGAACGACGTGAACCTCCTCGTGCACGTCTCCGCCGCACCCCGGAACGTGACCGTCGTCTCGCTCCCCCGCGACCTCGGCGTCCCCGTACCGGAGTGCACCCGTGAGGACGGCTCCGTCGCATCCGCGATGGAGAAGGCATCGATGAACTCGCTGTTCGAGCACGCCGGCCTCTCCTGCATCGCGAAGACCGTGAGCGAACTAGGCGACATCCCCATCGAGTTCGCCGCCAAGATCAGCTTCGACGGCGTCATGGCCGTCACGGATGCGATCGGCGGCGTCGAGGTCTGCATCGCCGGCGACGGCATCCGAGATCGTCACACCGGCATCGACTGGCCCGCGGGCATGCGGACGGTCTCGGGCGTGGAAGCCCTCCAGTTCATCCGCACCCGGCACGGCGTGGGGGACGAGAGCGATCTCGCGCGCATCTCCAACCAGCAGCAGTACATGTCACGGCTGGCCAAGAAGGTGCTCAGCGAGGACACTCTGACCGACATCCCCAAGGTGCTTCGACTGACGAACGCCATCGCCGACAACATCGATCCCAGCGATGAGCTCGCCGACCCGCTGCGCCTGGCCCAGCTCACACTCGCCCTCAAGGATGTGAACTTCAGCGACTTCGTGTTCGTGCAGTACCCGAACATCGCCGATCCGTTCGACGACGACAAGGTCGTGCCGGACGAGGCGGCCGCGGCCGCCCTGTGGGACGCGGTGCGAGCCGGGCAGCCGCTCCAGCTCACCGGCGACGTGACGACGCACCGCGGCGTCGAGCTCGTCACCCCCGCTCCCACGGCGCCCACGACGCCGGAGACGGAATCCACTCCCGAAACGACCGCGACGCCGGACCCGCGCGCGACGCTCCCGCCGGAGGTGTCGGGGCAGACCCTCGAGCAGGAGACCTGCGCGGTGGGCAACCAGCGCTGACCCTGGTCCGCGCGGCGTAGGCTCGACGGCATGGGACGGACGCGATCACGGGACGCCGAGCACCCGCAGACCCGCCTCGACCACGGCGGCCTCGCCCGGATCGTCCCGTCGGAGTTCACGAGCGGCTACGAGCTCGTCGTGGACGACACCCCGCAGTCGCACGTCGACCTCGACGACCCCACGCACCTGCACTTCGAGTACATCGTGCGGATGGGGGCGGTGATCGACCAGCTCCACCCCGGTCCGCTCACCGCGGTGCACCTCGGAGCCGGTGCCCTGACCATCCCCCGGTACATCGATGCGACCCGCCCCGGGTCACGCCAGCAGGTCATCGAGCTGGAGGCTCCGCTGGTGCAGCTCGTCCGCGAGCACCTCCCGCTGCCGAAGGGGGCGGCCATCCGGCTGCGGATCGGCGATGCGAGGGAGGGGGTCCGGAAGCTCCCGTCGGCGCTGGTCGGCACGGTCGACCTCGTCGTCTCGGATGTGTACTCGGGCGCGCAGACGCCCGCCCACCTCACGAGCGTGGAGTTCTACCGGGAGCTCGCCGCGCTGCTCGCCCCCGGCGGTGTCCTGCTCGTCAACGTGGCCGACGGCCCCGGTCTCGCGTTCGCCCGTCGCCAGGCCGCGACCATCGCCGAGGTGCTCCCGGAGATCGGGATCCTCGCTGACACCCAGGTGCTCAAGGGCCGCCGCTTCGGCAACCTCGTCGTGGCCGCCTCCGCCGCCCCTCTCCCGACGGAGTGGCTGCCCCGGATGCTCGCCGCGGGTCCGCATCCCGCGAAGATCGCCCAGGGGGACGAGGCCCGCGCCTTCCTCCAGGGCGCCCGGATCGTCACGGACGCCGACGCCGTCGCGTCCCCGCGGCCCGATGCCTCGCTGTTCCTGCGCTGACGTGGCGCGCCGCCCCGAGGAGCACGGAAGCGGCAGGCAGACTGGACGGGGACAGGTGCGGGGACGCGCGGAAGGAGAGCAATGAGTTTGATCCGGGGATACGACCAGGAGAGCCTCCGCGAACGGGTCGATCTCGATGAGTGCGCCGCTCGCCTGGCCGAGATCGAGGAGCAGCGCAGCCTTCCCGCCCTGCTCGAGCGGGTCTGGCTGCTCAAGGTGCTGGGACGCCTCGACGACGCCCTCGCGCTCGCCGACGAAGCCGTGCGGCAGGCCCGGATGGCCGGCACCCGCAAGGACGTGCTCCGCGCTCGGGTGCTGCACGCGACGATCCTGCAGTACCGGGGCGCATACGCCGCCGCCGAGCAGGAGCTGGCGACCTGCGCCGCGGAGGCGGAGGGGCAGCGCTGGCTGTCGATCGCCGCTTTCGCCTATCAGCACCACGGCAAGAACGCCTACGACGCCGAGGACTACGAGACTGCGCGGGAGAGCTTCAAGCAGTCGCTCTTCCTGCGGCGCGAGTCCGGCGCGGAGGACCGGGAGCTGGAAACCGTGCTCCTCGCCATCGAGGCCGTGGAGCGCCGTCGTCCGGCGCAACTCGTCGCGGGCTGACGCCGATGCGCCCGAGTGTCCGCGGCATGCCTTAGCCTGAGCGCATGGCGGAACTTGACCGCGTGCGCGTCTGGGGCGAGGCACTGATCCGGTTGCATCTCGACGACAGCTGGTCGTTCGACTTCGACCACGCCAAGCGTCGCGCCGGCCAGTGCGACTACACACGCAAGCGCATCACCGTGTCGCGGTATCTCGCCGCCCGCTTCGAGGACGACGAGATCCATCAGGTGCTCCTGCACGAGGTGGCCCACGCCCTCGCCGGGCACCAGGCCGCCCACGGCCCCGCCTGGAAGCGCGTGGCGCGCGACCTGGGCTATGTCGGCGGCACGACGCACCGCGGGGAGACCGCCGTCGAGCTCGCCCCGTGGGTGGGCCGCTGCCCGGCCGGTCACGTCACGTATCGACACCGCCGACCGAGCCGAGCGACGTCCTGCGCCCGGTGCTCCCGCACGTTCGATGCCCAGCACCTCTTCGCCTGGACGCGCCGCGAGATCACGACCGACGCCCGCCTCGCCGCGCAGGCCCCCCGCTGAGGGCCGAGGGAGCGGGGTCGCCCAGTCAGACGGCTGAACCGCCGGAGCGCGGCTGCTCTTCGGACGCGAAGCCGTCCTCCTCGGCCGGCGCGGCGCCGCGGTGGCCGCGGCTTCGACGGACGAGCGCGGTGAGACCACGCCAGCCGAGCAGGAACACAGCGAGCACGAGCGTCGCCACGATGATGAAGGGCACCTCCGCGGTGTCTCCGCTGAGCAGCCGCAGCAGCATGCCGCCGACGACCGTCACCGCCCAGACGACCGCACCCCAGGACAGCGACCACGGCCGACGCGGCCGCCCAGGGAGCAGCAGCGCGGCGGCGTGTCCCAGCAGCAGGGCCACGAGGAAGGGCCAGGCCGTGAGGAGGAACCCTGCCGGGTCCTCCTGGTGGGAGGCGCGGCCGATGGCGGCGAAGACGAGGACGAGGACGGCGTCGACGAGGAGTGCGGGGAGGAACCTCATTCCTCGACCCTACGCGGATCGCGTGCTCACTCGAAGCGCGTGAACCGCCCGTCGCGCAGAACGGGGACGGCGTCCACCGCGTCCAGGACGGCGGCGTCCGCGGTGCTGGTCGGCACCAGTCCGGCGGCCCGCATCCGCTGGGTCGCCGAGACCCCGGCCTGCAGCTCGCGACCGGAGCCCGTCGCCCCGATCAGGTGCTTCAGTGCACGACGCAGCGCGCGGAAGCCCTCCGCGGCCACGGCGGCGTCCGGGGCGGTGTGGTCGATGCCGAGATCGGTGAGCGCCGCGGCGATCGCTCCGGCCCCGAGCTGGTCCTCCACGGCGACGCGCAGCTCCCCCGCGGCGTCGAGCTCGCCGGCCGGGATCAGCGCCACCGAGGTGCGACCCTGGCGGCGTTCCTGCTCCACCTGCACGGCCCTCGCCACGGCACCGGCGTTGCGGATCGCGCCCAGCAGGACCGTGGCCCCGCTCGGGGCGGCGGCTGCCACCGCCGCCCCGTTCCGCGACCAGTCGAGCGCTCCGGCCAGCTCGACCTCCGCTCCCCCGGCCACCGCATCGGCGACCGTCGAGGAGAACCGGAGGACGTCGATCACCACGACGACGTCGGCCGGCGCGAGGCGGGCGAGCCCGGACACCCCCCAGTCGAGTCGGACCTGGTACGGGGACTGATCGAACGGCGACGGCATCCGTCCAGCCTAGAGCCGTCAGTCCGCGGCGAGTGCCTCGACCGGGGCCACGCGGGTCGCCAGTCGGGTCGGCGTCGCGGCAGCCACGAGCGTGAGCAGCGCGGTCGCGGCGACGATGATCACCACCGGCAGCCACGGCACCTGCGGGGCGACGAGTCCCGCGGGCGTGAACTCCGGCAGGACCGGCACGGAGCCGAGCAGCGACTGGGCCGCGATCCACCCGTAGAGCACCCCGAGCACGAGACCGGTGAGGGTCGCCGCCACCGTGATGTGCGTCGCCTCCAGCAGCACCATGCGTCGCACCTGGCGGTTGGACAGACCGATCGAGCGCAGCAGTCCGAGCTCACGGCGCCGCTGCACGACGCCGATGGTGAGGAGATTGACGAGGCCGACAGCGGCGATCACGGCCGAGACGGCGACGAGCACCATCATGATCGCGGCGAACGCATCGTACGGGGCGAAGAACTCCGGTGGGATCTCCTCAGTCGTCTGGCTCGTCATGAGGCGCTTCGACGACTCCAGCGCCACCGCGAACATCGTCACCAGGGTCACACCCATGACGACGCCGATGGCCATCCGCGACGACCGCTCCGGGTACCGCAGGGCGTTCTCAGCCGCGAGACGCGCGGTCGCGCTCGACCCGAACAGGCGCCCCACGAGGCGGAGCACCGGAGGCATGAACAGCACGGACCCCAGAGCGAGCCCGGTGAAGGAGAGGATGCCGCCGAAGAACGCGACCACGACGCCGAGCGGTGTGACCAGTCCGAGGACGACGCCGCCGGCGAGCAGAGCCGCGCCGGAGATCAGCAGGACCCAGGCCCCGACATGGCGGCCCTTGCGCCCGGAGACCTCGTCACGGGTGCGCTCGACGGCACCGCCCAGAGCCTGCAGCGGCGTCACCGCGAGCACGCGACGCGACCCCACCCAGGCGGCCGCCCAGGTGGTGAGCGCGACACCGACCGCCGGGAGGGCGAGAGCGGGCTGGGCGAGCGAGAAGGACGACGGCGCGGTGGCGACGAGCTGTCCGCCGAGCTGGACGGCCGCCGCGGAGAGGAGGAGTCCGGCGAGCAGGCCGAGCCCCGCGCCGAGGAGCCCGACGACGAGCCCCTGCCGGCCGACCTCCGCCCGCTGCGCACGAGCCGTCGCCCCGATGAGTCGCATGAGCGCGATCTGCCGGGTGCGGCCCGCGATGATCGTCGAGAACGTGTTCGCCGTGACGATCGCGGCCACGTACATCGCGACGGCGGTGAGCAGCACCGACAGGATCGCGACGACGACCGCGAGCGTGCCGCTGTCGCCGATGAACGGATCGGCCTGGAGCACGGCGCCGATGTAGGCCGTGATCTCGACGAGGAAGACGCCGAACGCGGACGAGAGCGCGGCGACGAGGACGCTCGCGCCCATACCGCGGTCGCGGAGCCAGGCCAGCCGGGGACCGGTCGTCCGCGTCTCCGGGACGACCGTGGCGAGCGCGGTCATGCCGACACCTCCGCGGCGAGCATGTAGGCCGAGATCTGCTCCGCGGTCTGCCGCGGGTGATCCGCCACGATCCGGCCGTCGCCGAGGTAGAGGACCCGGTCGGCGTGGCTCGCCGCGATCGCGTCATGCGTGACCATCGCGATGGACTGGCCGTGCTCCCGGCTCGCGGCCGCGAGCAGGCGCAGCACCTCCCGTCCGGTCTGGGAGTCGAGGTTGCCCGTTGGCTCGTCCGCGAACACGAGGTCGGGAGCGGTGGCGAGCGCCCGGGCGATCGCGACGCGCTGC
>NZ_DLNJ01000007.1:248520-305272 GCF_002478345.1 Microbacterium sp. UBA7513
CGATCGCGACGCGCTGCTGCTGCCCGCCCGAGAGCTGGTGCGGCCGGTGGCCGAGGCGCTTGCCGAGGCCGAGCGTCTCGATGAGCCCGTCGATCCGTGCCCGCTCGATGGCGCTGGGGCGGCGGCCGTCGAGCTCGAACGGCAGCAGGATGTTGCCGAGGGCGTCGAGCGTGGGGACGAGGTTGAACGCCTGGAAGATGAACCCGACCCGGCGGCGGCGCAGGATGGTCAGGTCCAGGTCGCCGAGGCCCGTGATCTCGGTGTCGCCGATCCACGCCCGCCCCTCCGTCGGGCTGTCGAGGCCGGCCATGATGTGCATGAGGGTGGACTTGCCGGATCCGGACGGACCCATGATGGCGGTGAACTGTCCGCGGCGGATGCCGACGCTCACGTCGTCGAGCGCGCGGACGGTGCCCTCGCCCGAGCCGTAGGTCTTCTTCAGGTGCTGGACGCGGGCGGCGAGCCCGAGGTCGGTGGTCGTGATCTCCATGATGACGACGCTATTCCCGCGCTCCCGCTCGTCGCGTCGCCCGCCGGGAGCATCCCGCTACATCGGGAGGATGATCCCGCGTCCTCCCGACCCACCCCTTTGCGTTCCTCCCACCCCTCTGCGGACCGCCGCAAGGGGCCGGGGCGAACGGAAGGGGGTGGGTCGGCGTCAGGCGAGGCCGTGTTCGAAAGCGAACACGACGAGCTGCACGCGGTCGCGGAGCGCGAGCTTCGTGAGGATGCGGCTGATGTGGGTCTTCACGGTGGCCTCGCTGAGGAACTCCCGCGCGGCGATCTCGGCATTCGAGAGACCCCGGGCGGCGAGCGCGAAGATCTCCCGCTCCCGCTCCGTCAGCTCGGCGTACTGCGGCGGCACGGGCTTCGGAGCCTCCGCGAAGTGCTCGAACAGCTCGCGGGTCGCGGAGGCCGCGATCACACTCGACCCCGCGTGCACGGTCCGGATCGCGGCGAGCAGGAACTCCGGATCGGCGTCCTTGAGGAGGAAGCCGCTCGCCCCCTGCCGGATCGCCCGCGCCGCCGCCTCGTCGAGGTCGAACGTCGTGAGCATGACGATGCGCGGGGGTTCCGGGCGGGACAGGATCTCGGCGGTCGCGGTCAGCCCGTCCATCACCGGCATCCGGATGTCCATGAGCACCACGTCCGGCCGAGTCGCCGCGATCACGTCGAGAGCCTCCCGGCCGTTGCCCGCCTCCCCCACGACCTCGAGGTCCGGCTGGGAGGCCACGAGCATGCGGATCCCGGCCCGGAACAGCGCCTGGTCGTCCACCAGCGCAACTCTGATCACTGCGGGGCTCCGATCGGAAGGCTGCTCTGGACGACGAACTGCGCACCACGGCGCTCGGCTTGCAGACTACCTCCCACGAGCTGCGCCCGCTCGCGCATGCCGATGAGGCCGTGCCCTCCGGGGGTCCCCGGCATCGACTCCGGCGAGACGGTGTTGCGCACCTCGATGTCGACGCGATGCGGGAGCCACGCGAGGTGCACGTCCACCGCGCCGTCGCCGTGGCGGATCGCGTTGGTCAGTGCCTCCTGGAGGATCCGGTAGACGGCGAGCTGGATGGCGCCCGGCGGCTCCCCGGGGGGCATGGGGTCGACCGTGACCCGCGGCTCGATGCCAGCCTGGCGCACCTGGGCGAACAGGGTCTCGAGATCGGCGAGCGTCGGCTGCGGACCGTCGCCCTGACGATGACGGAGCTGGGTGAGGAGCATCCGCACGTCGCTCAGGGCCCCGCGGGCGGTCTGCGCGATCGTGCCGAGGGCCTCTGTCGCGATCTCCGGCTTCACCGCTGCGGCATAGCGGGCACCGTCGGCCTGGGCGATGACGACCGCGAGCGAGTGCGCCACGACGTCATGCATGTCCCGCGCGATGCGCACCCGTTCCTGCTCCTCGGCGGCCAGGGCCTCGGCCTGCAGCTGCGCCGAACGCGTGCGCCGGTTGCGCAGCACGACCCGCCAGAGGAGCCCGCACACCCACGCGAACCCCAGCGCCATGATGGAGGCCGCGACGAGCAGAGTGCCGCCGGTCACGAGCTCCCATCCGCTGCCGGAGCCGAGCATGGCGCCCCCGATGACCACGACCATGTACAGCGCAGCGACGATGCCGCCCACGATCACCGACCCGAACCCCCACCAGAGCACGCGGCGGGTGCCCCACGCGGAGGTCGCGTACAGCACGAGGAGGATCGCGACGTCGGTCGGCAGCGGCCCGAAGCCGGCGAGCATCTGCACGATGGCTCCGGCCCAGGCCGCGGCGAGCGCGAGACCGGGGGCCAGACGACCGATCGCCACCCCGCCGAACAGGAAGACCGACGACGAGATCAGACCGATGACGTTGACCGCGGATGACCCGGCCACGTCTGGTTGGGGCGCATAGAACACCACCCCGAGCGGCGTCAGGAGCGCGAACAGCAGCACCGCCCCGACGATGTCGAGGACGAGGCCGGTGCGGGACAGCGGACGGATCACTCCCCCACGCTACGCGAGCCCGTCGGGGGCGGCATCCGTCGCGGGATGTATCCCTCAGGCGCGGGCGAGGATCTCCCCGTGCGGCACGAGGAACCAGCCGTCGCCGTCGTCGGCCCAGCGCTTCCAGGCGTCGCTGATCTCCTGCAGGTCGGCCGCGGATGCCATCTCCTGGTCCACGAGCTGCTTGGCGAGTGCCGATTCCAGGATGCGGTCGGCCCACATCCCGCCCCACCAGGCGCGCTCGGACGGCGTCGCGTAGCACCAGGTCGACGCCGTCGCCGTCACGTCCGCGAAGCCCGCGGCGCGTGCCCAGGCCAGAAGGCGGCGGCCGGCATCCGGCTCTCCGCCGTTCGCCCGGGCGGCGGCGCGGTACAGCGCGAGCCAGCGGTCGAGCTCCGGGAGCACCGGGAACCACAGGAAGCCCGCGTAGTCGGCGTCGCGCGCGGCGACGAGTCCGCCAGGCTTCGCGACCCGGCGCATCTCCCGCAACGCCTGCACCGGATCGGCGACGTGCTGCAGCACCTGGTGCGCGTGCACGATGTCGAACGAATCGTCGGCGAAGCTCAGCGCGTGCACGTCCTCGACGGAGAAGGCGATGTTCGTGACGCCCCGCGCGGCGGCGAGGTCGCGGGAGAGGGACAGTGCGGCGTCGTCGATCTCGGTCGCCGTGACGTGCGCGACCACTCCCGCGAAGTCCACCGTGATCGACCCGGGTCCCGCCCCCACGTCGAGGAGCCGGGTCTCTGCCGTGAGGTGCGGTCGAAGGTAGGCCGCCGAGTTCGCGATGTCCCGCACGCTGTGCGAGCGGAGGACGGATTCGTGGTGTCCATGCGTGTACGAGGCCATGCCCTCAGTCTGGCACTCCCGCCGAGCCACCCCTTTCCGTGGGTCCCGGCCCCTTCCGTACGGCCGCAAGGGGCCGGGGCGGCGCGAAAGGGGTGGGTCGACGGGCTAGAGCGAGGCGACCATGCGGCGGATCGCCTCGCGGTCGGGCTTGCCGGAGGAGAGGACGTCGAGTTCGTCAACGACGATCAGGCGGGACGGACGCGCGTGGGCGCCGATCTCCCCGGCCACCGCCTCCCTGGCCTGGGCGAGCTGTTCGGACTCGCTGCGCCGCAGGGCCTCGCCGCGCGCCGCGACGATGACCGAGGCCTCCCCCCAGCGCTCGTCGTCGACTGCCACGACCACAGCCTGATGCAGCCCTGGCACGGCGCGGACGATGCGCTCCACCCGGTCGAGCGAGATGTTGATGCCGCCCGACACGATCACGTTGTCCGCACGACCGTGCACGCGCACCACGCCGTCCTCAAGGAGACCGAGGTCGCCCGTCCGGTACCAGCGGATGCCGTGCTCGTCCCGCGCGAAGGTGCGCGCGGTCAGCGCTGGGTCGCCCAGATACCCCTCCGCGAGCATGGGGCCGGCGATCCGCAGCTCGCCGTCGACCGCCCGGACGTTCACGGTGTCGAGCGGGACGCCGTCGTACACACAGCCGCCACTGGTCTCCGTCGAGCCGTAGGTCCGCACGAGACGCACCCCGAGGTCGGCCGCCCGCTCCCGCAACGGCTCCGGGAGCGCCTGGCCCCCGACGAGGATGGCCTCATACGCCTGCAGCGCCGCGAGCACCCCCGGTTCCCCTGTCGCGTCCAAGAGCGTCGCGATCTGCGCCGGGACGAGGGAGGTGTAGAGGGTGGGGAGGACGCCCGCGGTCGTGGCGTGCAGCATGCTCCGCGAGGCCTCGGCGAACGCCCGTGGCGTGAACCGCCCCTCGATCCGGGTCGGCTCGGTTCCCGCGAGGATCGACCGCACCATCACCTGCAGCCCCGCGACGTAGCCGGCCGGTAGGGCGAGAAGCCAGCGGCCGCTGCCGATGCGGGCGGCGGTGGACGCCGCGCTCGCCCGCAGGGCCTCGCCGCTCAGCGCCACCCGCTTCGGGACACCGCTGGATCCGGACGTCGCGATCACCGCGGCGATGCCGTCGTCCACCTCCGCCGGGGCGTCGGCGAGCATGCCGAAGCCGAGGGCCGGTCCCTCGTCGAGCGCCCGGAGCAGCGCCTCCCGCAGAAGCCCGGTGTCTTCGGCGTCGGTCGGGATCAGCGCGGTCACGGTCGGCTCCGTCTCTCGTGCGGACTCAGTAGTGCCAGGGGAAGGAGGACCAGTCGGGGGCGCGCTTCTCGAGGAACGAATCCCGCCCCTCCACGGCCTCGTCCGTGCCGTAGGCGAGACGGGTGGCCTCGCCCGCGAACACCTGCTGCCCCGCGAGCCCGTCGTCGACAGCGTTGAAGGCGAACTTGAGCATCCGGATCGCCGTCGGCGACTTCGTCAGCACGGTGCGCGCCATCTTCAGCGCCTCGCGCTCGAGCTCGGCGTGCGGCACCACGCGGTTCACGGCGCCCGCCTCGTAGGCCCGCTGCGCCGAGTACTCCTCGGCGAGGAAGAACACCTCCCGCGCGAACTTCTGTCCCGTCTGCCGGGCCATATAGGCGGAGCCGTACCCCGCGTCGAAGCTGCCGACGTCGGCGTCCGTCTGCTTGAAGCGCGCGTGCTCGGCCGACGCGATGGTCAGGTCGCAGACCACGTGCAGCGAGTGCCCGCCACCGGCCGCCCACCCGGGGACCACGGCGATGACGACCTTCGGCATGAAGCGGATGAGCCGCTGCACCTCGAGGATGTGCAGCCGCCCGACAGCCGCCGCGGACGCTCCGCTGACGACGGCGGTCTCCGCGTCCGAGTATTTGTATCCGTCGCGGCCGCGGATGCGCTGATCGCCGCCGGAGCAGAACGCCCACCCGCCGTCCTTCGGGCTCGGTCCGTTGCCGGTCAGCAGCACCGCCCCGATACGCGCGTCCTGCCGCGCGATGTCGAGCGCACGGTAGAGCTCGTCGACCGTGTGCGGGCGGAAGGCGTTGCGCACCTCCGGCCGGTGGAAGGCGATGCGGGCGACCCCGCCGTCGCGGCTCACGTGCGCCGTGATGTCGGTGTAGTGCTCGGCGCCGGGCGCCAGCTCCCACTCGGCGGGATCGAACAGGTCGGAGACGAAGGCATCGGTCACGGTCTTCAGCCTATTCCCCGGGCACGCGCCGTCTTCATCCACCCGTCGATGATGTCCCAGGCCGGGAAGGCCACGAGGCAGACGCCGGTGATCACCGTGAGCACGCGCATCGTCTCGGCCTCCACCCCGTTGTCCGTGAACACGAACTCCAGGAAGGCCGGGTTCAGCAGCTCCCCCTGCAGGAGCAGGGTGAGGGCCCACACCGCGAAGGCGACGGCGAGCACGGTGTTCACGACGGCCGCGGCGACGGTCCACCGCCGACGCGCGTACACGGCGACGGCCAGGACGGCCTCCGCGATCATGAGCGCGAGGAGGATGCCGATGCCCACCGGCCAGAGCGCGGGCGCCAGGATCGGGATGGGGTCGCCGCCGGTCGGGAAGAATCCGAGCGTCGCGTCCCACACGATCGCGCCGATGCCGGCGAGGAGGAACACGAGCGAGGCGATCACGTCGGTACGGGCGGCCCCGTGCTCCGTGGGCTCGGGGAGTTGGTCCACGTTCCAGCGCACGCCGGTGTCGGCGCCGGTGCGCTCCAGCACGACGAAGACGAGCGTGACCCAGAAGCACAGGTGCACGATGACGGACAGGGTGACCGAGACGACCGCGCCGATGACCTCTCCGGGTCCGCCGCCGTTGATGAGCTGCCCGATCGCGACGCCCACCGCGGCGAACGGCGGCACGATGAACAGAAGCAGCTTCAGCAGCCGCCACCAGGTGAGGTAGTAGCGCGGACCGATGAGGTGCAGCGGGCGGTCGGCGTATCCGGCGGCGAGGATGCCCGGGTCGCCGAGGTCGGTGAGGACGGCGCGCTCCGCCTCCTCCGGGCTCTCGCCCTGTTCCCGCCGCGCGTCGACGGCGTCGGCGATGGCGGCTTCGAGTTCGGCGCGGACCTCGTCCTGCGTATCCGGCGCGAGGCTGCGGATCGTGGCGCTGATGTAGCGCTCGGTGAGGGTGCTCGCGGTCATGTCAGTTCTCCTCGGGGGTGAGGGAGGCGATCGCGGTGGTGAGCGCGCGCCATTCGTCGGTGAGGGTGTCGGCCAGCCGGGTCCCGGCTTCCGAGGTGCGGTAGAACTTGCGGGGCCGGGCCTCGTCGGTGTTCCACTCGCTCGTCAGGTACTCCTGCTTCTCCAGACGACGCAGCAGCGGGTAGAGCGTGTTCGCATCGGTGGCGAAGCCCCGACTCTCGAGCTGCTCGAGCAGCGCGTACCCGTACTCCGGCGTACGCAGCAGCTGCAGGCAGGCGAGCACCACGGTGCCGCGGCGCAATTCCTGCAGATGCGTGTCGAGTGCCTCGTTCATGTCGATCACAGTAGTGTGCGTCACACACCATTGTCAACGGCACACCTTCGTGCGACATGCTGCCGAGGGTCGTGGCGCACAATGGGGTCATGATCCCCGCCGTCACGGAGCTCCTCGATTCCGCCCGCGTCGTCGCCCTGCCGATGCAGACCCGCTTCCGCGGCGTCGACACCCGCGAGGCCCTGCTGTTCGAAGGACCGGAGGGCTGGGCGGAGTTCTCGCCGTTCGTCGAGTACGACGACGCCGAGGCCGCAACCTGGCTGGCGGCGGCGATCGACTACGCGTACGCACCCCAGCCCGCACCGCTGCGTGACCGCGTCGCCGTCAACGCCACCGTGCCCGCCGTCGGCGCCGACCGCGTGCCCGAGGTCCTCGGGCGTTTCGCCGGCTGCCGGACCGCGAAGGTCAAGGTCGCCGAGCCCGGCCAGGCGCTGGCGGACGACGTCGCCCGGGTCCGGGCCGTCCGCGAGGCGCTCGGGCCGGAGGGCCGCATCCGGGTCGACGCGAACGGCCTGTGGAACGTCGACGAGGCCGAGCACGCAGTGCACGCCCTCGCCCCGTTCGACCTGGAGTACGTCGAGCAGCCGTGCGCGTCGGTGCCCGAGCTCGTCGAGCTGCGCCGGCGCATCGCCTACATGGGCATCCCGATCGCGGCGGACGAGAGCATCCGGAAGTCCGGCGACCCCCTCGCCGTCGCACGCGCGGGCGCGGCGGACATCGTCGTCATCAAGGCGCAGCCCCTGGGCGGCCTGACCCACGCCCTGCAGATCGTCACCGCCGCCGGCCTGCCCGCGGTCGTCTCCAGCGCGCTGGACACCGCGATCGGGCTCTCCCAGGGGGCCGCCCTGGCCGCCGCCCTCCCGACCCTCGACTATGATTGCGGTCTCGGCACGGCCTCCCTGTTCCAGGACGACGTCGCCGACCTCCGCCCTGCGGACGGAGCGATCCCGGTGGGACGCCTGACCCCCGACCCGGCAGCGCTCACCCGGCTCGCCGCCGCGGACGAACGCCGTGAGTGGTGGCTGGCCCGGCTGGCCCGCTGCCACCACGAGCTGCTCGCAGCCCGCAGCGCCTAGGACTCGACGAGGAGTTCCACGAGCCGCCCGAGCTCCTCGCCGCCGGAGTGCCGCAGGGCCGCGTCGTCACGACCGGCCATGGCACCGCGGACGGTCATGCCCTCCCAGAGGATCATGAGCATGCGCGCCGCATCGGTCGCGGGCAGCCGGAGACGCAGCGTGCCCGCCGCCTCCACGATGTCCTCCACGATGCGCGCGATGCTCGCGACCATCTCGCGCTCCTGGGCGAGGTAGGCCTCGCCGAACTGCGGGTCGCGCAGGGCGCGGATCCGGATCTCGCTCATCAGCATCACGCCCAGGCGGTCGTCGCTGCCGAGCTCCATGATCTGCTGGACGAGATCCTTCGGGTCGCAGTCGTCGGCGAGCTCGCCGTCCGCCCGCATCTGCTCCACGCGGGTCCGCACGGCTGCCACCCTCGCGTCGGCGACACCGGCCGCGAGGGTCAGGAACAGCTCGTCCTTCGAGTCGAAGTTGGAGTAGAACGCCCCGCGCGTGAAGCCGGCGCGCTCGCAGACGGCCTCGACCGAGGCACCGTCCAGGCCGGCCTCGGCGAACACCTGCGCGGCGGCCTCCAGCAGGCGCGCCTTCGTGTTCTCCCGGCTGCGGGTGGCGGGTGACGACATCGGAACCTCCTGGCCTTCCCTCTCGACGATTCACACCCGGTGCACAGACTCCGGATGGCGGATGACCTTACGATACATCTATGTATCGGATACACCTGTGTATCCACCCGGCACCCCACGGAGAATCGCGTGTCCACACTCCTCTCGTCCCTCGGACGCTGGTCCTTCCGCCACCCGTGGCGCGTCCTCGTCTCCTGGCTCCTCGCGCTCGGCATCGCCGGAGCCGGAGCCGTGGTCCTCGGTGCCGGCACCGACAACACGTTCTCCATCCCCGGGACCGAGTCCCAAGCCGGCCTCGAGCAGCTCTCCCGCTCCTTCCCGCAGGTGAGCGGCACGAATGCGCAGTTCATCGTCGTGGCCGCCGACGGCGACGAGATCACCGATGACGAGTACCGCGAGCCGATCGAGGACGCCGTGTCGGAGCTCGGCGACCTCGACGAGGTCCTCGCCGCCACCTCGCCGTACGACGAGATGGTCAACGGCATGATCAACGACGACGACACGGCGGCCATCGTGCGCCTGCAGTTCGACGGCGAGTCCACCGACGTCTCCGAGGAGACGAAGGACGCGCTGCGCTCCGCCGTCGACGAGCTCGCGGCAGAGCTCCCCGACGGTGCGCAGGCCTCTCTCGGCGGCGACCTCTTCGCGATCTCGATCCCCGGCGTCACACTCACCGAGGCCGTGGGCCTGCTCATCGCACTGCTCGTGCTCATCGTCACTTTCCGCTCGTTCGTCGTCGCCGGACTCCCCCTGCTCACCGCGATCCTCGGCGTCGGCATCTCCATGGCCGGGATCTTCACGGCGACCGCCTTCGCGACCGTCTCGTCCACCACGCCGCTGCTCGCCCTGATGCTCGGGCTCGCGGTCGGGATCGACTACGCGCTCTTCATCGTCGCGCGCCACCAGGACCAGGTCCGGGACGGCGTGGAACCCGAGGAGTCGGCCGCCCGCGCGGTCGGCACGGCCGGATCGGCGGTGGTCTTCGCCGGCGTCACCGTGCTCATCGCGCTGATCGGCCTCGGCTTCGCGGGGATCCCGTTCCTCACCACCATGGGCGTCGCGGCGTCCGTGGCCGTCGCGGTCGCCGTGGCGATCGCAGTGACCCTGACCCCCGCCCTGCTCGGATTCCTCAAGGGCCGCGTGGCCGGACGACCGAAGCGCGCGAAGACCCCGAAGAAGGCGGCCGCGGAGGACGCCGCCACGAAGCCCCGCGGCAGCCGTCGGTGGGTGGAGGGCGTGACGAAGCACCCCGTCCTCGTCTCCCTCGCGGTCGTCCTCGGCCTCGGCATCGTGGCCGTCCCCGCTCTCAGCCTCGACCTCGCCCTGCCCAACGCCGGCGTCCTGCCGAAGGACTCCGAGGCGCGACAGAACTACGACCTCGTCGGCGAGCAGTTCGGTCCCGGCTTCAACGGCCCGCTCATCCTCACCGGCACCATCGTCACCTCCACCGATCCGCTCGGTCTCATGGAAGACCTCGGAGACGCGGTGGCCGAGGTGCCCGGTGTGAAGGAGGTCGCCCTCGCGACGCCGAACGAGACAGCCGACACCGGCATCGTCCAGATCATCCCGGAGACGGCTCCGGACGACCCCGCGACGGCCGACCTCGTGCGCGAGCTCCGCAGCCACCACGACGAGTGGCTGGACGAGTTCGGCATCGACCTGAAGGTCACCGGCTTCACCGCCGTCGGCATCGACATCTCGGATCAGCTCGGGGCGGCTCTGCTGCCGTTCGGGATCTTCGTGATCGGCCTCTCGCTGATCCTCCTCACCATCGTGTTCCGCTCCCTCTGGGTGCCGATCACCGCCGCGGCGGGCTACCTGCTGTCGATCGTCGCCGCCTTCGGCGTCGTCGGGGCGGTCTTCGAGTGGGGATGGTTCGCCGACCTCCTGCACGTCGCGAAGGTCGGCCCGATCATCAGCTTCATGCCGATCATCCTCATGGGCGTGCTCTTCGGCCTCGCGATGGACTACCAGGTGTTCCTCGTGTCGCGGATGCGCGAGGACTTCGTGCACGATCCCGACCTCCGCCAGGGGGCGGGAGCGGTGAACCGCGCCACCCGACGGGCCGCGGCTCTGCGCGCCGTACGGAGCGGCTTCACCGGGTCGGCGAAGGTCGTCACGGCGGCCGGTCTCATCATGTTCGCGGTGTTCGTCGCCTTCGTCCCCGAGGGCGACTCGTCCCTCAAGCCCATCGCCCTCGGACTCGCCGCCGGCATCGCCTTCGACGCCTTCCTCGTGCGCATGACGCTGATCCCGGCGCTCATGGCGATCCTCGGCGAGCGCGCCTGGGAGATCCCGTCGTGGCTCGAGCGGATCCTCCCCCGCGTGGACATCGAGGGTGAGGCGGTGGAACGCGAACGGCACCTCGAGGCGTGGCCGGGCGACGGGTCGCTCGTCGCGGCCGATGACCTGGAGCTCGGCACGGGACTCCCCGCGGCGCAGGGACTGTCCCTGCGGCTCGCGCCCGGCGCAGCCCTGGTCGCGACTGGCGCAGATGCCGGAACGCTGCGGGCCCTCGCGCTCACCGTCGGCGCCCGCATCGCCCCGGCCGACGGACGCCTCCGCGTCGCCGGGCACCTGCTCCCCGGTCGTGCGGCCTGGGTCCGTTCCCACGTGGGCTGCGTGCTCGCGGGAGACGACGCCCCGGTGCTCGCCGACCTCCGCGAAGCCCTCCGCGGTCGTTCCGAGCTCGTGGTGATCGACGGCGCGGACCGGCTCCGCGGCGGCGAGCGCGACCAGGTCGCCGCGATGCTGCGCGATGCGAGGTCGCGCCGAGAGCTCGCCGTCTTCGCCACCGCCGTCGATCCCGACGCGGCCCGTTCCCTCCTCACGGACGCCGGATGGCCGTCCGCCGACGTACTCGACACGCGCGCGCCCCGCCCGAGCGCCGCAGAAACGACCGAGGTGCCCGCATGACCCTCCCCCTCGAGCGCGCCCGCTCACGCAAGCCCATCACCTGGCTCACGATCCTCGGCGTCCTGCTGCTGCCCGCCGCGATCGGCGGCATCCTCATGGCGGCGCTCTACAACCCGACCGAGCGCCTCGACTCCATGACCGCGGCGATCGTGAACCTCGACGAGCCCGTCGAGATCGACGGCCAGACCGCGCCTCTCGGGCGGCAGCTCGCGTCCGGGCTCGTCGAGGGCTCGGACGATCTCGACTCGAACCTCACGTGGGTCATCTCCAACGAGGAGGACGCCGCCGACGGGCTCGCCGACGGCACCTACCAGGCCGTCATCACGATCCCCGAGGACTTCTCGGCCGCGGCGACCTCCGCAGGTCAGGCGGTCGCGGACGGCGGCGGGGACGCGGAGCAGGCGACGATCCAGGTGACGACGCCCGACGACGGCCTCGTGGCGGACGACCTCATCACCGGGCAGATCGCCGACGTGGCGGCCTCGACGCTCGGCACCACGCTGTCCGAGGCCACGACCGAGAACATCCTCGTCGGCTTCACCACCATCGGCGACCAGATCGGCGACGCGGCGCACGGGGCCCTGGAGCTGGCGAACGGGGCGCGTGACGCGGCGACCGGCGCCGCGGCCCTCCCGGAGGGTGCGACGCAACTCGCCGCGGGCGCCGGAGAGCTGGGCACCGGGGCCTCGACCCTCGCGTCCGGCCTCGACACGATCGCGGGGCAGACGCGGCAGGCGGCAACCGGCGCAGGGACGATCGGCGCGGGACTCACCTCCGCGGCGACTGAGCTGCAGGGCCGGGTCGCCGGCGTCCAGAAGCTCACCGGTAGCATCCAGTCGGCGGGCGCGTCGGCGAAGTCGGCCGCGACGGACTCGGCCACGGTCGCACAGGGTCTCGGGACGATGGCGGCCACGGCGTGCGCTGCCGACCCGGACTCGGCGGAGTGCGGGCAGCTCTCGGACCTCGCCGCGAAGGCGGCGGCAGCGGCGAAGTCGGCGGGGACCGCCTCCGGCATCCTCAACAGCCCCCAGGTCGCGGGCGGAATCGCCGCGCTTCCGCGGTCCTTCTCCACGCTCGCCACCCAGCTCGGCGAGGCGGGCGCCGGGGCGACCGAGCTCGCCGGCGGGCTCAACCGCCTCGCTACAGAGGGTGTGGATCAGTCGGCCGCGGGAGCGCGGGCGCTGTCGTCGGGCGCGACGCAGCTCGCCGACGGCGCGACCCAGCTCGCCGACGGCAGCACGGAGCTCGCCACCGGTCTCGACACCCTCGCGACCGGCACCGGCGATCTCGCGGGCGGACTGCGCACCGCGGCCGACTCCCTCCCGTCCTTCAGCGACGAGGAGTCGACGTCGCTGGCGTCGGTGATCGCCGACCCCGTGGCGACCGACTCCTCGATGGGCTCGCTCTTCGGCCCCACCGCGATCCCGCTGCTCACCACGGTGGTGCTGTGGTTCGGCGGCCTCGCGTCCTTCCTCGTGCTCCGTGCCCAGACGGCGCGCACCCTCACCTCACGACGCTCCTCCGCCTCCCTCACCTTCCGCGCGTTCTGGCCGGCCGCAGCGATCGGCGCGGCACAGGGTCTGCTCGTCTCGCTCATCGTGCAGATCGTGGCCGACTACGACGTCGCGGAGTGGTGGGCGTTCGCGGGGACCGCCGTCCTCGCCGGGGTGGTGTTCGCCGCGGTGAACCAGGCCCTCGTGGCGGTGTTCGGCGGCGTCGGACGCTGGATCGCCGCACTGATCGGTGTCATCGCCGTGGCGACGGGACTCATCTCGACCGTGCCCGACTGGCTCGCGAGCATCGGGGCCGCCCTCCCGACCGCACCGGCCTTCGCGGGTCTCGTGGAGGCGAGCGGGGCCGCCGTCGCCGCCCTCGTCGTCTGGGGCGTGCTCTCGCTCGTCGCCACGACGGTGGTCGTCGCGGTCCGCCGCACGACCACGGCCCGCGCCGTCGTCACCGCCTGACCCCGGGCACAACTTCGGAGATCACGCACGACACGCCGCCGGGCACCCCGCTCCGGCGGCGTGTCGTGTGGCGATCTCCGAAACAGTGCACGGACGCGACGGCGACACCCCGTACCCTCGTGCCATGCGCCGACCGTTCATGGACACTCCGGACCAACTCGCGAGTCTCGACGGGCAGCAGTATCTCGTCCTCCGGCCGACCGGGGCCGTCGCCGTGGAATACCGGGCCATCCAGGAGGCCGCGCTCGGTCGTCTGGACACGCCGCTCCGGCATCCGCACACGGAGCACGTGACCCTTCGCGGCTTCTTCGAGCCGGAGCGTCGCGAGGAGCTGCGGGCCGTGATCCGGGCCTGGGCCGCGGAGCAGGGTCCTCTCGAACTCACCGCCGACGCCGTGGACGTCTTCCCCGCGCCGTGGCAGATCGTGATTCTGCGCCTCGCCCGCACGCCCGCGCTCGTGCACGCGTACGCCTCGCTGACGGAGGTGCTCCGGCCGACGGACCTCCGCCGCCTCGACGAGCTCTCCGTCGAGGACTGGACCTTCCACCTCTCGGTGCTCTACGGCACGACGCTGGATCCCGAGACATGGCAGCAGCTCGCCGCCACCGAGGTCCGTCCGCTCCTCCCCGCGCCGACGGAGGTCGTCACCGAGGCCGAGTTCGTCTGGTACGAGGGCGGCGTCGAGCACGCCGAGGTCATCCCCCTCGGCAGCTGAGCCCCGCTCCGGCGGGCACGACTTCGGAGATGGCGGACGACTCACCGACACCGAGCCCCGCCCGGCGGCGTGTCCCTCGCGACCTCCGAAGCTGTGCTCGGTGGGATCAGCTCAGGCCGGAGTAGGCGTGCAGGCCCTTGAAGAAGACGTTGACGATGGTGAAGTTGAAGATCACCGCGGTGAAGCCGACGATCGAGAGCCAGGCCGAGGGGTTGCCGCGCCAGCCACGGGTCGCCCTGGCGTGGATGTATCCGGCGTAGAGCACCCAGATCACGAAGGTCCATGTCTCCTTCACGTCGAAGCCCCAGAAGCGGCTCCAGGCGTAGTACGCCCAGATGGACCCGGCGATGAGGGTGAAGGTCCAGAGGATGAAGCCGATGATCGTGAACAGGTATGCCAGGCTCTCCAGGCGCTCCGCCGGCGGGAAGGTGCGCAGGAACCCGGGGCCGGTCTTCGCCGCCCCCTCGCCGAGCAGCCGCTCGCGTCGGGCCTGCATGAGCTGGATCACCGAGAGCGCGAAGGCGAGGGCGAAGAACGCCGTGGCGAGCGAGGCCACGAACACGTGGATGATGAGCCAGACGCTCTTCAGCGGGTCCATCAGCGGGGAGACCTCGACGTAGAAGTTCGTCGCGCCGAGGCCCAGGAGCACGACCACGAGGCCCGTGATGAAGGTGCCGAGGAAGCGCAGGTCGAGGCGGGTCAGCACCACGAGGTAGACGGCGATGATGAGGAGCGTGCCCACCATCGCGAACTCGTACAGGTTCGCCCAGGGCACCCGTCCCGCAGCGATACCGCGGGTGAGGGTCGCCGCAAGGTGGAACACGAAGCCGAGCACCGTGAGCGAGGTGCCGATGCGGGCCATGACGAACCGCTGCGGCGCCGCCGTCGGGGCTCCGGTCGCATCGAGCGGAGCGGAGACGGCACCACCGGAACGACCGGCGGCCACGAGCTCGCCCTCACGGACGGTGTGGGCGTCGGCGGTCGCCTGCGAGCGACGCGCGAGATCGAAGGCATAGGCCACGAAGGCCGCCGCGTAGATCGCGATCGCCGTCCAGAGCAGGACCGGCGAGATCACGGTGAGCTCGAGCATGGTGTCAGTCTACTTTCCGGGTGCCGGGGCCGCGGGGTCCGCGGCGGCGTCCGCGGCGTCCTCGTCGGCGTCTTCAGGGGTGCGGGCGGTCGTGCCGCCCGCGGCGTCGAGCAGCCGGGCGTGACCGGCGCGGAGGTCGTCCACGGCGCGGGCGAGCGTGGGGTCTTCCCCTCGGGCCAGGGCCGCGTACTCGAGGTCGACCGCGCCGTCCGCCGCGGTGGCCTTCACCCACACGCGCCGACGCGGCACGAACAGGGCGAGCATGAGGCCGCCGAGCGCCAGCAGTGCGAACCCGAGCACGAACACCCCGGACTCGTCGCGGTGGATCTGCAGGGAGGCGAAGCGCTTGACGGACTCCGAGGAGTCGGTGGCGCCCTCCGGCGACTCGTCGTCGAAGGTGACCGAGCCCAGGCCGTTCGGCAGCTGCGCGGTCTCACCCGGTGACAGCTCGATCGACTCGACGTCGGTGCTGCGTCCGGTGAGCTTGGTCATGTCGGAGGTGTCGAGCACGTACACCGAGCGCGGCACGCCGTCGTTGATCCCGAGGTCGCCCGTGTACACGTCGAGCGTGAGCGTCGGGTTGGTGAGGTCGGGGTAGGCGGAGAAGAAGGCGCCCGTGTCGAGCACGCCGGTGGTCGGGTAGAAGAAGCCGACGAGGCCCACCTGCTCGGCCAGGCCGTCCGGCACCTTGAGCACGCCGAGCGAGGTCATGTTGTTGTCCTGCGGGAGGAACGGCGTGCTGTTGTGGAACACCACGTTGCCCTCGGGGTCGCGCACGGTGACCGTCGGAGCGTACCCGTTGCCGAGCAGGAACACGTCGTCGTCGGCCACGCCCAGCGGCTCGTTGACCTTGACGGCGCCCTCGCGCTCCTCGCCGTTCTCCTGGATGGTCATGTTCGCGGAGAAGTTCCCGGCCTGGCCGGAGCCGGGCTCGCCGAACGGCTGATACGTGACGTCGAAGGAGTCCAGCCGCATCGAGTACGGCGCGAAGGAGTCGTCGGCCACGAAGCGCCCGCGGTTCATGGAGTCGTAGTCGAGCAGCGTGTTGGCGAAGGTCTCCCCCTCGACGAGCACGCGCTGGCCGGTGTAGGCGAAGCCGCCGCCGACGCCGATCGTCACGAGCACGCCGACGAGGGCGAGGTGGAAGAGCAGGTTGCCCGTCTCCCGCCAGTAGCCGCGCTCGGCCGACACCGAGTACGTGCGGCCGCGGTCATAGCGCTCCACGCGGTAGCCGAGCACCTTGAGCTGCTTCGTGGCGACGTCGATCGAGGCGGCGGCCTCCGCGTCGGCGTCCCCCGTCCGCGTGCCGGAGTCGGCGACCGTGTCGCGGGTGACGGCGCGGTAGTCCTCCAGGCGCCGCAGCCGCGCGGGCGTGCGCGGCGGGCGGGCCTGCAGCGCCTTGGCGTGGTGCTTGATGCGCGGGATGACGCAGCCGACGAGCGAGGTGAACAGCAGCAGGTAGATCGCCGAGAACCAGGGCGACAGGTACACGTCGAAGAGCTTGAGCGCGTCGAGCACCGGGAACAGGTCGGGGTTGTCGCGCTCCCACTGCGTCACGCCGTTCGGGTCGGCCATCCGCTGCGGGAAGATCGATCCGGGGATGGCCGCGATCGCCAGGACGAGCAGCAGGACGAGCGCCGTGCGCATCGAGGTGAGCTGACGCCACCCCCACCGCAGCCAGCCGACGAAGCCGAGGCGCGGCTGGGTGATGGTGTCGTCGCCGTCGACGTGGTCGGACGGGCGGAGCGGATCGCTGGAGTCGTTGGTCACGGCACCCTTGTTCTTCGTCATGGTCTTCTCGGAGCGGTCAGAGCGGGAGGACGACACTGCCGATCACCGCCGTCAGCCGCGACATGATGTCGGTCCACAGTCCGGTGACCATCAGCACGCCGAGCAGGATCAGCAGCACGCCGCCGAGGATGTTCACGACCCGGATGTGGCGGCGCAGGAACCCGATGGCCTTGGTCGCCCAGCCGAAGCCGAGGGCGACGAGCAGGAACGGGATGCCGAGGCCGAGGGAGTACGCGAGGCCGAGGAAGCCTGCGCGGACGGGATCGCCCGCGTTGAAGGAGAGGGCGAGGATGGCGGCGAGCGTGGGGCCCATGCAGGGCGCCCAGCCGATGCCGAGTGCGACGCCGAGGAGCGGAGCACCGACCATCCCGGCCTTCGAGTCGACGTGGAAACGGAGCTCCTTCTGCGCGAACCCGAAGAGCCCGAGGAAGACCAGGCCCATCGCGATGATGACGACGCCGAGGATGCGGGTGATGAGGTCGCCCCACTGGAGCAGGAACACGCCGGCGGTGCCGCCGAGCACCGTGTAGAGGATGAAGACCACGGTGAAGCCGAGGATGAACAGCAGCACGCCGAGGACGAGGCGGCTGCGCGTCGCCGTCTGCGTGGTGCCGCCGCCGGTCGTCGAGGTGTTCCGCGGCGTGACGGCTCCCCCGAGGAAGCCGAGGTACCCCGGAACGAGCGGGAGCACGCACGGCGAGAGGAACGAGACGAGTCCGGCGAGCATCGCCACCGGGACCGCGATCCAGAGGGCTCCGGATCCGATGATCGCGTCGGGGTTCACGACGACCTCGCGCACATCAGGAGTCCTCCGCCAGGGCGTCCTTGACGAGCGTGGAGAGCACGGAGGTGCCGTCGATCGGACCGATGATCTTCGCGGCGACGCGGCCCTGCTTGTCGAGCACGAGCGTGGTGGGGGTGGCCGAGATCGGCACGACCTTCGCGAAGGCGAGCTTGGCCTGGGCGGTGTCCACGTCGATGAGGCTCGGGTAGGTGATCCCGAACTCGTCGGCGAACGCGACAGCCGTGTCCGCCTGGTCGCGCGTGTTGATACCGATGAACTGCACGTCCGCGTCCTGGTGCTCCTGCCAGACGGCCTCCAGGTCGGGGGCCTCGACGCGGCACGGGGCGCAGCCGGCGTACCAGAAGTTCACGACCGCGACCTTCCCGGCGATGTCGGCGCTGTCGAAGTCCTCGCCGTGCTCGGTGACCCCGGCGAACTCGACCGGCTCTCCGCGTTCGGCGACGGGGATCTCGACGATCGCGCCGTCGGCGGCGACGTAGCCGGTGTTCTCGCCGTTCAGGAACGACTCGCTCACGGCGTCGGGGGCGCAGGCGCTCAGACCGACGGCGAGCACCGCAGCGAGCGCGGCTCCGCCTAGGCGGCCGAGGGGCCGAAGACGGGAGGGGCGGCCGTTGCGGATCGGGTGAATCCTGAAAGCGCGGGACACGTCTCCGAGTTTACGCAGAGCTTCCTATGCATCGGCCGGGTACCCCCGGGGGGAGTCAGAAGCGCGCGAGGACGTCGTCCACCCCGGCGCGGAACCGGGGACAGGTAGGTCGATACGACGCTCATAGACCTGCATCATCATCTGCCAGACGTCGCTCGGCACTCCGAATACCTCGGCATCGGTGCTGTGCCCGGTCTGTGCTGCGATGCGGCCGTCCGAGGACAGGTGAATGGTCGGGAAGAGACTCGTTACGCTGCCCCGAAGTGCCGCCTCGACGGCCTCTCGGATGTCCTCATAGTTCGCCAAGGATGTGGGACGGAGAAGGATGTGAACAGCCTCCCCGATGGGGCGTCCGCGGACGAGGTCGCGGACTCGATTGGCCTCCTCGGTCAGGTCTGTTTCCTCAGCAGGCAGAGCCGTGAGCATGCGTGACGCTTGTGCGGTGGCGGCGTCAATGCCGGTCTTGATCTTCGCATCGAGGTGAAGGAGCCGTCGAGCCGCGCGTTCCGGCTTCGGAATGGTACGCAGTGTTTTCAGCGCGTTCTCGAGCGCGTCCTGCGCATGCAGCGGCGCTTCGCGACAGCCGCTATCCAGCAACGCTGTGGCTTCGGCAATCAGGCTTTCGACGATCCAGACAGTCTCGTCGAACGCACCGCTCTGGTCGCCCGCTAGATACCGCCAGTTTGCCGACGCCTCGCGTAGGGTTCGCGCAGTTCCGGCGTCCGCTGTCTCGGACAGCTGTCGGAACCGGCCAGCACTATCGACGGCTCGGCTGCGGGCACGTCCATGAGCCAGAAACAGGTCCGAGATCGCGACAGCATCCGACACCGCCTCCGACCAAAGCATCCGAGTGAGCAGCGCGTCTTCGATCCGCTGCCCCTGCGCACCGACCGGCCCGCCGAACCGCAGGGCAACCATGATTGCCCTCTCGCACTGTTCGATGTCCAGACCTTCGAGCTCGATGACGTCGAGGTCATCGGCGACCGCGGTAGCCATCGCGAGGAAGCTGCCGAACCTGTCCTTCCTTTCTGCGCGAAGCGCCAACACATCGAGGGCCTGGATGCGAGCCTGCCGCGTCGGGAGAGCCGCAGCGATGGCTCGAAGGACGAGAAGCTCCTCTTCGGCAAGATCGTCCGGAACCTTGGACCGACGGTTGCCGATGGTGAACATGGGTCCGTATGGGTCTTGCCAGTCGTCGGGGCGAAGGTAGCACCCTTGGAGGAACGCGAGCATCTCTCGGACGGCGACCTCGTCGGCGCTTGGCTTATTGGTCTCCGGAGCAAGCGCCGCAGCGAGTGCGAGCCCCCAGCGTTGGTCCTGCGCTTCGGCGTCAGCGTCACTCATAGCAATCTCGGCCCCTCACCGCTTCCGCACTCTCTAGTCGTCGTTCGCGTAGTTCAAGAAGGTGCGGTGCGATCGACGGTTGACATTCCACACCCCCGTGAAGCCTGCCGGCCTGGGACGCTGGCGCGCGAGTGTAAGCACGAGTTCGGTTTTTGCCCTCGAGATGCCGACGAAGAAGATACAGCGCAGCTCCCGCTTGTTCTTTCCCCAGTAGGTCTCTTCTTCGACCCCGAGCATCACGACCTTGTCGAACTCCAAGCCCTTGGATTTGTGGATGGTGAGGACGCGCACCGCGTCGAGACCGGACAAGCGTGCGAGAGCATCTTTCTCGCTCCCTGTTTCTGCAATCGCTTCTTGGAGGGCCCTCGTCGCCCCAGCGATATCTTTCTGCAGCTTCTCGCCATGCTGGTATGCCGGCGACAAGCTCACGAGGACGGGCTCAGTCACGAGATCAAGGAACTGTTGGATGAGTTGAGGCCAGGAGTCGATATCCCACGAAGCCTCGCGGACGGCCGCGGATGCGTCGGCAAGAAACTGCTTGACGGCGCGATCTTGGCGAAGGCCGGTTTCAGCATCGTCGTCCCGCGAGTCGAAGACTTGCATCAACTCCGCATAGGCTCCGGGCTGGCGTTCTCCGACCACGACGCGCACGAAGTTGAGGATCAATGCTGACGCTGGCTCCGCGGCGAGATCCTGATGATCGGTGTCGATGCGAGCTGGGATCTCGCGAATCGCGAGAGCGTCGAGCAAAGGCGCCGCGAAGAACTCGGGCTGCTGACGCACCAGGACGACGATCTCAGATGGAGGCACTCCTTCGTCTATCCAACGCTGGATGATGTCAGCGAGCTCGTCGGCTTCATCGGCGTCGTCAGCAAATGCCAGTGTATTGACGGAGCCTTCGTCGCCAATCAGTTCATCGTCAGGTACCTCCGCGCCCGGCTCCATCACCGCGATCATGCGGTTCTGCATGCGTCGCAGCCGAGGCGCGCTGCGGAAGTTCAATCGCAGCTCGAGGATCTCTGCATCGAAGTCTTGGGCCGCATCCTGCATGATGCCTTCAACGGCGCCGGCCCATGCCATGATGCGCTGTTTGCCGTCACCCACGGCGGTGACCAACGCGTCCGAGTCCAGGAACGCGGCTTTCACAAGCGCATATTGCGACTTGGTGGAGTCCTGGAATTCGTCGAGAAAGACGTGACTGTACGTCTGCCGCAGCGCTTGCAGCGCGTACGGCGCCGCCTCCAGAACTTGCAGCCCGAAAGGGACGAGATCCGAGAAAGTGATCTGCGTGCGTGCGACGCGTATGTCTCGGTCTAGCTTGTAGTCGGCATCGAGGGCGAACTCCCCTGTCAGCGAGCTCCGATAGTTGTCGATGAGGCGCTTGGCGAACGCGTGGAAGGTGAAGCTGTCGAACCGGGACGCGAGTTGCGGACCGACTCGCGTGCGCACTCGCTCTCGGAGGTTTCGCGCCGCGTCGACCTTGAAGGAGATCGCGAGTATTCGTCGAGGGTATGGGCAGCTCCCCGTGCGCAGGAGAAAGTCTGCTCGTTGGGCGAGAAGTTCGGTCTTCCCCGCTCCGGGGCCCGCCGTCACGATGACGTGGCGGTCTTGTTTGGTTGCAGCCTCAAGGGCATTGGTCTCGAGCGTGATCCCGTCCGCGGGCGCCCACATCGGTTCGCCGGTCACTCCGGGATCCCTTCGAGCTCAACACGCACGCGGTCGAGCAGGCGCCCCAAGACCGGTGGCAATCCGTCGATGAGTCCTTGATCGTCGAGGAGCGCGAGGGCTGACAGGTGAGCGACTGGCTTGCTGCTGAGCTTGAAGTGTTGGTGGTAGCTGCCAAAGAGGTCCGCAGAATCCTCCGGTAGGAATTCGACGTTACGACGAGACTTCCCGAGAACTGACCGAAGCTGACTGGCGGTCGGTTCGGCGGGGGTTCCCACATACGCCTCCGGGTACGCCTCCATCATCATGAGGTCAAGGTCGAGCGGCGTTGAGTAGAAGACCCCGTGTTGTTCAAGTTCGGCGACCGGAGAAGCACCGAAGCCCTCTAGCTGTTCTGAGAAGGTCGGGAACTCTCTCGCCTCCCTCCAAGAGGGCACCGCATCGAGCTGTGCTTGGGTGACACTATCTGCCCGTACCTTCCTGAGTTGCTTGAGCGCGTAGCTGACTCGGCCCCATCCGCCCTGATATCGGGCGCAATCCAAGTCCAGCAGCGTCACATGGGGGATGTCGAGACCGTTCAGTAGCCGCCAGAAGTGATTGACGTGGCGGCCGCCTAGCGGGACGACCGTCACGGATGCGTCGTCCTCTGCGATCCCCGCTGCCGCAAGAATCCTCGGCAGTACGATCTGTTCGCTATCTCCTTCCCCCAAAACAACCAGACGCGCGAAGTAGAGCTCTGGGTAGGCTTCGACCGCTTCTCGAACAAACTTGGCAGCGTCACTATCACCCTGGGGCATGATGATGCTCCGCACCGTCGTCTCGCGTCGCTCGTTAAGCCGCAGGTAGCGGATCGACTCGGGTCGCGTGCGGCGGAGCATCGCAGGCGCGTGAGTGGCGACAACACCCTGCGCGTCACCGAACTCGCAAGCCGACTTGATACTCCGCATGATGCGGCCGAGGTACTGCGGCGCGAGACTGTTCTCCGGCTCCTCGATAGCGAAGATCGTGTGGACAGGCGGTCGCAGACGATTGATGTCCACCGACTTGTCCTCACCTCGCAACACCTTCCTTCCCATTGCCTGCCAGGCGAGGACAAGGGAGATGTAGAGCAGCGACTTCTGGCCGTCGCTGAGTCGTTCGAACTGCAGTGAGTCTGCCCCATGCCCTGGGCTGAAGCGAAGCGTCAACTGCCTCAGTGCGCTCTCAATGTCTTTCGAACCGAAGGCGAGCGTGGGGTCCTTGAAGAAGTCACCGCGATGAAGCTTCACCCAGTCTTCTGCAAGCTGAACCCCGATGTTCGCGACCGCAGCGTTGCTCGCGAGCGTCGTGGTCATCTGCTCGGTGAGGTCGGCGAGAAGCTCTTCCTCTGCTGTCCATGTCGCGGCCCTGAGCGTGCGCCCCAGGAGCGACGCCGAGGCATAGGAGATCTGTTCGGAAGGATCGCGCCGAGCCGGCAAGTAGTGCACTTCGATGTGAGCGCGGTCGGTTCGTGACATCCGTGCGGTACGAAGCGGAACGCCGCTCTCATCCGCATCGAGGACGTAGTCGATCTGCTCGGTGACGTTTCCGTCTGGCTCCAGTACGGCTGTGAGCCGGATGCGCATCGATGGCGGCCCCGCGGCAGTGGCGAGCGACATGTGCGCAAAGAAAGGCGGCACCGCGGGACGAACGTCGGTTTCCCCCGCCTCGGGGAACTCGAAGTCCGCCTCGATCCACAATGTCGGGGAATTGAGCGGATCCTCCTCAGGCTTCGCTATCGGCACGTGAAAGTCGAGGGCTTCGATCCGGCGCTGCGCTGCGATGGGAGAGAACAACCGAGAAAGCGCCTCGAGCACGGTCGTCTTCCCCGCCCCGTTGGGACCAAGGATGTAGGTGATCTCCTCAAACGTGATCTCTTCAGGTGTCGGCCCGAAGGCTTGGAAGTTCGATAGACGGATCGTCTTCAGGTGCACCGCATCCCCCTGCGCTGTTTCTTTGCTGTTGTCGAAACAGTATCGCGAGCAGGATGCCGGAACGCCGCTGGACAATCATCAGGCGGCAGAATTCGGCCGCATCCCGAGCGGCCCGGTACTTCAGCGATACGGTCGGCCTATGTCTGGACTTCCGTCGCGTGACCTCACCGCCCCGTGGGTGCTCAAGTTCATCCAGGACCGTCATCATCGCGATGGCATTCATCTTGATGCCGGCAGCGACTGGGAATTTCGCGTTCTTGGCGGTCTCATCGAACGAGTTCGGCGGGCCGCAAAGGCCTACCTCCTCCTTGAGAAGAACGGCTATGCCGCAGAAGGGCGCGTGATAGTCCGAAGCGCGCTTGAACACGCCGTCACCGCGCAATGGGCGTACCTGATGGTCGGTGGGATAGAGCGACTCGAGGTTTCTCTACGAGCCAAGCGACACGAGTACACCCGGAGCTCCCGTCCTGGCGATGAGGACTGGGATGATCTCCTCGCGGACCTCGAGAAGCGGATCCCTCGGCACCAGGATGACCCGAAGAGACGCGCTCCTGGCCTTCCAAAGTTCACCGGCGAGCGTGGGATTCTCGCCGACCTGGACAAGACCGGTTACTTGATGAGAGCGTTCGTCGTTCTGTCTCGCGTCAACCACGTGAGCGATGAAGCGGTCAGCGACTACTTCGTGGAGGTCGACGGTCAGACCCATGTTGCGGATTCGCCTGCATCCATCTTTGACGACGATGTCTTTCACACTCTCGCGACCGCATGCTGTCTCGCATCCTGGGTGATGGCGCGGCTGGAGAAAAATGAGTACGAGATCCGCGGGGCCCGCAGCCAGCATCTACTGTGGCGCTTGGACACTCACCTTCCCGCAGAACGGCGACGCTTCCCGGCGGAGGCGGAGTAGTCGGCTCCAGTCGCCATCCTGATTTTGCTCGATGAGCGCACTACTTGGTCGCGGCCTCGAGCATCTCCCGTAGTCCCGGATACGCCGCGTCATCCGCAAGCACCCGCTCATAGTCTTTGCGGGCCATCGCCTTCTTGCCCTCAGCGAGGTAAGTATCGCCGCGCGCGACCAGCGCGAGGTGCCGCAACTCGACCGGGCGTGAGCGAGGTCGAAGGGCTTCCTTCAACGAGTCACGTGCCGCTTCGAAGTAACCCTGCTCCCGCAAGGCAGTCCCGCGCTGTATCAGCAGGAACGTCGAAGCGACGTCCTCGTTGGTAAGCCCATTCGTGATGTCCACCACGTCCGCCCAACGGCCCGCTTCCGCATACAGCTCGGCCAGCGAGACTGCGGCGACCGTCGTCGGTTCGAGACCTTCGACGACCGTAGTCGCGCGCTCCTGATTGCCGGCAGCCTGCTCCAGCTCGGCGACGAACAGCCCCATCGCTTGGCGACCCCACGGCATCTCGGCGGTGACGCCGGTCGCAATTGGGATGCTGATCTCCGGGCGCTCCATGTACTTGATGATGAACGGGTCGGCTGAGGGGTCGTATCCCGTGTCGTAGAGCCAGCCGAGCAGGACACGAGCGCGCTCCCCATCTTTGGCGGGCCCCACCACCCGGAGAATTTCGACCATTGCCGCCGTCGCGGCGGCCACCGGGTACTGCTGACCGATGGCATGAATCGCGGCAGCGTCCGCGTTCCCCGAAACGTGCTTGAAGAGTTGCTTCTCCCACGCAGGAGCCGTAAGTCCCGGCTTGACCTTCTTGGGCGCGGGCGTGCGGACGGACTGCGCCTGTGGCTTCGAACGAGTCGACGACGACGCCGCCCGTCTGCCGGCTGTGGTCGTCGAGGTGTGCGAGATTCCGGTGCCGGGGATTCCCACCGTCCGTGTCGTACGCCCATTCGTGTTCACGCTGACACGCGCGCCGCGCACGCCCGCGGACAGACCGAGGTTCTTGTTGGAGACGTTGAGTCGAACGCCCGGGGCGATCTTGATGGACTTGCGAACCTTGAAACCCATGACTGCCTCACACGCTTGACGGACCGATCTTCTTAAGCAGAACCCTAGTGGCGTCGCATTCATTGCCGCGCACAGCGACTCTCTAATCCGTGACTGCTCCCTCAGGCACCTGAAGGTGCGTGCGATGGTTGGCGGCCGCCGGAAGACGGCATGCCCAGAGGGCCGAACTGTGTCGCAGTCTGACGGGACAGAGCAACCCGGAGTGCGAGACGACCGTGGTGTGCGGTTCCGGCTTGTCCCCCACGATGAGGCTGTGCACATCCTCAAGATCGTCGTAGTAGCCGACGGCACGCAAGACGTTGTTAAGCGAGGACGCGACTCGAACCCTCACGTCGTTGACACCTCCACGCAGATCCTGAGTGATGTCGACCGACGGGCAGGTCGTATCGAAACCGCGCGCCGGACCGTCGTTGACGTAGACCGCACCGATCCCGCTTGCGGTCGAACCAAGGTCGAGAACGTAGCGCCCCGCTCTCACTGCATCCACATTCACCACTGCTCGATACTCACCGACACCAGAGACGGAGTCACCAACAGCCGGGCGCCAGCTCCACGGAAGAAGGGGCGTTAGCCCTACCGCGAGACTCGTGACATCAGTCGTTGGGCGCGCCTCCGTCGCTACATATCCCATGCCCCGATCCTCAGTGATGAGTTCCATGGGACCGGGGCCCCAGCTCTCGACCTCGAGTTCCCAGAGGTTCAGTTCGGCCACCACCGCGGGGGCGCTTTCTGGCGCGACACCAGCACTGTGGCTCCGGTCGAGCACGAACAGTGCGCGTTCACCGGGGAGGAGCGTGATCCCGAATTCAGTGCGGCCGTCCACAACGTCCGATGCCACCCCCCCCCTGAGTGTTCCTGCGTGATCGTCGACGAGGCCAACCGTGCCGGATTGGCGAAGCACGGATCCGGAATCGCCGTCGTAGCGATCTGCATCGGGGTCGGTCAGGGCCTCGCGCTGGTGCTTGAGCGCTGACCCCGGGCACATCTCCCATCAACTCGTGACTCGGCCCGATAGCCTGACCCTGTGAGCGTCCCCGAGTCCTTGCCCCAAGTCGTGGTGTTCATCGCCATGCTCGTCCCGGGCGTGAGCTTCGTGACGGTGCGCACATGGTTCGTGGGCTGGCGATCCCCGGACTATGGGGCTGGTTCTCGGATTCTCGAAGCTCTGTACGTCAGCGCGATCTTCGTCATCGTCTATGCCGGGCTCGCGCTCGCGGGGTTGGGACTGTTCAGCGAAAAGCCGGACATGAGCACCCTGGGCAGATTCGAGCTGTGGATCACCGCGGGATGGCGCGAAGCAACATCATGGTGGACAGGCCTCCTTGCGGTGCTACTTCTCGTTGTGGTGCCCGCCGCTGTTGCTGCGTTGCTCAGCTGGAGCCGACTTATTGTCGAAGTCGACGAAAGCGGCGTCGGCAGGTTCGTTCGAAAGAAGGTCAACCGCAACCGTGCCACGCCCCGGGCATGGGACTATATGGCGTACGGCGCGGATACTCCGCGGTTCGTTCGGATCAAGACAGCGGACGGCATCTACATCGGCGGCTGGTTTGATGCGGGCGGTTACGTCAGCACCTATCCGTATGACCGCGACATCTTCATAACCCATCAGTGGCGGATGAGCCCGCAAGGTGCGTTCATGGAGCCCATAGAGGATTCGCTGGGAGTCTGGGTACCGATTGCCGACGGGTGCCACGTCGAATGGATCGCTCAACCGCCGCAGACCACCAACAATCAGGAGGTAGACAATGTCGAATGATTCACGTGATAGCGACCAGCTGTCCCACGGAGCGTCGCCCCGGAGAACGAGCGAAGGCGCTCAGCCGAAGGCCGGCAGTAAGCCGAAATTCACCGTAAAGCCGCCGAGTAGCGGCCCGTCCGGCGGCGCGGGCGACTCCGGTGCCAACAAGGGGTAACGCGGTGCCGAACGAATCAGAACTCGATAAGGCGCAGCGCTCCTCAGGCTCTACAGGCCACTTCGGCGCCAGCCCTACGATGATGAACCCGAAGACGAACCCCAAGCCGCCCGCTCAAGGACCCAAAGGCGGTGCTGGTGATTCTGGCGCGGCAGAGAAGACATCGGCCGAGTGACATGGCCACGCGCTGTCTTGCGTGTCATGACCTCCAGGCGGCGGCTTCGCGTCGGGCATCGCGGAGGACGTCTTGCAACCGTCCAGCCCGGAGGCCCTGAATCTGGGCCTCCCCGCCAGCGAGTCTGACGTTCAGGAACTGCGCCCACGTCCAGTGGCCAGCTGTTCCTGTGGCCAGGACGCGAAGGACCTCCTGCAGACCGCCGACGACTCGACCGTTGAACAGCTGAAACGCGGGGTAAAGGAGCACGCCGTCCGAGGTCCGCACCGCTAGCAAGCGAAGATCCTCACTCGCCTGAAGGACCTGAGCTTCGGTCCAACCGAGCGCCCGGGCCATGCTCGACGCGGTGTGGCAGGGGCCGACGATCTCCGCCCATCCGCCCGAGGCGCCATCTTCGTTCATAACGCGCTCCCCTTCCCTGTCGTGTCGATTCGTTCACTCAGGCTCTCCATGCCCGGGCGTCCTGTTGGGCGTCGCGGATCACTTCGGTGATGCGTCCCTCGCAGAGCATCTCGATACCGCTGGGTAAGCCTGAGTCGGGGGGCGAGGTGTTCAACCATTGCGCCCAGGTCCATGGATCAGCGACGCCCGTGTTGAGGGCCCGAAGAACTTCGGTCAGTCCGTCGACGACAGCGCCATCCTTGAGCTGAAAGGCGGGGAAAAGCAGCACGCCCTCGTCAGTGGTGAGCATGAGCAACTGAAATGACTCCCCGCCAGCGGCGACCGCCGCCTCCGTCCAACCGAGTGCCCGCGCCATACTCGAGAGCGTGTAACAGGGTCCGATGATCTTCGCCCAGGGGCTCGCTTCAGCGTCATCGACCATGACTGCCTCTGGTGTGCCGTCGAACCACATCCTCGATGATCTCGTCGAGGGTCCGTCGCCCCTCGATGTAGTCCCAGCCATCACAGATAGCGGCGCGCGATGGTTGTAAGCCATCGAGCCGACATGAGTGGAAGGCCTCAAGAACGCCGTTGAGCCGTTCCTCTCTCGAACGGGTTACGCGACCATCACCCATCAGGGAACGCCGCCGCCCGCATCTGGCGGATGCTCGGCGTCTCCAACCGCAGCGTGCGCAGGTTCAGGAAGGCGAGGCTCCCCTCCTGCGTGTCGCGCCCGAAGCTCGCCACTCGCCGGCCATCGTCCGTCGCCCCACCGCCGGCTACATGCATGTGCCCGTGCATGAGGAGCTCCGGTTTCACGGCGTCCCACACCTGCGCCACGCGTGCACGCGACTCCTTCGACTCCGCCAGAGTCTCGTCGGGGAACCCCATGGGGTTCGAGCGCAGCACCTCCCGCACAGCGCGCACAGGGGTGCGGGCCGGTGATTCGTGTGTCAGCATCAGGTCTGCAGGCACACCTGCAATGGCCGCAGCGACGTGGTTCTCTGTGATCGTCTCGTCCGGCCACCATCCCGCGCCATTGATTCGCCACAGCCGGTCGACGGAGGCAGCTCCACCGAGCGAGACGACCGTGCGTCCCGCGATGGTGAGTCTCGCTGGACGAGACAAGAGCCAGGTGACGGTGGAGACGCGCACAGCTGAGGCAGGGTTTGCGTCGAACAGCGGCGTGATATCGGACCATGGCTCGTGATTGCCGAGCGTGACGTAGATCCGGTCAATGTTGGTGTCGGCGAAGATCTCGTCCGTGACAGCCGGGTCCAGCCACCAGTCTCCGAGTTGAAGGATGGTCGTCACATCGGGCGCGAGCGCCGAAATCACTCGCGCCAGCGTTCTCAGCCAGCCAACGTTGCCGTGCCAGTCGCCACACACCGCGACGCGCGAGTCGTCCAGCGCAATGTGTTCTTCGTACTCGAGCGCCTTCATTGCTCCCCTGTCGTGGTCGTCGCCCGAGCCTAGCAATAATACGGACTAAATTCCGCATAATCGGCACATCGCAGGAGAAAGGGCCGGCCGTTACGGCCGACCCTCCTCCCGACACTCAGCCCTTGCCGAGTGTCGACCCGGCCTTCGACTTGGCCGCCTTGCTCGACGAGTCAGTCCCGAGGACTCGACCCGCCTTGCTCAGCTGCCCCTTCGAAGGCTTTCCGGACGACCGTGACGATGACTTCGCCATGATGCGCTCCTTCCTGCTCGAGGCGGAGGCAAGCCGCGCATGTCGCGAAGCGCTACACGAGCGTCTAGAGTCAAGAAGTCCTACCAAGACAACTCAGCCCCGGCTTGCCGCTTTGAGAGCTCCTCTCCGAACTGGCAGATCGGGGCTCTGTTTGTAGATCTAGGCGAATCAGCGAACGAGGCTGAGCTTAGGCTCCTCCAGGTCGATGCTTGCGAGCAGACGGACGTGCCGCGGCGTCATCTGAACCTCACGGGCGATGTCCACCAACGAGATGTCAATCGTCGCCAGCAGCTCAATGGCATTACGAAGAAGCTCCGGCTTCTCTCCAGGGAAATCATCGATGGTCAATGGCGTACGCGGCAACGAATTGAGCGTGATGTACCCGCGGCGCGCGGTCGACTCCGAGATTCGCTCGAGGTCGCGCGAACGTCGGATGAGCATCTTCACGGATACGCCCCACAGCGAACTCAGCTCCTCAAGTGCTCCAATATTCAGCCGGGTGGGAAGTGCGTCTCGGATGACGTCGCGCGGGGTCAGGAACTCCGAGGCAAACAGGTCCGCCTGACGTTCCATCTCGACATCCGACCCCAGACGCCCGTGGTGAAGAACGATATGCCCGAGCTCGTGAGCTGCTGTGAATCGGTGACGAAGGACATCGTTGGCCTTGTCGGGCGTCAGGATAATCATCGGTCGGGGAAGTGCCCTGGTAGAGAAGGCATCAATCTTGCTCTTCTCCTCCAGCGTCGGGTCCTGCTTCATGGAGAAGTAGACAGTGAGGATGCCGTGCTGCTCGATCTCATATACGAGGTGCGGAATCGGGCCGGAGCCCAGCTCCCAATGTTCACGCAGCTGCTGCGCGGCCGTGATGGGGTCGGGAATGTACTTCGCGTCTGGAGACGCCCAGGCTGGCAAGTCCAGCTCAGGGAACTCGACCCGGGATTCGAGGTACCGACTCAGCTCCCACGCCTGTTCCACGTACGCAGTGGCCTGCTGCTGTTGCGCGACGCTCGTGGAGCGTAGCCGCCGGAACGACGCCTCCGCGATCTCCACCTTCGCGCGTGGTCGCCCGTAGGCGAAGAACCCCACCGGAACCCCGAGCGCCGTGGCCAGCGCAGAGACTGTGTCCGGCCTCGGGCGCTTCTCCCCTCTTTCGTACTGACCAATCGCAGCAGCAGAGACGCCGACGAGGCGGTGGAGTTCGGTCTTCGTTATCCCTCGAACTCGTCGCGCCTGAGTGAGGCGTCCGGGGTCGAACGCGCGAGCTATGGCGAGAGGATCGCTATCTTCACTCATCGCGGAGCTTCGCAGTCGTACGCGGCCGCTTTCCCGCAGCGAACTTGCGTGCGTCACTGGACGTGTCCCGCGACGCCGTAGAGGTCGTGTCGCCGGTACGACGGAAGTGGAGAGTCTCCGGGTCGAAGAACTCGAGGTAGTTGCCGGAAAGCTGTGCGGGGGCGAGATAGATGCTGCCGACCGCCTGCGGAGTACTACTGAAGTACGCCACGAACAGACTGACGGTTCGCAAGTCCGCAGCCGCCTGCTCGACATCGTCCCACGTCGCGACCTTCGGCTCGTCGTGATCCGCCATGTCGAACAGAGTGGCCTCTTGCGCCGGAGCGTACTTCTTGCTGCTCGCTTGGTCGAAGCTTTCGCGCCGCGACTCAGAGATGTAGCTCAGACGGACTCGCAGGTGGTTCTGCGGCATGCGCGGTCCCACTCGCTGAACGTGAATGAGATGCTTCCCCAGATGCATCGTCACTCTCGATGATCTCGGCACGGGACGTTCCGAGTAGCCATCCAGCTGCTGCAACTGCGCACGGCAGTCCTTGGCAGCCGCCCGCGACATGCCACTGCCATAGAGGTGCATGTCGTCCGGATCCTCGTATGCCACATGCGCACGTGCCGACCGCACCTGTGCCGAGTCGATTCCTAGAGGTACTCCCGTCCGCAGAATCGTCAGTTCCCCCGCCGTGAACTCAGAGCGCCAGTCCTTGCGCTCGTTCTCAGTGTCAGCCATCCCAGTCCCCTTTCGCTGTCATCACGATACCCCCGGGTTCAGAAAAGATCAAGGATCATTCACTTTAGAACTCAGCCAGATCGCAGAATCGGCAGAAAAGAGGGGTAGTCCAGGTCTCTCTCATCAGTATGCGCGGTACCACGGACATCTCGGGCAGCTACAGCCGTGAGCGGTATCGGCGTTCGCAGCCGCCGCGCATAGAAGGTGCATGACCATCCTGAACAGCACGCCTTTCCCCTCTTCCTCACTTACGAGGAGGTGGCCGCGTACCTTCCTGACGTTCCGCTCGACGAGACGCTCCGCATCGGCGGTCAGCGCATCCTCCCTATCCGAGTGCTGGCACCTGACCTCGGATACGACGAGATCCACGAGGCGGTCCACCTCACGGAGCGAGACAACGTCGACGCGCTGCGCACCACCGACGGCGAGCTTCGTTTCGAGTACGCCTGCACCCAGCTCGAAGTCATCCTCGCGCTGGCCGAGGAGCAGGGAGTCCGTGCGTGGGACGCGGTGGCGTTCATCGCCCAGCAGGTCTTCCCCGAGCTCACCGTTCTGGATTCAACCAAAGCCCCCATCACCACGCTCGATGCTCTGCCCCACCACGATGGCGTCGACCAGCGCTCGTTCCACGGCATCTCCAACTTCCCGCTGAGCGTTGCGCCGCCGGCGTGGTTCCCCAGGGGCGGGATGCCGAACGTGGTGTTCAGCTTCGCGTAGACAGCGTTGGCCATGGGGCGCACCGCTGCCCGGGACCGCCCCCCCTAGAACATCGCATAGCCGCTCTGCAATGTCATCACCACAAGAGCGACCTGGGCCGCAATCAGCAACGAGATGACGACGATGGATCGCGCTCCAATCGCGCCGCTATCGACGGCTTTCAAGAGGTCAGGGCGCTCTTCATCGCCAGCTTCACGTACTCGTTGATACGCAGACAGGAGCTCTGGCGTCCGCGACGCCGCGTACGTGATGCCGAGCGGTGACCCCTGAGCCAAGATCAGTTCGTTCGCGTAGATCACGTATCCGACTGGGACCAGGTGACGATGGATGCTGACCGAGCTCACAAGTAGTGCTACGAGCACGAGAATGCCAAACGCTAGCGGGCCTGCGAGCCTGATGTATAGCCCGTAGGCAACCAGCAGCACGTCCGTTGCCGCGAACACCGACCACGCCTGCCGTTCGAGACTTACGAGCGCCCGAAACGTCTCGAGCGCTTCGCGGTGATGCACCATAGCGACTTCAACCTGGTCTCGGTTCCTGCTGCGCATGCCGACATGCTATCCACGCACAGCGTCTCGCCTCGGTCAGGCAGTTAGCGCGAATCGTGCACGCCAGTGCGCGATTGTCCGCATCGACCTAGAATCGTGCCATCACATCTGCCACACCGTCGCGGAAACGCGGGCATGTCGCTATGTCGTGCGACCGACAGTTCATCGCGTGCTCTGTCATCGCACGAGAGCGACGCATGTCTTCCATGCGGCGGTCGATGTCGTCGAAGTGCTGCTGCAGCACTTCGTGACGCTCTCTGGCCCCGTCGTCGAGCATCACACCGATCTGTGCCAGCGTCATCCCCGCGCCCTTACTGCGCTGGATGACCGCGATACGAACAATCTGGTCCTCGTCGTAGCGGCGTCGGCCCGCCGTTTCCCTTTCCGGGGACAGAAGCCCCTCGGTCTCCCAGTGCCGGAGGACGTTGGTGGGCAGCCCCATCACATGAGCGACGTCGCCGATGCTCTTGGGGTTCATAGGCGTGCGCCATCATCCGAGCGCGAAGGCCACAGCGCGACGCCTAGAGCTTCCTCCAGCCGGACAATCGTTCGTAGATCGGGCCACCGCGAACCCGACACGATGTTGCGGATCGTTCCCTCATCGACGCCCGCAATGTCGGCGACCTTCCGTACGCTTCGATAAGGAATCGCCGCGTCCAACCGGAGAGCCAACAGCCGTGCGACCTCCCCATCTGGCTCGGCAGACGGGGAATCGGGCCAGGAAGGGGACAGATCTGCGGGCGTAGCTCGCTGCGACTTAGGCATGACACTTTCCAGTGGAGAGTGTCGAATCCCCGAGATTCCGGGGGTCAACTAGGTTCTTTTCGGTCATGTCACTTCCACCGGTGCAGGTTGAAGGTACAAAAACACCGGGTCGTATGACGAATGACAGGTCGAACCGCGCGGCGACCTCGCCGACGGACCAGGGATGCGGGTCGCTTGACTTCATGTTGACATGAAGTCACAGACTGGTGCCGAACGCAAGACGCGAGAAGGGAACCCCCATGTACGACGCGATCGTGATCGGTGCCGGTCCGGCCGGACTCCAGGCGGCGCTGACCCTCGGACGGATGCATCGGCCCGTGCTCCTGCTCGACTCCGGCGAGTACCGCAACGGCACCGTGCAGCACATGCACAACATGATCGGCGCCGACGGGAAGGCTCCGGCCGACCTCCGCGCGCAGGCCCGCACCGAGCTCACCGCGTATCCGGACGTCGAGGTGCGAGATGTCGCGGCGCAGCGGATCTCGGGCGACGCGGAGACGGGCTTCTCGGTGGACCTCGCCGACGGGTCGGTGACCGACGCCCGACGGGTGATCCTGGCGACCGGCGTCGCGGACGACCTCCCGCCGGTGCCGGGTCTCGCCGAGCTCTGGGGCGTCCGGGTCTTCAGCTGCCCGTTCTGCGACGGACACGAGCACGCCGGGAAGCCCATCGCGATCGTCGGGGCGGCTCCCCGGGCGGCCCATCTGATCGGGCTGCTCGGCCGTATCGTCGGCGAGATCACGGTGGTCCCGGTGGGCGAGCCGTTCGCCGCGGAGGACCGTGTCGCGCTGGAGGAGCTCGGGGTGCGGGTGGCCTCCGCTCCGGTCGAGGCTGTCGCCGCGCACGGAGACGGGGTGCGGGTGCGCAGCGCCGAGGGCGACCTCGACGTCGCGGGGGTGTTCGTGGCCTCCGGCACGATGCGGCACCGGGCGCCGTTCGCCGCGGACCTCGGGCTGCGGCTCCTGGAGTCGGGGTCCATCGAGATCGACGAGTTCGGGAGGACGTCGCTTCCGGGGGTCTTCGCGGCGGGCGACCTCGCCCATCGCGCGACCCTCCCCGGCCCGATGGCCTCGGTCCTCCTCGCCGCCTCCGCGGGACAGCTCGCCGCGGTGGGGGTGCTCCAGTCCCTCTGACTTCGAATCGCCCGATTGGTCCCATCTCCCGGCGGGATGGGGCCATTCAGGCGATTCGAAAGGGAGTCAGACAGCCCCGACGTCGACAGCACCGCCGGTCGCGGCGGGCTCGGCGTACGAGACCTCGCGCCAGACGTCGCCGACGCGCGCGAACGAGGTCACACTCGACAGGGCGCAGCGACGGGTCCGCGGGTCGTGCTGCAGCGGGAGGCCGGCGACGCGGAGGTGCGTGATCCAGATCGGCGCCTGATGCGACACCATCACGATGTCCCCCGCGGTCGGGATCTCGGCCGCGGCCGTCCACGCCTCGTCCATCACCCCGAGCATGCGCTCCGCGATCGACGCGTACGGCTCCCCCCAGCTCGGCAGCGACGGCTGACGCAGGTGCCACCAGTTCATCGGGTTCATCAGCGACCGCCGCATCCGGGTGCCCTCGAACACGTTCGTCGGCTCGATCAGACGGATGTCGGTCTCGGGTTCGAGGTCGAACACCTCCGCGAACGGGGCGGCCGACTCCTGCGCACGCTCCAGCGGCGACGCGAACAGGGCGGTCACCGGATCGCCGAGCCCCGCCACGTGCTCCGCCGCCGCCTGCGCCATCTCCTCCCCCGCAGTGCTGAGGTGATAGTCGGGCAGCCGTCCGTAGAGCACGCGGGACGGGTTGTGCACCTCACCGTGGCGAACGAGGTGCAGAAGTGATGCCGCCACGTCAGACCTCGCGGTAGCGGGAGTCGCCGAACCCGAGGATCAGATAGCCGATGTAGGGGAAAAGGAACAGCAGGAAGAAGGAGAACACCCCGCCCTTGCCGAAGCGCGCGCCGAGCTTGAACGCGACGATGACCCCGAGGATGAAGTTCGCGATCGGCACGAGGTAGAGCAGGGCGAACCAGCCCGACATCCCGGCGATCTTCACGAGGAACACGACATTCACGATCGGGATGATCGCGAGGATGCCGGGGCACCCCGCCTTCGTGAAGACCTTCCACAGTCCCACCACGACGAGGATGTAGAAGATGAGGGCGATGAGTCCCGTCGTGCCCGAGAAGATCGCGCCGAACAGGTCGGGAAGGCCGTTGCCGTCCGAGATGGAGAGGTGCATGGGGGTCCGCCTTTCGTCGTGGCGATCCTACTGAGGTGCCGCTGCTCCGCGCTGGTGACCCGGCCGGGAAGGGCCGGGACGCCCGCGTAGACTGGGCGGGTTCATCTTTTCCCCGGATCAGGAGGAATCCTCCGTGCTGCGCACCCACTCCGCAGGCTCCCTGCGCGCCGAGAACATCGGTCAGACCGTCACCCTCACCGGGTGGGTCGATCGTCGTCGTGACCACGGAGGCGTCGCTTTCATCGATCTGCGGGACGCGTCGGGCATCGCCCAGGTCGTCATCCGCGACGAGGAGATCGCCCACCCGCTGCGCAACGAGTTCGTCCTCAAGGTCACCGGCGAGGTGTCGCGACGCCCCGAGGGCAACGCCAACCCGAACCTCCCCTCCGGCGAGATCGAGGTCATCGCGGCCGACGTCGAGGTGCTGAACGAGTCGGCCCCGCTGCCGTTCCAGGTCTCGACCGCTCTGGCCGACACCGAGACCGTCGGCGAGGAGGCGCGCCTGAAGTACCGCTACCTCGACCTCCGCCGCCCGGCCGCCGCCTCCGCGCTGCGCCTGCGGTCCGACGTCTACAAGGCGATCCGCGACGTGCTGCACGCCGAGGACTTCACCGAGGTCGAGACCCCGACCCTCACCCGTTCCACACCGGAGGGCGCCCGTGACTTCGTCGTCCCCGCCCGCCTGCACCCGGGCAGCTGGTACGCCCTGCCCCAGTCGCCGCAGCTCTTCAAGCAGCTGCTCATGGTCGGCGGCGTGGAGAAGTACTTCCAGATCGCCCGCTGCTACCGCGACGAGGACTTCCGCGCCGACCGTCAGCCCGAGTTCACGCAGCTCGACATCGAGATGAGCTTCGTCGACCAGGAGGACGTGATCGCCCTCATGGAGTCGCTCATCGTGGCGATGTGGAAGACGATCGGCGTCGAGGTGCAGACCCCGCTGCCGCGGATGACGTACGCCGACGCCATGGCGAAGTACGGCTCCGACAAGCCCGACCTCCGCTTCGGGCTCCAGCTCGTCGAGGCGACCGAGTACTTCAAGGACACCCCGTTCCGCGTGTTCCAGGCCGAGTACGTCGGTGCGGTGCGCATGCCCGGCGGTGCGAGCCAGCCGCGCAAGCAGCTCGACGCGTGGCAGGACTGGGCCAAGCAGCGCGGCGCGCGCGGTCTCGCCTACGTGCTGTTCAACGAGGACGGCCCCCTGGGCGGCCCCGCCGCGAAGAACCTGTCCGAGGCCGAGCAGGCGGGCCTGGCGGAGTTCGTCGGCGCCGAGCCGGGCGACTGCGTGTTCTTCGCCGCCGGTGCCACCAAGGAGAGCCGGGCGCTGCTCGGCGCCGCACGGGTCGAGATCGGCCGTCGCCTCGGCTACCTGAACCCGGACGAGTTCGCCTTCACCTGGGTCGTCGACGCTCCCATGTTCGAGCCGGCCGCCGACGCGGTCGCCTCCGGAGACGTGGCGGTGGGCGCTGGTGCCTGGACGGCGGTGCACCACGCGTTCACGGGCCCGAAGCCCGAGTTCGAGGACACGTTCGACACCGACCCCGGATCGGCCCTCGCCTACGCGTACGACATCGTGTGCAACGGCTCGGAGCTCGGCGGCGGGTCCATCCGCATCCACCGCGAGGACATCCAGAAGCGGGTCTTCGAGGTCATGGGCATCAGCGACGAGGTGGCGCAGGAGCAGTTCGGCTTCCTCCTCGATGCGTTCAAGTTCGGCGCTCCCCCGCACGGCGGCATCGCGCTCGGCATGGACCGCGTGCTCCAGCACCTGACGAAGACCGAGTCGATCCGCGACGTCATCGCCTTCCCGAAGTCCGGGAACGGCTTCGATCCCCTCACCTCCGCTCCCGCGCCGATCACCCCCGAGCAGCGCGCCGAGGCCGGTGTGGACTTCACCCCCGAGGACGAGGCCTGACCCGCCGAGACCCCGTCTTACCGACGAGACCCCGGGACGCTGCCGCTGGCAGCCCGGGGTCTCGTCGCGTATCCGGGGTCTCGGCGAAGAATCAGGCGAAGAGGGGGGCGAGGTTCTCGTTCCACACGTCGACGCCGAGCTTCGCGATGAGAGCCACCACGACGACGAGGAACACCACGCGGATGAACGTCGTACCGCGGGAGATGGCCATCCGCGAGCCCAGGTAGCTGCCGCCGACGTTCGCGACCGCGAGGATGCCCCCGAGCAGCCACAGCACTGAGCCGTGCGGGATGAAGAGGAGCAGCGCCCCCGCGTTCGTCGCGAGATTGACGATCTTCGCCTTCGCGCTCGCCTGCAGGAAGTCGTAGCCCAGCAGCGCGACGAGAGTGATCACGAGGAAGGTGCCCGTCCCCGGGCCGATCATCCCGTCGTAGAACCCGATGCCGAGCCCGGCGAGCCCGGCCATGATGTGGTGCTTGTGCCCGTGGAACCGCAGCTGCGTCGCCGCCCCGAGCTGCGGCCGGAGCGCCGTGAACAGGGCCACCGCCAGCAGCGCGATCACGATGATGGGCTTGAAGGCGGCCGGGGGCAGCACCGTGGCGACCGCCGCACCCCCGAACGAGCCGATCAACGCGATCACCGCCATCGGCAGAGCTGTGCGGAGGTCGGGCTTGGCCCGGCGGTAGTAGGTGATGCTGCTGGTCGCGGTCCCGAACACGGAGGCGAGCTTGTTCGTCGCGAGCGCCTGGACCGGGGCGATGCCGGGGATGAGGAGCAGCGCCGGGAGCTGCAGCAGCCCTCCGCCGCCGACGACCGCGTCGATCCACCCGGCGCTGAACGCCGCCACGATGATGAGGATCAGCATCCCCCAGGTGAGCTGCTCGAGACCGAGGAGGCTGCCGATATCCACTCCGCCATGATTCCAGACCCGCGGGCGCCGTCCCGCATCCACCGCTGGCAGACTGGGCTCATGCTCGCCGCTCTCCCGCTTCCGCATCCGTTCGCATCGAGGAGCGGGGACGCCGTGCTGCGGCGGGCGACCGAGGCCGACGCCGACGCCGTCATCGCGCTGCTCGCCGACGACCCGATCAGCGCCGCCCGCGGCGATGTGGCCTCCGACGAGGACCGCCCGGCGTACGAGCGCGGCCTCCGCGAGATCCTGGCCGACCCGTCGAACGACCTCCTCGTGATCGAGCTCGACGGCGCGGTGGTCGGCACCCTCCAGCTCACCTCGATCCCCGGGATGGCACGCCGCGGCGCCCGGCGGCTGCTCGTCGAGGCGGTCCGGGTCCGCAGCGACCTGCGGTCCTCGGGCATCGGCTCCGCGGTCATGCGCTGGGTCGGCGACACGGCGGCGCCCGCCCTCGGTGCGGCCATGGTGCAGCTCACCTCCGACGCCGCCCGCGCCGACGCCCACCGCTTCTACGAGCGCCTCGGCTACGTGGGCTCGCACCGCGGCTTCAAGTACACCGTCCCGCAGCGCTGAATCGCGGCGCATCCCCGCGCCACCCGCGCGACACCGAGCGTTCACCGGAGCCGCTCCCTGCGGCTACCTCCCCCTCGTAGTGTCCTCTCGCAACCCGACACCGGCGCACAGCGCCGGACACCGAGAGGACACTCATGGCACGCTCCATCCGCCGCGCACGCATCGGCGCCGGCATCGCCCTGGCCACCACGGCCGTCATCGCTCTGACCTCCTGCGCCTCCGCGACCGACTCCCCGGCCGCCGGTGACGACGCCGTGGACGCGGCGAGCGCGACCTCCGTCGAGGACTTCGGCTCGTTCGCCGACCTGGAGGCGGCCGCGAAGGAGGAGGGTCAGCTCAACGTCATCGCCCTCCCCCGCGACTGGGCGAACTACGGCGAGATCCTCGACCTGTTCACGGAGAAGTACCCCGAGATCACCGTCAACGAGGCCTCGCCCGACGTCTCCAGCGCCGAGGAGATCCAGGCGGCCGAGACGAACAAGGGCCTCGACACCGCCCCCGACGTCTTCGACCTCGGCCTGACCGTCGCCCTGCAGAACACCGACGCCTTCGCCCCGTACAAGGTCCAGACCTGGGACGACATCCCCGACGAGCTGAAGGAGCCCACCGGCCTCTTCGTCGGCGACTACGGCGGCTACATGTCGATCGGCTACGACTCCTCCGCCTTCGAGGCGCCGGCGGAGCTGTCCGACCTCCTCTCCGCCGACTACAAGGGCGCCATCGCCATCAACGGCGACCCGACGCAGGCCGGCGCGGCTTTCGCCGCCGTCGGCCTGGCGACCGTGCAGTCGGACGGCACGCTGGACGACTTCCAGCCGGGCATCGACTTCTTCGCCGACCTGCAGAAGGCCGGGAACCTCCTCAAGGTCGACGTCACGACCGCGACCGTCGCCAGCGGCGAGACCCCCGTCGTCTTCGACTGGGACTACCTGAACGCGGCGCACACGGCCGACAACCCGGACTGGAAGGTCGTGGTCTTCGACGGCACCGGCTACGCGGGCTACTACAACCAGGCCATCAACGTCGACGCTCCGAACCCGGCGGCCGCGCGTCTGTGGCAGGAGTTCCTCTACAGCGACGAGGTGCAGAACCTGTGGCTGAAGGGCGGCGCCCGTCCGGTGCGCATGGAGGCGATGACCGAGGCCGGCACGATCGACGAGAAGCTCGCGGCCGCTCTCCCCGACGCTCCGGAGCAGACCGTCGTGCCGACCGAGGAGCAGTCCGAGAACGCCGGCACGCTGCTCGGCGAGAAGTGGGCAGCGGCGGTCCAGTGACCTCCGTCGTCGCACCGGGGGTGGATGCCGCGGCGTCCGCCCCCGCCACCGCCGCCGGACCCGCGTCGCACACGCGGGCCCGACGGTCGGCGCCGTCCGTGGCGTGGCTGGGACTCGTACCGTTCGCCGCCTACGTGCTGCTCTTCCTCGCCGTGCCGACCGTGCTCGCGATCGGCTCCGGGTTCTTCGACGGCGACGGCGCTTTCACCTGGACGAACGTCGCCGCCCTCGGCGACCCGGTGGTGCTCACGACCTTCGCGAACTCGGCGGGGCTGTCGCTGCTCACCGCGGCGGTCGGCGCCCTCGTCGGCGCCCTCGTCGCCTACGCTCTCCTCGGCATGAACCCGGACGGCGTCGTGCGGCGCTCCGTGGACGCGGCCGCCGGGGTCCTCGCGCAGTTCGGCGGGGTCATGCTCGCCTTCGCCTTCATCGCCACGATCGGAATCCAGGGCGTGGTCACGGTCTTCCTCCGTGACACGTTCGGCGTCGACATCTTCGCCGAGGGCACGTGGCTGTACGAGCTGCCCGGCCTCATCCTTCCGTACATCTACTTCCAGGTGCCGCTCATGGTCATCACCTTCCTACCCGCCCTCGCCGCCCTGAAGCCGCAGTGGGTCGAGGCGAACCTCACCCTCGGGGGCAGCAGGGCGAGCTTCTGGCTGCGGATCGGCCTCCCGGTGCTGGCGCCGTCGTTCCTCGCCAGCCTGCTGCTGCTCTTCGCGAACGCGTTCTCCTCGTACGCCACGGCCGCGGCGCTCGCGAGTCAGGGCTCCCAGATCGTCCCGTTGCAGATCCGTACCGCGCTCACGAGCGAGACCCTGCTCGGCCGGGAGAACCTCGCCGGCGCTCTCGCCCTCGGCATGATCATCGTGGTCGGGGTCGTGATGGCGCTGTACTCGCTCATCCAGCGACGTGCCGCGCGGTGGCAGGCATGAACGGCCTCGCCCCGTCGCGCGCGACCCGTGCGGTGATCGGCATCGTCGTCGGGGCGTTCTTCGCGGTGCCCCTCGTGTCGACGTTCCTCTTCACGCTCCGAGGCACGGACGGGCTCTCCTTCGCGCACTGGACCGCCCTCTTCGACCCCGCGGCGTCGGCAGCCCTGAAGCCCCTCTGGACGGGTCTCGGGAACTCGCTGGTCCTCGCGGTCGTCACCGTGGCGATCGTGCTGTTCCTCCTGGCCCCCACGATGATCCTCGTGAACCTCCGCTTCCCCCGGCTCACGGCAGCCTTCGAGTTCGTCGCGCTTCTGCCGATCTCGATCCCCGCGATCGTGCTCGTGGTGGGGCTCGCGCCGATCTACCTGCAGATCGGTCGGACCGTGGGCACCGGCACCTGGACCCTCGCCTTCGCCTACGGCGTCACCGTCCTCCCCTTCGCCTTCCGCTCGATCCAGGCCTCGATCGATGCCGCCGATCTGCGCACGCTGTCCGAAGCGGCGCGCTCGCTCGGGGCGGGCTGGCCGACGGTCGTGCTCCACGTTGTCGCGCCGAACCTCCGACAGGGCCTGCTCGCCGCCTCGCTGATCTCCATCGCGGTGGTGCTCGGAGAGTTCACGATCGCGTCCCTCCTCAACCGGCAGGTCTTCCAGACGGCGATGGTCGTGGTGCAGAAGCAGGACCCGTATGCGCCCGCGATCTTCACACTGCTCGCCCTGTCGTTCGTCTTCCTCCTGCTCCTGCTCATCGGCCGCGTCGCCCGCGGTCCGCGAAAGGCCCGCTCATGACCCTCGATCACGCACTCCCGCGCACCAAGGACAACCTGCTGCTCGCCCAGGCCGGCGACGGCACGCGGGTCGAGCTCCACGGCATCGTCAAGAGCTACGGCGGTACGAGGGTGCTGCACGGCGTGGACCTCGACATCGCCCCCGGGGAGTTCGTCTCGCTGCTCGGTCCCTCCGGCTGCGGCAAGACGACGCTGCTCCGTGTGCTCGCGGGACTGGAAGGCGCCGACGAGGGAACCGTCCTCCTCGGCGGCGGGGACGTCTCGCGAGTGCCGACGAACCGGCGCGACATCGGGATGGTGTTCCAGTCGTACTCGCTCTTCCCGCACCTCCGCGTCGTCGACAACACGGCCTTCGGGCTCCGTCGTCGAGGTGTCGGCAAGACCGAGGCGGCGCGGCGTGCCCTTGATGCGCTCGCCCTCGTGGGCCTCGCCGACCTTGCCGACCGGTTCCCGCATCAGCTCTCCGGCGGACAGCAGCAGCGGGTCGCCCTGGCTCGCGCCCTCGTCACGGAACCCCGGGTGCTTCTGCTCGACGAACCCCTGTCGGCTCTCGACGCCAAGGTGCGCGTGCAGCTCCGCGACGAGATCCGGCGCATCCAGCTGCGGCTCGGCATCACGACCGTCTTCGTCACGCACGACCAAGAGGAGGCCCTCGCGGTGTCGGACCGGATCGCGGTCATGAACGCCGGTCGCATCGAGCAGATCGGCTCCCCGGAAGAGCTGTACACGACTCCCGCGACCGCCGAGGTCGCCGCGTTCGTGGGCCTCTCCAGCGTCGTTTCCGGCGTCGCGGACGGCGAGCACGTCGTCGTGTGGGGGCAACGTCTCCCCTTGCAGACCCCCGCCGACGGCCCCGTCGACGTGTACCTCCGTCCGGAGAACGTGCGCTTCACCACCGCGGAGGACGCCGCCACCGATGCCCTCGTGGAGGAGAGCACGTTCCTCGGCAGCATGCGGCGGACCCTCGTGCGCACGGAGTCGGGCGAGCTCGTCCGCGTGCAGCACGATCCCGCCCTGCACCCGTCGTTCGGTGACCGCGTCCGCATCGCGGTGACCCCTGTCCCGGTGGTCGCGCGCCCCCGCGGCTGACGAGACCCCGGGTTGACGTCGAGACCCCCGGCTGCAGACGTCTGCAGCCGGGGGTCTCGGCGAATGCCCGGGGTCTCGGCGACACCCGAGGCGAGAACTACAGGACGCGGGAGAGGAAGTCCTTCGTGCGCTGGTGCTGCGGATTCGCCAGCACCTCGCGGGGGTCGCCCTCCTCGACGATGTGTCCGCCGTCCATGAAGATCAGCCGCGAACCGACCTCGCGCGCGAAGCCCATCTCATGCGTGACGACGAGCATCGTCATGCCCTCGTCGGCCAGCGACCGCATGACCTGCAGCACCTCGCCGACGAGCTCGGGGTCGAGGGCCGATGTGGGCTCGTCGAACAGCATCATGTCGGGGTTCATGCACAGCGCCCGGGCGATGGCCACCCGCTGCTGCTGCCCACCCGAGAGGTGCCCGGGGTACGCGTCGGCCTTCTCCGCGAGGCCGACGCGCTCGAGCATGGCGCGGGCGACCTTCTCCGCCTCGGCCTTCGAGCGCTTCTTCACCCGCTGCTGCGCGATCGTGAGGTTGCCGAGCACGCTGAGGTGCGGGAAGAGGTTGAAGCTCTGGAACACCATCCCGATACGGGTGCGCACGCGGTCGATGTCGATGTCGGGATCGGTGATGTCGATGCCCTCGATGAGCACCTTGCCGCCCGTGGGCTCCTCCAACAGGTTCACCGAGCGGAGCAGCGTCGACTTCCCGGAACCGGACGGGCCGATCACGCAGACGACCTCGCCCGCCAGAACCGTCAGATCGATGCCCTTGAGCACCTCGTTGTCGCCGAAGCTCTTGTGCAGGTCCTGGATCGCGATCGCCGGGGCCTGTACGTCGATCAGGTCGGTGCTCATCGTGTCCTCGCCATCCGACGCTCCAGCCACGCGCTGAGACGCGTGAGCGGGATCGTCACGATCAGGTAGAGGATCGCCGCCATGATCAGCGGCGTTCCGTTGGCGTTCTGCGTCGCTGCGTCGCGGGCGAAGTTCGTGAGCTCCTTCGACCAGATGAAGGAGCCCGCGACGAACAGCAGCGACGTGTCCTTCAGCAGCAGCACGAACTCGTTCGTCAGCGGCGGGATGATGATCCGGAAGCCCTGCGGGACCACGATCCAGAAGGTCGTCTTCATGGGCGACATGCCGAGCGAACGCGCCGCTTCGGTCTGTCCCTTCGGCACTGCCTGGATTCCGGCCCGAATGGTCTCTGCCATATAGGCGGAGGCCACGAGGATCAGACCGATCAGGCCCAGGACGACCGGCCCGCCGAGGCGGGTCGCCGGCACACCGAGGCCGATCGGCAGGATGAACGCGATCGCGAAGATCGTGAGGATCGCGGGCAGACCGCGGAACAGCTCGATCCACGCCGTCGCGATCCACCGGAACGGCGCGATCACCGAGAGCTTCATCAGCGCCAGCAGGATGCCGAGCAGCAAGCCGCCTGCGAACGCCACCGCCGTGAACCACAGGGTGTTGACGAGCGCCGTGGTGATGATGCCCGGAAGCATCTTCGCCGCGACCTCGGGGTTGAAGTAAAGCTGCGCGATCCGCGCCCAGTCGGTGCTGACGATCGCCCAGACGACGATCGCGAGCAGCACCGCGTAGATCGAGTACCGGTACAGCTTCTGTTTCGTGGTGCGCCTCAACGCCATTGTCAAGGTCCTCCCGACCGACTCAGCTCTCGACTCAGTTGGCCGTGAAGTACTCGTTGTAGATGGTGTCGTACTCGCCGTTGTCCCGGAGCTCCTGCAGAGCCTCGTTCACGGCCTCGCGGAGTTCGTCCTTCTCCCCCTTGGCGAACGCGAAGCCGTAGGACTCGTCGGTCTCGTAGGTCTCGACGATCTTGTAGGCGGAGTCAGCCTTCTCGTGCTCGAGGTTTACGGGCTGATCCTGCAGGATGGCGTCGATCTGCCCGGCCTGCATCGCGGGCCACAGTTCGCCGTCCGACGGGTACTGCACGAGCTGCGCGCCCTTCGCGTTCTCCGTGGCGTAGGCCTCGCCGGTCGTGCCCTGCTGCACGCCGACGTTCTTGCCATCGAGGTCGTCGATGGACTCGATGCCCGAGTCGGTGCGCACGAGCAGCGACTGCAGCGAATCGTAGTACGGGTCCGAGAAGTCGATGTTGGCTTTGCGCTCGTCGGTGATCGTCATGGCCGAGGCACCGATGTCGCACTGGCCGGCGGCGAGAGTCGTGCCGGACTGCAGCGCATCGAAGCCCACATCCTGCACCGAGAGCTCGAGGTCGAGCTGCTCGGCGATCGCACCGAGGAGGTCGATGTCGAAGCCGGTGTACTCACCGTTGTCACCCTCGAACTCGAACGGCGGGTAGGGGATGTCGGAGCAGACAGTGAGCTTGCCCGCCTCGATGAGTCCGTAGTCGTCACCGGCAGCGGACTCGCCGCCACTGCCCGCGTCGGAAGAGCCGGTGGCGCATCCGGCGAGCGCGAGGGTGGCGGTGGCCGCGATCGCGAGGCCGGCGAAGAGGTTACGACGGGACATGTCGGCTCCTGGGAGTCGGGGGGCGGGTGAGCCCACGGACGGGTAGGAGTTCATCTAAACATGCGGCTCGTCGCGTGACCAATGACATCCCCTCGCGCCGCATTACGTTTGTGTTTCGGTGCCGGGGGCCACGGCTCGACGCTCAGAGCTCGGCGTCGACCGCCACACGGCCGGAGACGACCGAGCGGATGTATGCGGCGACCTCCTCGTGCGCGGGGTGCACCTGGTACTGCTCCAGGTCCGCGACGGAGTCGAAGTCCGCGACCAGGGTCACGTCCCAGTTCGCGTCGGGGTAGACGTCGTTCGCACCGGCCCAGATGCTGCGCAGCTGCGGCACGACCCCGTCGAGGGCGTTGAGGCGGCGGGCGACCTCGGCCGCCTGGGCCTGCCGCTCCTCCGCGTCCTCCGCGGCGAGCTTCCAGGTCACGACATGGCGGATGGTCATCGCAGCTCCTTCTGGTCGGCACGGGCCTCCGCGCCGACGGCTTCCTCCAGCGCTTCGCGCAGCCGGTCGGGGGACACGCGCCAGTGCGCATGCAGTCGTCCGTCGATGAGGACGACCGGGATCTTCTCCCACCACTGCTCGTACAGGGCAGGGTCGTCCTGGATCGACGCCTCGACGATCTGGATGCGCTCCGCGGCGGCGTCCGGCAGTTCGGCGACGACCGCGTCGACGACCTCGGAGGCCACGGCGCACAGATGGCAGTCGGGCTTGCCGATGAGGGTCAGCGTCGTCACGACGACGGGACCTCCACCTCGCGTCCCTGGGCGATCCACTCGCCGGTGCCGCCCTCGACGTTGGTGGCGTCGTAGCCGCGGGCCTCAAGCGCCTCGACCACACGGGCCGAGCGGCCGCCGGCCTGGCAGATCACGTCGAACGACTCGGCGGGAAGCTCGTCCAGGCGGTTGCCGATCTCGGACATCGGGATGTTCACGGCGCCGGGGACGTGGCCGGCCTGGAACTCGTGCACCTCCCGGACATCGATGAGGGGCGTGCCGGAGCGCTCGGCGAGTTCGGCGACGGTGATCGACTTCATGACATCCTCTCGGCGGTGCGGAACGGCGCGCAGAGACACAAAGCGCCCGTCCGAAGACAGGCGCTCGGTGTCTGGCCGCTTACTTCTTGTTGCGGCGCTGGTGGCGAGTCTTGCGAAGCAGCTTGCGGTGCTTCTTCTTCGCCATGCGCTTGCGGCGCTTCTTGATGACAGAACCCACGGAAACCTCACTAAGTCAGGGGCTGGGTGTCGCCGGAATCGGACACCCGGGTACGAGCACGAAAAATGCCTCGGATCATCCTAGCAAACTCAGGAGGGTGCCCCGCGCCCTCCGTCAGCCGGCGTCGGCGATGGGCCGCTGCAGAGCCTCCGCGACGGCGGATTCCGGCACGCGGTAGCTCCGTCCGAATCGGATGGCGGGGAGGTCACCGGCGTGCACGAGCCGGTACACGGTCATCTTGGACACGCGCATGAGCTCGGCGACTTCGGCCACCGTCAGGAATCGGACGTCTGGAACCTCGGGCATCCCACGTACCCCTTTCTCGATGAGCACACTCTATGGGGTCGCTGGGACGCGTGTAAACCCGCGTGGCTGTTGTGATCAGTGGGATGTAGGCACGGTCGCGAACGCCCGGACCGGGAACGTGCCGAACCCGCGGATCGCCGGAGGGGCCGCGGTGAACCGCGCCCCGCGCGCGGGGAGGTGATCCAGAGCGGTGAGGTGCTCGACGACGTGCACGCCCGCCGCGAGGAGGATGCTGTGCGCCGGCCGCTCCCCGCCGCTCTCCGTGTCGTCGATGTTGAGCGCGTCGATGCCGACCAGACTCACCCCCGCGTCCACGAGGAAGCGCGCGGCGTCCTCCTCGAGAAAGGGCGAGCCGGTGCCGTAGGCGGGCGTGCCGAACAGCCGGCTCCAGCCGGTATCCAGGAGCACCGCGCTGCCGCGGAGCTCGCGGTCGGCGAGCGTCGGCGCCTTGATACCGCGGCGTTCGGACGTCCAGGCGTCGCGGAGGTGGAAGACCTCGGCGGGCAGGTCCACGAGAGTGTCGAGGTCGAGCGCCGCGCGGGTGAGGTGCGGGGTGATGGTCGGCGCCGGCAGCCCGGGATAGGCGACCATGCCCTCCGCGATCGGGTGGCTCAGGTCGACGACCCGTTCGGTGCGGTCTGCGGGGGCCGGAGCCGTGACGCCGCGACTGCCCCTGTGCGGCTCGGCGACGATCCGCAGGTCGCGGAGCTCCACCTCGCCTACGAGGGCCAGACCGAGGTGCGACACGAGCAGACCGGAGACCTCGGCAGCGGTCACGTCCTTCCGCGGCAGGTCGAGCCGGAACCCCTGCCCCTGCAGTCCGCCGCCGTTGGCAAAGGTGATCGCGAAGTCGAAATGCGCGCGGTACTCGTCCGTCATGCGCTCATCCTGCCGGAGACAGCCGAGACCGTGATGTGCGCGCCCGCCCTGCTCGAACCGGCACACCGGCGTCCAGCCCGCTCATAGCCCGCATTGCCCGATCGCTCAGACAGCCCTGCCAGTGTCGGTGCAGGACCCGTGCCGGCACCTGCCGAGTCCGCGCGGATCTGGGGTCCGCACACCGCCCCCGACGGCATCCCCCCTGCTGTCGGGGGCGGTTCTCCGCCGGTGCGAGGCGCGGTATCAGGCGCCGAGGCGCTTCAGTGCGTTCGTGACGACGTGCTTGGCGGAGGCGGCCGCACGCCCGACGACCTCGGCCGCGTGTGCGGCTCCGTCGGGGATCGGGGCGCCGGGGTACGCGATGTCCGGCGCCGCATCGCCGAACGCGTCGACGAGGAACGGGACCAGCCAGTCGTCGACGGCTTCCAGCGGCGCGACGGAAAGGCTGTAGAAGCGGCGCTGGCCGTCTTCGCGGACGGTGACCAGCTCGGCGTCGCGGAGCACCTTGAGGTGCTTCGAGACGGTGGGCTGGCTGATGCCGAGGTCGGCCACGATCTGGCTCACGCTCGTGCCGGACTCGCCTTCGGACGTGCGTCGGAGCAGGAGCTGGAGGATGTCGCGCCTCGTACCGTCTGCGATCACGTCGAAGATGTCCGTCATGTGATCAGGGTAGTGCGCCCCGGCACGGAGTACCATGACGAAGGCTCGGCGAGAGGCGCCGTGGTGCGGCCGTGGAACGGACGGCGCAGAAGAAGGGGGCAGCGATGTCGGGCATCGTTTCGGCGTCGTCCCCCCGCACCGGTCTCCCCGGAGCCGCCGGCCGGGTGAAGCACCTCATCACCTCGTCGCCGTCCCGGTTCGCCATCGCCGTCTTCGCACTGCTGATCCTCGTGTTCACGGTGCTGTTCTCGCTGCCGATCGCGTCCGCCAGCGGCACGGTGACACCGCTCAGCGACGCCCTCTTCACCGCCGTCTCCACGATCTGCGTGACGGGCCTCGCGACCGTCGACATGGCCAACCACTGGTCACCCTTCGGACACGTCGTCGTGTTCATCGGCGTCAACATCGGCGCCCTCGGCGTGCTGACCCTCGCCTCCCTCATGGGGATGCTCATCTCGAAGCGCCTCGGGCTCCGGGCGAAGCTCATGGCGGCGGGCGACACGAACCCGCTCCGCGCGCACGGCGGTGTGGTGAACGAGAGCCAGACGGTGCGGCTGGGCGAGGTGGGCCAGCTGCTCACCACGGTCGCCGTCTCCGCCCTCTTCATCGAAGCCGCCCTCGCCGCCCTCCTCTACCCGGCGCTGGTGATGGCCGGGGTCGACCCGATCGCCGCGCTTTGGGAGGCCCCGTACTTCGCGGCGATGGCGTTCACCAACACCGGCTTCGCCCCGAACGACGGCGGGGTGGCCGTCTTCGCCGACGACTACCTCGTGCTGTCGCTGCTCATGGTCGGCGTGTTCCTCGGGAGCATCGGCTTCCCGGTGATCTACACGCTCGCGAAGCACGTCTGGCACGTCAAGCGGTGGTCGCTGCACTCGAAGCTGACCATCGTCACCACGGTGCTGCTCTTCATTCTCGGCGCCGCCGCCTTCCTCATCCTCGAGTACGACAACCCCAAGACCTTCGGGTCCATGGACGCGGCGGACACGACCTTCCAGGCGTTCTTCCTCTCCGCGATGACCCGCTCCGGCGGCTTCAACGTCATCGAGATGGACGATCTCAACGGCTCGTCGCTGCTCGCCGCCAGCATGCTCATGTTCGTCGGCGGCGGGTCCGCGTCGACGGCGGGCGGCATCAAGGTGACCACGCTCGCAGTCCTCGCGATCGCGGTCTGGTCCGAGGCGAAGGGCCGCCAGTCCGTCGAGGCGTTCGGCCGCCGCATCCCCAGCGACGTGCAGCGCGTCGCCCTCAGCGTCGTCGCCTGGGGCGCCACGATCGTGGCCCTGTCGACCATCGTGATCGCACAGATCACCAAGGCCGACATCAGCCACGTGCTCTTCGACGTCATCTCCGCGTTCGGCACGGTCGGGCTCTCGACGGGCCTCACCGGGGAGCTTCCGGATTCCGCCTCGTACGTCATGGCCGCGACGATCTTCATGGGCCGCGTTGGTACAGTGACTCTCGCTGCGGCAGTCGCCGCGACATCGCGCACGCAGTACTACTCACTGCCCGTGGAAAGGCCGATCGTTGGTTGAAGTCCTTCGGGGGGACGCTCCCGTCCTCGTCATCGGTCTCGGCCGGTTCGGCGCCGCCTGCGCCGGCGAGCTCGACCGCCTCGACCGCGAGGTGCTCGCGATCGACGACAACCTCGAGCTCGTGCAGAAGTGGTCGGACCGCGTCACGCACACGGTGCAGGCCGACGCCCGCAACATCGATGCCCTCCGCCAGATCGGCGCCCAGGACTTCCAGGTCGCGGTCGTCGCCGTCGGCTCCTCGATCGAGGCGTCCGTGCTCATCACGGCCAACCTCGTCGACCTCAAGGTGCCGCAGATCTGGGCGAAGGCGGTCTCGCAGTCGCACGGCAAGATCCTGGCCCGCGTGGGCGCCAACCACGTCATCTACCCCGAGCGCGAGGCCGGCGAGCGCGTGGCCCACCTCGTGAGCGGGCGCATGCTCGACTTCATCCGCTTCGACGACGACTTCGTCCTGGCCAAGATGTACCCGCCGAAGTTCATCCGCGGCGTCGGTCTGAACGAGTCCGGTGTGCGCTCGAAGTACAAGGTCACCGTCGTCGGCGTGAAGAGCCCGGGCAAGCCGTTCCGCTACGCGGAGGCCAACACGATCGTGACCAACCACGACCTCATCATCGTCTCCGGGACGAACAGCGACATCGAGCGCTTCGCCGCCCTCGACCGCTGAGCCGGGTCCTCACCGCGGCGGGAGTCCTCCCCGCGGTGGATGCGGCCTCTGCGACGCCCGTGGTGGGATGGGGGCATGAGCGATCACGCCCCCGCACCGCCCGTCCTCGCCCTCCGCGGGCTCCGCAAGCAGTTCGGCCAGAAGGTCGCCGTCGACGCGCTGTCGCTGGACGTCCCCGCGGGCTCGATGCTGGGGCTGCTCGGCCCGAACGGTGCGGGCAAGACGACGACGCTCGCGATGACCACCGGGCTCCTGCGCCCAGACGCCGGGACGGCCTGGGTGCTCGGCGCCGACGTCTGGCAGGACCCTGCCGCCGCGAAGGCGCGGATGGGCGTGCTCCCCGACGGTATCCGGATGCTCGACCGGCTCAGCGGCGCGGAGCTGCTGCGCTACACCGGCCTGCTGCGCGGCATGCCGGAGGCGGAGGTCGTCTCCCGCTCCGGCGAGCTCCTCGATGCCCTTGGCCTGACGGAGGCGGGCGACACCCTCGTCGTCGACTACTCGGCCGGCATGAAGAAGAAGATCGGCCTGGCCTGCGCGCTCATCCACGCGCCCCGGCTGCTGATCCTCGACGAACCCCTCGAAGCCGTCGACCCGGTCTCCGGGCAGACGATCCGGCAGATCCTGCGCTCCTTCGTGGACGGCGGCGGCACGGTCGTCCTCTCCAGCCACGTCATGGAGCTCGTCGAGTCGCTGTGCGACCGCGTCGCCATCGTGGCCGAGGGGCGTCTGCTCGCCCACGGCGCCCTCGACGAGGTTCGGGCCGGACTCACGCTGCAGGAGCGCTTCCTCAGCCTCGTCGGCGCGCACGACCTCGGAACGGAGACCCTCGCGTGGTTGCGCTCCTCGTAGGTCTGCGGCTGCGACAGCTCGGGCATCAGCTCTCCCGCAACCCCTGGATGATCGTGACCCTCGTGATCGTGGGTCTCGTCGCGCTGAGCATGCTGGGACTGCTGACCGTCGGTCTGATCGCGCTGCGGGTGGGCGCTCCGGACGTCGCCGTGACCGCGATGGTGCTCACCGGCGCCATCGTCGTGCTCGGGTGGTGGATCGGGTCGATCCTCGTCAGTGCGGACGACTCGCTGGCACCCGAGCGGTTCGCCCTGCTTCCGGTGACCGCCCGCACCCTCCTCCCCGGTCTCGTCGTGGCGGGGATGACGACGATCGGCGGCATCGGCACCGCCCTGGCCCTGCTGCTGATGCTCGTGGGATGGTCGGTCAGCGTTCCGGCCCTCCTGGTCGCGGTGCTCATGGTCCCCGTGGCTCTCGCGACCTGCGTGCTGGGCGCCCGCGTCGTCAGCGGACTGCTCGCGGGATGGCTCGCCCGCCGGCGGACGCGCGACCTCGTCCTCACCCTCGGCGTGGTCCTGCTCGCCTCGTCCGGCCTCCTCCTCAACATCGGGTTGCAGGCGCTGTCGACCGTGCGCGACGTCGGTGGCGCCTTCGCGGCGGTCGCCGAGATCGCCGCGTGGACGCCGGTCGCCGCCGTGTTCGGAGTCCCCGCCGCCGTGGCACAGGGCGACGTCGTCACCGCCGTCCTGCGGCTGCTCGTCGCCGCCGCCACCCTGGCGGTCTTCTGGGTCGCCGCGCGCCGGATGCTCGCCGCGCGCCTCGTCGCACCCCTGCAGTCGAGCGGGGGCGGACGCGTGCGCTCGGGAGGCGTGCTCGACCGCCTGCTGCCCGCGGGACCCGTCGGCGCCATCGCGGGACGGACGCTCCGCTACTTCCGCCGCGACCCGCGTCAGGTCGTCAACATCGTGATGCTCCTGCTGCTCCCCGCGATCTTCCTCGGACTCGCGCTCATGAACGGACTGCAGCAGGACAGTACCGGCTTCGCACCCGCGATCACCCTCATCCCGGCGATCAACGCCCTGCTCGCCGGGAGCATCGTGCAGATGGCGATCGCGTACGACAACGACGCGGTCGCGCTGCACATCCTCACCGGGGTGAGCGGGACGGCCGACCGCGTTGGACGGCTGCTCGGGTTCGCGCTGGTCGCCGTGCCGATCACGATCCTCCTGTGCGTGGTGACCTGTCTGCTGGCCGGACGTCCGGATCTGCTTCCGGGCAGCCTGGGCGCCGCGCTCGGGCTCATGGCGGTGTCGGCGGGCGCGGGCTCCTGGGTGGGAGCGTTCCTGCCGGGGCGCGCTCCGGCACCCGAGGCCAACCCGTTCGGACGCGGCTCCTCCGGCGGCGCGCAGTCCTTCCTCGCGATGCTCATCATGTCGCCGATCACGCTGCTGCTCGGCGGTCCCGCCCTCGGCTTCGCGATCGCGTCGATCTGGATCCCGCCCTTGGGCTGGGCGAGCCTCGCGGCCGCCGTCGTCCTCGGGGGTGCCGCGATCTGGGGTGGCACGGTGCTCGGCGGTCGCGTCCTGCAACGGCGCTGGCCCGAGGTGCTCGCCGAGGTCGGCAGCGACGCCTAGCCGCCCGGCCCCTCGCCGCAACAGGCACTCGCGCGGGTTCAGGCTCCAGGGCTGCTGGCTGCCTGAACTCGCGTGATCGCCTGCTCTCGCGAGGTCGCCTGCTCCCGCGACGCCTCGCCGCAACAGGCACTCGCGGGAGTTCAGGCTCCAGGGGTCCTGGCTGCCTGAACTCGCGTGATCGCCTGTCCTCGCGGGGTGGGAGCGCGCGGGAACAGGCAGGTGGGATCAGGCGCCGGCGGCAAGCTCCTTCGCGCGAGCGAGGGCGGCGGCAGCGGCAGTGGCGAAGGTGTCGGACAGGTGGGCGTCCTGGAGCACGGCGACCGCGCGCTCCGTCGTCCCCTTCGGGCTCGTCACCCGGCGGCGCAGCTCGGCGGGGTCCTCCCCCGTCGAGTCCAGCAGAGCCGTCGCGCCGATGAACGTCTGCTCCGCCAGCAGACGGGCGTCCGCGTCGGCGAAGCCCATCTCCCGCGCGGCCGCGGTGAACTCCTCGATGAGGAGGAAGACGTAGGCGGGACCGGAGCCCGAGATCGTCGAGAGCGCATCGATCTGCGACTCGGGGACCTCCACCACCGCCCCCACCGTCTCGAACAGACGGCGCACGAGCGCGAGGTCGTCGGGAGTCGCCGCGGCGCCGGTCGCGAGCCCGGTGACCCCCTTGCGGATCGTCGACGGGGTGTTCGGCATCGAGCGGATGACGCGGGCCTCCGGGCCGAGGACATCCGCGAAGGTCTGCAGCGTGACCCCCGCGGCGAGGCTCACCACGACGGTCTCCGGGCTGAGGTGCGGCGCGATCTCACGGAGGAGATCGGGGACCATCGCCGGCTTCACCCCGACCAGGACCACCCGTGCGCCGGCCACCGCGTCGGCATTGCCCTCCGGCCGCTCGGACAGCGCGATGCTGGTGACGCCGTCGAGGCCCGCGAATGCCTCCGCCTTCTCCGGCGTGCGGTTCGTCGCGGTGATCCCTCCGTCCACAGGGACCCCCGAGGCGAGCACACCGCGGAGGATCGCTCCCCCCATCGAACCGGCACCGAGGAACGCGAGGGACGGGAGCGCATCAGCCATGTCGTCATCCTACGGCGGGCGCTCCTGTGACGGCCGTGTTGCCGTCCTAGACTCGTCGCATGAGTGCATCCGGAGGCAGCAAGGCCATCGTCGCGGCGTTCCTGGCGAACCTGGGCATCGCTCTCGCGAAGTTCCTCGCGTGGGCTCTCTCCGGCTCGGCCTCGATGCTCGCCGAGGCGATCCACTCCGTCGCCGACTCGGGAAACCAGCTCCTGCTGATGCTCGGCGGGCGCAAGGCGAAGCGCCACGCGGACCGCTCGCACCCGTTCGGCTACGGACGCGAACGCTACGTCTACGCGTTCGTCGTGTCGATCATCCTCTTCTCCGTCGGCGGACTCTTCGCGATCTACGAAGGCGTGGAGAAGCTCACCCACCCGCATGAGATCGACCAGACCTGGTGGTGGCTCCCGCTCGTCGTGCTGTTCATCGCGATCGGCCTGGAGTCGTTCTCGCTCCGCACCGCCGTGCGCGAGAGCAATGTCGTCCGCGAGAAGGGCCAGTCCTGGTTCTCCTTCGTCCGGCGGTCCAAGGCACCGGAGCTCCCTGTGGTCCTCCTGGAAGACGTCGGGGCCCTCACCGGCCTCACCTTCGCCCTGCTCGGCGTCGGCCTCACGCTCCTCACCGGCAACCCCGTCTTCGACGCCCTCGGCACGGTGATGATCGGTGTCCTCCTCGTGCTCATCGCGATCGTGCTGGGGGTCGAGACGAAGAGCCTGCTCGTCGGCGAGGGCGCGACCCCCACCGACTACGACCGCATCGTGGACGCGATCAACGACGGTCCGGAGATCGAGAAGATCATCCACATGAAGACCCTCTACCTGGGGCCCGACGAGCTGATGGTCGCCGCGAAGATCGCGCTCAGCGCCGACAAGCCGCTGCGCGAGGTCGCGGACGACATCGACGAGATCGAGGCCCGCATCCGCGCCGCCGTGCCGGTCGCCCGGGTCGTCTACATCGAGCCGGACGTCTACCGTCCCGCGATCGATCCGGAGCCCTCGACGGACGTCTTCGTCCTCAAGTCCTCGGACTGAGCGTTCAGCGACGGTCCTCGAAGAAGGCGCGCAACAGCGCGATGGACGCGTGCTCGTCCACGCCGCCGATCACCTCGGCACGGTAGGGCAGGCGGCGGTCGCGCAACACGTCGTACATCGAGCCGGCCGCTCCCGCCTTGTCGTCCCACGCCCCGAAGACCACGCGGCCGATGCGCGCCTGGAGGATCGCACCGGCGCACATCACGCAGGGCTCGAGGGTGACGACGAGCGTGCAGCCGTCGAGGTTCCACGACCCGCGGACCGATGCCGCGCCGCGGATCGCCTCGATCTCGGCGTGCCCGGTCGGGTCGTGCGTGGCCTCGCGGGTGTTCCGCCCTTCGGCCAGGACACGGCCCTCCGCGTCGAGCACGACGGCGCCGACGGGGATCTCCGCCGCGGTCGCGGCCTCGGCGGCGAGCTCGAGTGCGCGCTGCATCGCGAGGCGGTCGGCGGCGGTCATGCCCCGAGCCTACGGCAGCGCGAGGCGGCCGCCACGGCACCCGATGTCGTGCGCGGACCCGGCGCGCATTAGCCTGTATCCATGCGTGTTCACGTCGCCGACCACCCTCTCATCACCCACAAGCTCTCGGTGCTGCGCGACGCGCGCACCCCGTCGCCGGTCTTCCGCCAGCTGACCGAAGAGCTCGTGACGCTCCTCGCGTACGAGGCGACGCGGAATGTGAAGGTCACTCCCATCGAGATCACGACGCCGGTCACCACGACCACGGGTGTGAAGATCTCCGAGCCGCGACCCATCGTCGTCCCCATCCTGCGCGCCGGTCTCGGCATGCTCGAAGGCCTCGTCAAGCTCCTCCCCACCGCGGAGGTCGGTTTCCTCGGCATGGTCCGCGACGAGGAGACCTTTGAGCCCACCACCTACGCCGAGCGGCTTCCGGACGACCTCTCCGACCGTCAGTGCTTCGCGATCGACCCGATGCTCGCGACCGGCGGCTCTCTGGCCGCGGCCATCCAGTTCCTGTTCGACCGCGGCGCGAAGGACGTCACGGCGATCTGCCTGCTGGGCACCCCGGAGGGCGTGGCCGCGATCGAGGCGATGGCCGGCGACCGTGATGTGACCCTCGTCCTCGGAGCGCTCGACGAGCGTCTCGACGAGAAGGGCTACATCGTGCCCGGCCTCGGCGATGCGGGCGACCGCCTCTACGGCACCGTCTGACC
>NZ_DLNJ01000032.1:0-26644 GCF_002478345.1 Microbacterium sp. UBA7513
GGGCAGGCGTGGGCGTGGCCGCTGATCGTGGACGGGATCATCGTCGTCGCAACCGTTGCCGTCGTCGCGCTCGCTCGGCAGCGGTCGGCTTGGTATCCGTGGGTGCTGCTCGCTGCGGGTGCGCTGGTGTCGGTGACGGCGAACGCGATCCATGCCGTCGTCGCCGCCGATGCCGATGTGCCCGGGGTGCTGGCGGCGTCGGTGGCGGCGGTGCCGCCGCTGGTGCTGCTTGCGATCACGCACCTCACCGTCATCCTCACCCGACCGGCCTCCGAGGCCGCCAAGCCACATCTCGCCGACGAGGACGAGCCGACGCCGGAGAGCGGTCTGTCCGAGCTGCAGGCCGTTATTCCCACACCGGGGTCGGAGCAGACGCCCGCGCGGGAGGTGGCGGGGCGGTTGCGAGATGAGGAGGGCTGGTCGAACAAAGCGATCGCCCGGCACCTCGGCGTGCACCCCTCCACCGTGGGCCGCTGGTTCGCACGCCCCGAACTCACCACCCGTGACGAACAGGAGACGCCATGAACGACGACCAGCACACGTACGTCGAGCCCACCGCTACGGCGCTGCACGAGCGAGACCATGACCGTGCTGAGGAGACGCCGCGTGAAAGCGAGGCGTCGGCGCTGGCCCGGCACCGCGACCCGTCACTGGCCAAAGACTCGACGGCGAAGGACGCGGCGACGAGAGCGCGTGCTGGTGTGGAGTGGGTGCGTCCGACTGATCTGATGGCGTCGCGTTCGGCGCGGATAGTGGGGCGGGGTATCGATTTTCAGGCCGAGCTCGCCCGCCGCGCCCGCCGGGTACCTGGTCAGGCGTATCGGGCGACCCGTGACGGGGCACGGTCGGGTGCGCGGTTCGTGAGCGAGCGGGCACGGAAGCTGCCGCCGGTGACCGCGTTCGGTCGTGGTGGCGGGGAGCGGTTCTCATGGGTGTCGCGCTCCGGGATCGGGCTCGGGTAACCGCCATGCACGCCCCCAGCCAACGTCTGAGCGCGCCTGCTGGGGAGCGTGTGCGCACCTGCCTGTCAGGAGGTGCTCCCATGCAGACTGCATCAGACCGTGACAGGCGGAATCGTTTCGAGGACTCCGAGGCGCTGCGCGCCCTGCTGAATCGGCTCCATCAGGCGGGGCGTGGGGCGTGGCAGCGTGACCCGGAGGCGGCGGCGCTGATGGAGCACGCCGCGAACAAGTACGCCGCTCTCGCCCGCAAGCACGGCCTCGACCCGTGGGAGGCGGCTTCGGCGGCGTTCGAGGCGATGCGGGGAACTGCGACGCGGCGGGCGGATGACCCGTGGGCGGTGGTGACGCGGGCGGTGCAGGTGACCTGCACCGCCGAGGAACGCGGCAACGGACTGCTGTGCTCCGTGCATCAGGCCCGTCGCCCGAAGTATTCGGTGTTCCACGACGCCGAACGATTCAGCGACCGCGAGAACCCCCTGCCCGACTACCACCCCGCGTTCTGCTTCGACCCCTTCACCGACCCCGACGAGGACCCGGACGATGAGCGTCCGGTGCGGGAGCGGGCGATGAACGTCACCGCCGCCGTCGAGGACACGATCGCGTTCCTCTCGTGGGTCGGCTGGGAACCCTCGACAGCCCGGGCTGCGGTCGAGTACATCACCACCAGGTTGGCGGGGTCGCCGTCGCGGGCGTCGGCGTTCGAGGTGCTGCGCCGTGACCGGCAGGCCCGCGCCCTCCTGGACCTGCCGGGTGCGTCGTGGACGGCGCTGCTGCGGATCGTGCTCGGCACCCCCGACCCGACCCTCGCGCATACGAACGCTGGGCGCGGGTTGCTCGTGCGGCTCCTGATCGGCCAACCCCTGCGCGCACTCCTCACCGACGACGACCTCGTGATCACTGCCGGGCTCGCCGCCCCGCGCCTGGCAGGGGGCGAGGAGTCATGAGCACGGTGCCGGCGGGCCACATCGAGCTGGAGCGCGCGGTCGACTCCATCATCGTCGGCCGCCGGCACCGGCAAGACCACGGCGACCTTGCCCCGTTGGTGGAGTCGATCCGCCGCAACGGGCTCTTGCAGCCCATCACGATCACCCTCGACGGGCACCTGATCTGCGGCGCGCGGCGCCTCGCGGCGCTGAAACTCCTGGGCATCAAGACCGTCAACGTCTGGGTACGGTCCGGGATCTCCGACCGGCTCGGGCAACTCCTCGCCGAACAAGACGAGAACGTCCTGCACAAGCCGCTCACCCAGCTCGAAGCCGCAGCCCTCTACCGCGAACTCAAGACCCTGCTCGCCGAAGACGCCGCCCGCCGCCAGGAGGCCACCCGGTTCCAGACGACCGCAGACGACGCAGAAGACGGTGGTGCCAATTTGGCACCACCGCAGTTCGAGCAAGGCAAGGCTCGCGCTCAGGCTGCGCGGATGGTGACTGGCCGCGCGTCCTATACGACGTTGGAGCGCATCGGCCGGTTGGAGGACCTGGCCGCGGACGAGTCGCAGCCGGAACCGGTACGGGCGCGTGCGGCAGAGGAGGTCGAGCGGATCAAGGCAGGTGGGAGCGTCTATCCCTCGCACCTGCGCGTGAATGCCGAGCTGTCGCTGGCGGAGCTCAACCAGCTCGCCGCGGATCCCGCCCAGTCCGTCGAGGTGCGCGAACGAGCACGGGTCGAGGCGGATGCGGTGCGTGCGGCGGAGCAGGAGGCGAGGGCGGCGGAGTTGGAGCAGCTGGCAAAGGCCGCGCTCGCCCGCGTCAAAGCAGCCAAGGCCTCCGGGGAGAAGAAGCCAGCGCGGCCCGCGCTGACGGCGGTGAACACCGGGGAGCCGGTGCCGTTCCCGCTGACCGCGTTCCTGGCCACCTGGGACGACATGGCCGAATGGTGGACCCACTACGACCCCGCCGACGTCGGCCCAGCCCTCACCGCTGAACAGTGGGCACGGTTCGAGGAGACCATCGCCGGGACCATCGCGTTCACCGACGCCGCACGCGCGGCACGGCAAGACAGGGCCGAGCACATCGCCTGAACCGCGGGGCGGGTGCGGTGGTGCGCACCTTCCTGGCAACCACGCATCCGTTGTTGCCGTCCGGGAAGGACCCGTGCTCATGGACCCCGCCACGTCTGATGACCGTCGCCGTCGTCGCCTGCTGATCGCCGCCACCGCTGGCGGCCTCGCTCTGCTCTTGCTCGTCGGAGTCGGCATCTACGGCCTCGTCCGCGGCCCCGCCGCCCCGTCGGCCTCGACGCCGAACGAACGACCTTCCACCGCCGCGCCCGTGACACCGGCCCCGACCTCGGTCGCAGAGCTGGAGCCGCTGGACCAGCACCTTGGGCCGGAAGCGTTCGCCCAAGCGGTCGCTGAGGCGCTGTTCACCTGGGACACCACGACCGGGCACATGCCATCGGACTATGCGCAGGTGCTCGCGGATGCCGCGCACGGCAGCGAGGCCGACGCCTTCGTCGGTGACGTCCGCGCCTACATCCCGACGAACGATGCGTGGGCGCAGCTGCGCACCTACGCGACTCGGCAGTGGCTGACCCTCGACGAGGTGTTCGTCCCGGAGGCGTGGGAGACCGCCGTCGAGCAGGCAGCCCCCGGTCAGATACCTGATGGTGCGGTCGCGTACACCATCTCGGGGACACGGCACCGGGAAGGCATCTGGGGCACCGACCCCGTCGAGGCATCCCGCCCGGTCTCCTTCACTGTGTTCCTCGTCTGCACCCCGCCCAATCCCGGTCGCGGCACCGGGTCGGGGTTGTGTGAGGTGCTGCGGCTCTCACAGCTCGACAACCCTCTCCGCTGAGCCGAGGCCGTGATGAAGAAGCTCGCGCTCCTCGCCCTCACCTTGCTGCTCCTGGGGCCGTCCACGATCCTGCTGGGCGTCGCCACGCTCGGCGGAACACCTGCGACCGCCGCCGTCTGCACGCCCGGCTCGTTGGCGGTCGGCCCGATCCCGGACTCGCTGACCGCGACGACCCGCAACGGGGAGACGGTCACGCTGAACCGGCAACAGCTCACCCACGCCGCGACGATCATCACGGTCGGCGGGCAGACAGCCGGCGTCGGACGTGAAGGGGTGCTGATCGCGCTGATGGCTGCGCTGACCGAGTCGACCCTGCGGATGCTCGCCAACACGAGCGCCTATCCCGAGTCGGCGGAGTACCCCAACGACGGCGAGGGTTCGGATCACGACTCGCTCGGGCTGTTTCAGATGCGCCCGGTCAGCGGGTGGGGCACAGTCGCGGAGCTCATGGACCCCAGCTACCAGGCGAGAGCCTTCTACGGTGGCCCCACGGGCCCGAACTACCCATCGCCGCGGGGCCTGCTCGACATCGCCGGCTGGCAGCAGCTCGACCCCGGCGAAGCAGCCCAAGCCGTCGAGGTCAGCGCCTACCCGGACCGGTATCAGAACTACCAGCCGGTCGCCGAAGCGATCCTCACCGCCCTGACCCGTCCCGTGTCCTCCGGCAACGATGGCGGGGACGAGACGCCCGTCGTGCCCGAGACGACGCGCATCGTGTTCCCGCTGCCGGAGGGGACCTGGGCGCGGACGAGCCCGTTCGGATGGCGTAACGACCCGATCACCGGCGAACGCCGCTTCCACGCAGGCAGCGACTTCGCCGCCCCCGACGGCACCCCCATCTACGCCGTCGCGGACGGCATCGTCGTGCGAGCCGGATACACCGACGCAGGAGGCGGGGTCATCGTCATCGAGCACACCGTCCGGGGCGAGCGGGTCGCGTCGATGTACGTGCACATGTGGGCGCACGGCATCCATGTCGCAGAAGGCGACACCGTGACCGCCGGGCAGCGCATCGGAGACGTCGGCTCCTCGGGACACTCCACCGGCCCTCACCTGCACCTGCAAATCCACCCCGGCGGCGCAGACGCCGACCCGGTGAACTCCGACGCCTGGCTCACCGACCACGGCGCCGCTGAATCCGGCGCGAGCACGGCACCAAACGCAGGTTGCGCTCCGGGGCCGAACATCGCCGCGCCAACACCGTACACAGGTACCGATCCTGACGAGCTTCGGGACGATCCGACGAGCGGCGGCCAGATCACTGCCCGCATGGAGCACCTGCTCACACAGACCCGGGCCGCGTTTCCCGACTCCGGCTGGGCCTGCTGGTCACCGCGACCCGGCACCTCGTCGGAACACCCGCTCGGCAGAGCGTGCGATGTGACCTTCGGGAACACCATCGGAACGGCCGCGACCGGCGCCGCCCTCGACACGGGGTGGGCGATGACGAACTGGCTGCAGGCCAACGCCGCCGCCCTCGGAGTCGAGTATCTCATCTGGCAAGGCAAGATCTGGTCGCTCGCTCGCGCCGACGAGGGCTGGCGGCCCTACAACGGCGGGGGCATGCACGACCCCTCGGACATCACAGGCGGGCACTACGACCACCTGCACATCACCGTCCGAGAAGGACGATGACCATGGATGTGTTCCCCGACTTCGGCGGCGTCGGCGGCGCCGCCGACCTCCGCGCCATCGTTGGCGCGCTGCTCATGTTCGTGCTCGTCACCGCCGTGCTCATGCTCATCGTCTGCGCCATCATCTGGGCGATCGCGTCATCCAGCGGCAACTATCAGGCGGCGACCAAGGCTCGCACGGGTCTGTTCGTCGCGGTCGGCGCCGCCGCTCTCGCCGGGGCCGGCGTCGCGTGGCTCAACTTCCTGCTGGACGTCGGCACCCAACTCTGACTACCTCCGCCGCCGCTGGGATCGCGGGGTGCACCTGACGGACGAGAACCCCTTCTCGTCAATAGTCAGGAGCACCCCGTGATCGACATCGACCCCAACTCATCCGGTCTTCCCGGCATCGAGCAACTGCGCATCATCGTCGGCGCCGTCATGACCGTCGGCCTCATCCTCTCCGTCCTCGCGCTCATCGTCAGCGCGATCGTGTGGGGCTTCGGCGCCAACTCCTCCAACCCGCACCTCGCGAGCAGGGGCAAGGTCGGCGTTCTCGTGAGCTGCGGGGCGGCGATCATCTGCGGTGCCGCGGTGACGCTGATCAACTTCTTCTGGGGCGTCGGGCAGGCCGTGTGATGACCACCCGACATGACTCCCGGCCGCGGGGGTGGCTGCGGTGAGCGTCTGCGATGTCCCAGTCATCTCCTCCGTCTGCGACGCCGTGGGCGAAGGCACCGCCTCCCTGATCGCCGCCCCGTTCGACTGGCTCGCCCAAGCGATGGCCGGTGCCGCCGCGTGGCTGTTCGAGGCGGTCTGGTGGGTCTTCGACACCACGACCCTCGTGGACGTCACCAGCGCCGAGTACATCGGCGTCTACAACGTCCTGTTCGGCGTCGCTGTCTTCATCATGCTCGTGTTCTTCTGCTTGCAGCTCATCACCGGGCTCATCCACCGCGACCCGACCGCCCTCAACCGTGCCGCCCTCGGTCTCGCCAAGAGCGTGCTCGGATCGTTCCTGGTCATCACGCTGACCGCGTTGCTGCTGGAAGTGACCGACCAGCTCGCGGTCGGGATCGTCCAGGCCACCGGCAACACGATGGAAGGGATGGGGACCCAGATCGGGCTCCTCGCCGCAGGCCTGGCCACCATCAACATCACCGCTCCCGGTGTCGGCGCGATCCTGACGATCTTCCTCGCCGGACTCGCTATCAGCGCGGCGGCGATCGTGTGGTTCTCGCTGCTCATCCGCAAAGCCCTGCTGCTGGTCGCCATCGTGTTCGGGCCGGTCGCCCTGGCCGGGGCGACATGGGATGCGACCAAGGGATGGTTCGCCAAATGGGCGACCTTCGTCATCGCCCTCATCTTCTCCAAGCTCGTCCTCGTCGTGATCTTCCTCGTCGCCATCGGCCAGGTCTCCGCCCCCATCGAGGCGGACCTGGCATCCATCTCCGACCCGATCGCCGGCGTCGCGCTGATGTTCATCGCGGCGTTCGCCCCGTACATCACGTACAAGTTCCTGTCCTTCGTCGGGTTCGACATGTACCACGCGATGTCGTCGGAGCAGGAGGCGAAGTCGGCGCTGAACCGGCCTGTCCCAGTGCCGTCTGCGCCGAAGGCTGACACGGCCAAGAAGGTACTCGACGGCAGCACCGACTCCGGCAGCGCACCCTCGAACGGTGGCGGAGGAGGCGGTAGTCCAACACCGCCGCCTACCTCCTCGTCGGCGGCGCCCACCAGTGCGGGAGCCGGCACAGCGGGCACAGGAGCCGCCGCTTCCTCGACAGGGGCAGGAGCGGGAGCTGGCACCGCCGCTGGTGCCGGGGCCGGGACAGCGGGCGCTGCGGGTGCTGGTGCAGCCGCCGGCCCTGTGGGTGCTGCGGTCGTCGTCGGCGGTGCGGTGGTCAAGGGCGCGGCGACCGCCGGCCCGAAGGCCGGCAATGCGGTCGGTGGAGCGGCCGACAGTCAGGCAGGCGCGGCCACGGAGCAGGCATCCCCGCCGCTGGTTCCACCATCGCAAGGCACCCCGCCGCAGCGTCCCGCACCGTCGACGCCGCCCCCGGCCGCTCCGTCCTCGGCGCCGCCGTCCGGGCCGTCCACCGGCTCGGCGGAGTCCTCGCCCGCGCCTCGGCGCCGGTCGGACCCGCCACCTCCGCCGTCGTCCAAGCCGACCGGGAAGGGGTGACCTGCGATGTCTACGAACACGCACGCGAACAGTGACTACCCGTTGGCGGCGGTGCAGTTCTCCCGGCTCACCAAGCGCGGGATCATGCTGGGCCTGTCGCTGCCGCAACTCATCGTCCTCGGCATCGCCGTGCTCACAGTCGTCTTCTCGCTCTACCTCGGCGGCGGCCTGGCCTTCGCCTGGACCGCCCCGGTATGGGCCACCGCAGCACTGCTCGCGGTGATCCCCGCGGGTGGGCGGAAGGTGATCGAGTGGGTGCCCATCGTGGCCCGCTGGATCGCCCGCACGTATCTGGGGCAGCTCATTTATCGGCGCCGCGTCATCAAGCCGAGACCTGCCGGGACGCTCGCGCTTCCGGGTGATGCGGCACCGTTGCGGGAATGGGAGGACCCCGAGACCGGGGCGGCGATGATCCAAGACCCGCACGCGCAGACGCTGACTGCGATCCTCGGCGTCTCGCATCCGGCGTTCGTGCTCCTCGATCCCGGTGAGCAGCAGCGCAGGGTCTCCGGGTGGGGGCGCGTCCTCGCCGCGGCCTGCCGTTCGGGGCGCATCGCCCGCATCCAGGTGTCGGAGCGGACGCTGCCGGACTCGGGAACGGGGTTGGCGGAGTGGTGGCGCACGCACGGCACCGACGACGGGTCCTGGGCCGCGACCACCTACGCCGAGCTGATCGAGCGCGCCGGCCCCGCCGGGGAACGCCACGCCACGACGATCAGCCTGGCGCTGGACATGAAGGCCGCGAGCCGGCAGATCAGGACTTCCGGTGGCGGGATGCGCGGTGCCGCCGCGGTGCTCCGGCAGGAGATGACCACGCTGACGACGGCGCTGCGCGCAGCGGAGCTCACCTCGACGGGGTGGCTCACGCCCGGCGAGGTCGCCGTCATCCTGCGTTCGGCGTACGACCCGGCCGCCGCTCCCGCGCTAGAACGGCATGGCGACCTCGGGCGGGATCTGGCGACGGCGGGCCCGGTAGCGGTGACCGAGACGTGGGATCGGTTGCGGTCGGACAGTGCGTTCCATGCGGTGTTGTGGATCAGTGAGTGGCCCCGCTCGCAGGTCTACCCAGGGTTCCTTGCCCCGCTCGTGCTGTCCAACGGCATCCTCCGCACCCTCGCCCTGCACTACACGCCGGTGCGCGCCGATCAGGCCGCGCGGGACCTGCGGAAGAAGAAGACCGAACTCATCAGCGACCAGGCGCAGCGGCGCAAGATCGGGCAGATCGAAGACGCCGCCACCAGCGCCGAACTGGACGACGTCCTCCAGCAAGAGGCGGACCTGACCGCCGGGCACGGCGTCCTGCGCGTCTCCGGCCTCGTGTCCGTCTCCGCGCCGACCGTCGATGAGCTCGACGCCGCGGTCGCCGCGGTCGAGCAGGCCGCGATCCAAGCCTCCTGCGAGACCCGCCGCCTCGTCGGCCAGCAAGCCCAGGCCTTCACCGCCGCTGCGCTGCCGCTGTGCCGGCCGGTCTGACCCGGCGCACCTGCCCACCAACCATCCGACGCTTCTGTGAGGAACAACGCTCATGCCTACCTTCGATAACCCCGTCGCGGACGCCACGGAGGCGTCCGCCGCGTTGCGGGGCCTGGCCCACGCAACCCGCCAGTTCACCGACCCGGCCGACACCTACCCAGTGATCGGTGACCTGCTGTCCGGAGTCCGGTCGCTGCGGCAGGTACTGGATCAGCTCGCCGCCGCCCATATCGCTCCCCGTGCCCGCGCGCACGACGACGCCGGGAACCAGGCCACCGGCGCGACCTCGGCCCTCGCGGCCGCGGACGAGCTGCACCAGGCCGGCACACTCCTGGACTCCGTGGCCTGGCGGCTCGACGCCGCCTCCCAGCACTCCGGGCGTATCGCCTGGCACCCCGCACCCGACCCCGCAGACGCGGGGGCGGGGCGTACGAGCGTGCAGGCCGGGACGCTCACGCTGACGGTGTGGCCGGACGAGCCGCTGGGCCAGCACCAGCGCTACGCCTACCTCATCGAGCACCGGGACAGCGGGCAGAGCATCCAAGGGCGGGATCTGTTTACCGGGGCCGGCGCGCCTGTCTCACCGGAGCGGGCGCTGCGTGACCTCGCCGCCTACCTGACCGCAGCAGGCGATGCGCACCAACACGCCACCGACAACGGCACGGCGTATGAGGGGCCGTTCGATGAGTGGACCGCCGACGTCGCCCGGCAGAACTCCGACGCCCTGACCGAGCTGGCCGACCGCGGCCCGCAGGGCCCTGCGCCCACCGTTGGGGAGGCGGCGGGCGTGCGGTGGATCAGCGTCGTGTTCCTCCAAGGCTCCGAGGCCTACGAGGTGCTGGACCTCATCGACCGGGAGGGCACGGACGCGGCGATCGAGCACCTGGCCGGGTTCGACTACGGCGAGGAGACCGTACAGACAGCGCTCGAGAACGGCTACGTCTACGACGAGCCCCCGACCGGTGCCCTCGACAAGGTAGCGACCCGAGACGTCTACACCCTCACCTACAACCCGTTCCTCGGCCACGTCTCGCTACTGCGCGAGCACGGCGCCCTGCCCGACCCGGCACTCCTCGGCATCGACACCCCGATTCCCGCGCCCGCGTCGACCGCGGCGTCGGCGCGCGTCGCACACCAGCCTGCACGCGCGAACACCCAGGCGGCGAACCGCGAGCGCGGCGCGGGCGACTGGTTCACTCGACGCCCCGGTGCCGCCACGGCGCAGGGCCGGGGGCTCGCGCTGTGACCGCGCAGGACGAGGGCCGCCTGCACACGGCCGTGCTCGTCGGCCCCGAAGGCGAACGACGCCGGGCCCGTAAGGACCGCCGGCAGGCTGCGACCCGAATCGAGACCACCGCCCGCAAGGCACGGAAGGCCGAGGCGAAGGCCCTGTGGGAGGCGGAGCAGGCCGAGCGGCGCGCGACGACCTACCTGCCCGCCGCTGGCGAGCCGGGGCCTGCGGCGTTGCGCACGCCGGGCCGGTTCCGTCTCCCCAAGCACCAGGACACGAGTGCGACGTTGGCTGGGCAGTACCCGTTCCTGGCCGAAGGCGGCCTCGGATCGGAGGGGATCTTCGTCGGGCAGGACCTCTACTCCGGCGGGTCGTTCGTCTACGACCCGTGGGTGCTCTACCGGCGCGGGATCATCACCGCCCCCAACGTCGTCCTGGCCGGCATCGTCGGCTCCGGCAAGTCGAGCCTGGCAAAGTCGCTCTACACGCGCTCGCTCCCGTTCGGACGACGCGTCTACGTCCCCGGCGACCCGAAGGGCGAGCACACCGCCGTCGCCGAAGCCGTCGGTGGACGCGCAATCATCCTCGGCCACGGCCTCTCCAACCGCCTCAACCCTCTCGATGAGGGCCATAGGCCATCCGCGGTGTCCGACAGCGAGTGGGCGATGCAGGTCGCCTCCCGCCGCCGCGACCTTATCGGCGCCCTCGCAGAGACCGTGCTGGACCGGGCGCTGACGCCGTTGGAGCACACCGCGATCGACCTCGCCCTCCAAGACGCGGTACGGAGCGCGGAGGTTCCGATCCTGCCGATGGTCGTCGACCGCATCCTTACCCCAACCTCGGCCGACGACGCGGATGGACGGCTCGCGGAAGACGGTCGGCTCGTCGGCCACGCCCTGCGCCGACTCGTCGCGGGCGACCTCCAAGGACTGTTCGACGGCCCGTCCACGGTCAGGTTCGACCCGTCCCTGCCAATGGTGTCCCTCGACCTGTCCCGGGTCGCGGAGAACAGCACCTTGATCTCGGTGCTGATGACGTGCTCGTCGGCGTGGATGGAGTCGGCCCTGTCCGACCCGGCAGGCGGGCAACGCTGGGTGATCTACGACGAAGCCTGGCGCCTGATGGCCTACCCGTCCCTCCTGCGGCGTATGGACGCCCAGTGGCGGCTCGCCCGGCACTTCGGAATCGCGAACATGCTGATCTTCCACAAGCTCTCCGACCTCGACAACGTCGGCGACCAGGGCTCCGCCATGCGCGCCCTCGCATCGTCGCTGCTGGCGAACGCGGAGACCAGGATCGTCTACCGGCAGGAAGCCGACCAGCTCGGCTCCACCGCAACAGCGCTCGGCCTCACGGGCACTGAGCAGAAGCTGCTTCCCGGCCTGGGGACCGGGCAGGGGCTGTGGCGCATCAAGGACCGCTCCTTCGTCGTGCAGCACCAACTCCACCCCGCCGAGTTCGCCGCCTTCGACACCACGAGCCGCATGATCGCAGAAACCGGGAAGTTCACCGTTGAGAATGACGAACCGTCGGCCTCGCTGACGGTTCCCGCCGCGGGCGGTGCGGCGTGATGGCCCGGCCCCGCTATAAGCGCACGATCATGCCCGCGTCTGTTCACCGTGACGAGGTCGAGGCTGTGCCGGTCGTTCTCCCGCTCGTGGTCATCACGATCACCGACGACGGACGCATGACGGTCACCGTCGACGGCGTGCCGTTCGAGCCGGAGCCGTTCGCGCCTCCGTGGCGACGAGAGGACTTCGCCGCCGTCCTCGACCAGCTCACCGAACAGCGCCGCTCGCCGGTGCGGGTCGAGGTGCGCGAAGCGGACGGAAGCACGTTCACCGACATCATCACTCCGACCAGACGCCGCCGCACCGAACCAAAACCCGCCCCCGCACCTGAGCCACCGGTCGCGAGTGCTCCGCCCGAACTCGTGGCGCTCCACGGCGAGGGGTTCGTGCCGGGCGAGGACGTGGCGATCGCCGTCGTCATCGCCCACGGCGATGCCGCCCCGGACGGCGCGATGCGCGGCCTGCTCACCGCCGACCAGCTCGCCGTGAGCCCGACCCGAGAGGTGATCCTGCTCGGCCGCGTCTCCGGGACGCTCACGATCGGGCACCCCGAATGACCACCCCGAGGCCGACGGGATCGCTCGGGGACGAGCTGAGCAACCTCGGCATCGGCCTCCTCATCGGCGCCGCGATCCTCGCCGCCATCCTCCGCGGCGCCGGCTCGGTCGCCGCGTGGATCACCGGGACCGGGCAACCCGCCGGCGGAGTCGAGGCCGGGTTGGGCGTGCTGCTCAACCCCGGCGACCCGGCGGCCGCGCTCGGCGCACCCGGTCTGAACGTCGTGGCGTACTGGATCACCGCCGCCGTCCTCATCCTCGCCGCCGCTGGCGCAGGGTGCTGGGGGTGGCGGTTCTTCCGCGAGCACGGCCGACAGGTCAAGAACGACCCCTACCGCATCCCCGGTATCGCCACCCGCACCGAGGTCACCAAGGCCGCCTCCGAGACCGCGCTGCTGCGCCGGGCCGGGCACCTGCGACCCTCGCTCCACAAGCCGACACCGGAGGACGTCGGCTACCGGATCGGCCAGTCGCGCGGCAAGAGCGTGTGGGCATCGGTGGAGGACAGCATCCTGCTGATCGGCCCGCCCCGGTCCGGGAAGGGCGCCCACATCGTCATCAACACCATCCTCGACGCACCCGGCGCAGTCGTCACCACCTCGACCCGGCCGGACAACCTCACCGCGACTCTCCGCGCCCGCGAGCGCATCGGCCCGGTCGCCGTGTTCGACCCACAGCACCTCGCCGAAGGCATCCCCGCAGGCCTCAGATGGTCACCCATCCGCGGGTGCGAGGACCCGCTGACCGCGATGATCCGCGCCACCGGACTCGCCGCCGGCACCGGCCTGTCCGCAGGCGGAGTCGAAGGCGGCGGGTTCTGGGAAGGCAAGACCCGCACCGCCCTCCAAGCCCTGCTCCACGCCGCTGCCCTCGACCGTCGCCCACCGGGTGAACTGTTCCGGTGGACCCTCGACCCATCCGCCGCCGCGGACGCAGTCGCGATCCTGACAGCGAACCCACGAGCGGCTGTCGGGTGGGCGGAGTCGCTACAGGCGATGATCGACTCCGACCCGAGAACCCGCGACTCCATCTGGCAAGGCGTCTCCCTCGCCCTCGCCGCCCTGGCGGACCCGCGCGTGCTCGACGCCGTGTCGCCGCGCGAAGGCGAGAACTTCGACCCCGAAGCCTTTCTCCGTGCCCGCGGAACGCTCTACCTGCTGGCGACCGGCGCCGGCGCCAACAACAGCGCGGCGTTGGTGGCGGCGTTCGTGGAAGACGTCGTGGAAGCCGCCCGCCGCATCGCCGCCGGAAGCCCCGGCGCGAGGCTCGACCCGCCCTTGCTGCTCGCCCTCGATGAGGTCGGCAACCTCGCCCCCTTACCGTCACTGCCCACGCTCATGGCCGAAGGCGGCGGCACCGGGATCACGACCATGCCCGTACTCCAAAGCCTCGCTCAGGCGCGGGAGAAATGGTCGGAGAACGCCGCCGGCGCGATCTGGGACGCCTCCATCGTCAAGATCATCCTCGGCGGCGCTTCCAACAGCCGCGACCTGCACGACCTGACCACGCTCATCGGCGAGCGCGACGAGGTGACCGACTCCACCACGGTCGGAGACCACGGCTCCCGCTCCGCGCAACGCTCCATCCGGCGCGTCCCGATCATGCCGCCCGACACGATCAGGACGTTGCCGTTCGGGACTGCGCTCGTGCTGCTGCGCTCCGCGCCGCCCATAGTCACGAGGATGCGGACCTGGCTCGACCGGCCGGATGCGAAGGAACTGCGGGCCGACCGGGCCGGCATCGAGGCGCTGCTGCAACGCCGTCCGCTGGAGGAGCCGGGCGCACCTGCCTGACACAAGGGCGGCCCCGGCTGTGGGGCCGCCCGTCGATGTCAGAAATGAGGACAGTCCGATGGCTCTCCACACGCAGGAATCCCTCTCCGGGTTTATCGCCTCCGACCCGCAGCTCACCTACACCGAGCGCGGCGACGCGCGCCTGTACGTCAAGATCGGCCAGGAACACTACCGCCGTGAGGAGGACGGGTCGTTCACGCAGACCGAGACGACCTTCCACGACCTCGTCGCGTTCAAGAAGACCGCCGAACGCGCGCACGACCGCCTCGCCAAGGGCGACAAGTTCGTCGCAGAGGGCTACGTCCGCGAGTACGACCACACCACGCCGGACGGCGAAGTCGTCAAAGCCGAGGAGTTCGTGGCGAAGAAGCTCGGCCACGACCTCGCCCGCACCCGCTACGAGGTCAAGCGGACCCGCCGCCAGCCCGCCGTCACGCGAGAAGCCGCGGGGCAGTCCGTCGATGCCGAGGCGCGCCGCGAGGCCCGCAACGCCGCACCGGCGCTCGGACTCTGACCGGCGGTGACCATGATGAACGAGAACGACAGCGACGCGCCGGACCTGGGTGACGAGCCCGACCTCGATGAGGCGCCCGAGGAGTTCGAGGGGTCGTTGCTGCCCGAGCCGCCGCACCCTATCAACTGGAACCTCCTGACGAGCGAGGAAGCCGAGGCCGAGTGGCTGGAGCTGAATAAGTGGGTCAACTGGCTCCGCACGACATATGGTCTGCCCGCATCGGTGGTGCCGCCGTTCTGGCACCGCCACCCCGAGCTCGTCTGGGAGCTCTCGGCCCTGCACCTGCACTGGCTGGCCGCCTACGACAGCGAGCAGAACGCCTCCGCGCCGCTGGGCTGGCACCGCGACTTCGCCGACGCCAGACAGCGGCTCAGGGATTGGGTCGCCGCCTGCGGCACCCGCCTCGACCGAGACCGCCCCACCCGGCAGACCGTCTGGCCCGGCGAGGACCCGGCAGAGCCCGTCGAGGACCGGATCATCGCCAACCGCGACGAGGACTTCGTGCAGTTCGTCCTCGATGACGTCGCCGCCCGCAAGCAGGCCGAGGACGAGTTCTACGCCGGCCTCGACCCTGCCACTGGGGAGTTGCGCGACTGATGGGCACCTACGTCAAGAAGACCGACCGGCGCCGCTATGAGGACCGTTCATTCTCCGTACGCGCGGTACATCGCGAGGACGCCGACTTGCACAAGCTCGCCGAGGTTCTGATCCGGCTGACCTTGCAGGAGACCGGCCGATCGCGCGCCGAGCGTCGCGCCGCCGCAATACCGGAGACCTACCGTCCGGCAATGGTCGCCGACCAGGCATCCGGGTAGAATCGAGCACAAGCAAGCCTCGCGTCGACGTGGTGTTGTGGTCCCAAACCCCGCTCCGGCGGGCAACGTTTACGTGGCCGTTCCGGCCTAGTCCTAGAGCTTTCGGGCTTCCTCTCACGATCAGCACCCCTCGGGCGTTCAGCCCGAGCGCGAGGGCCGAGATTTCGTGAGAGCAGGCCCCCATGAGTACCACGTCCGCGCGCACTCCAGACCCGGTGCGCAGTCTCATCGAACCGCCCCAGGGCACCGCACTCGCGGTGTCCTACCTGCGCGTCTCCACCAAGGAGCAAGCCGAGAAGGGCGGCACCGATGAAGGCTTCTCCATTCCCGCCCAGCGCGAGGCCAACCGCCGCAAGGCCGAACAGCTCGGCGCGGTCATCGTGAAGGAGTTCATCGACGCGGGCGAGTCCGCCCGCAAGGCCGACCGGCCCGAGCTGATGCGGATGATCCAGTACGTCAAGCGCAACCGTGTCGCGTACTGCATCGTCCACAAGGTCGACCGGCTCGCCCGCAACCGCGCCGACGACGTAACGATCCACCTCGCCTTGCAGGAGGCCGGGGTCATGCTCGTCTCCGCGACCGAGAACATTGACGAGACCCCCAGCGGGATGCTGCTGCACGGCATCATGTCCACGATCGCGGAGTTCTACTCCCGCAATCTCGCCACCGAGGTCATCAAGGGCATGACGCAGAAAGCCGCCACCGGCGGCACGGTCGGCAAGGCACCGATCGGCTACCTCAACATCCGTTCCCGCGACGAGCTCGGCCGCGAAGTTCGCACGGTGCAGCTCGACCCCGACCGGGCACCGCTGATTGAGTGGGCATACAAGGCATACGCCTCCGGGAACTGGACCGTCAGCCAGATCCACGACGAGCTGACGTCGCGAGGGCTGGTCAGTCTTCCCACCCCGAAGCGGCCCTCGAAACCGCTCGCTGTGTCCTCGGTACACCGAATGCTGACGAACCCGTACTACAAGGGCGACGTGATCTACCGCGGCGTCGCCTACAAGGGTGCGCACCAGCCGCTCGTCCCGGCCGAGGTCTGGTACCAGGTGCAGTCCGTCCTCACCGCGCACAAGAGCGCATCCGAGGCAACCCAGGTGCACGACCACTACCTGAAAGGCACCGTCTACTGCGGGGCCTGCGGGTCCCGCCTCATCGTGTCAAACGCGAAGAACCGACACGGCAACGTCTACCCCTACTTCGTCTGCTCAGGGCGGCACTCCAAGCGGACCGACTGCACGAGGCAGGCCATCCTCATCGAGGACGTCGAGCACTTGATCGAGAACTACTACCAGCGCGTGCAACTCACCCCCGCCCGACGCGAAGCTCTGGCCGGGATGCTGCACCACGAGTTCGACCGGCTGATGTCCGCCGAAGCCGACGAACTCGCCCAGCTCACCGCGAACCGCGACCGCCTGGAGCACGAGCAAGACCGGCTCATGCAGGCCCACTACGCCGACGCGATCCCGCTCGCCGTCCTCAAACGGGAACAAGACCGCATCGCCGGAGAACTCGACCAGGTGAACCGCCGCCTCGACGCCCACCACGGCGAGTACACCGACGCCCGCGCGCACCTGGACGACGCCCTGAACCTGTTGGAGAACTGCGCCGACATCTACGCCCGCTGCGACGACGCCAACCGGCGCCTGTGCAACCAGGCCTTCTTCACCAAGGTCTACATCGAGGAGGACGACGAACTGCGCGTCGAGAACAACCGGCCCTTCGAGATGCTGCTCGACCCCGAGGTCAACGCCGACGCGCTCACCTGGGCAGAGAACGCCGACAAGGCCCGAACCCCAGCCCTTGATTCCTCGGGCCAAGGTTCGAGCCTTGTGCGTTGGGTGCCCCCGGCGGGGCTCGAACCCGCGACCTACCGCTTAGAAGGCGGTTGCTCTATCCGACTGAGCTACGGAGGCCCACACATCGTAACCGATGGGCAGCGGGCAGACGAAAGCAGCCCCGCACCGACCAGTCCGGCCATGTGGCCGGGGTCGGAGCGGGGCCGTCGGAGACGACCGGGGTCAGTGGGTGCTGCCGGCCTTCTCAAGCGCCTTGCGGACCGTGATGATCGCGAGGATGACGACGCCCGTGAGCGCGAGGATGACCGCGGCGGCTTCGACGCCGAACGCGACCTCGGCCGCGACGGGGAAGAATCCTGCGATCATGAACCCGAGCAGGGCGATCATGGTCAGAGCAGTGGCAGTGGTGAAATACGCGGATCCATTCTTCATGGGTCATCCTCCTTCGTCCTTGAGACGAGGATAGACCCATCTGAGATCTGCGTCACTGCTTTTTCTGCGTCAGGCGTCGTTTCTCCGCCGCGCGTCGATCGCCTGCTCGAGGCGGTCGACCTTTCCCTCGATCTCTCCCTCGTGCCCGGGACGGATATCGGCCTTGATGACGAGCGAGATCCGGGACCCGAACGGCGCGACCGCCTCGGTGGCACGACGGACGACATCGAAGACCTCGTCCCAGTTCCCTTCGATCTCGGTGAACATGCTCGTCGTGCGGTTCGGCAGCCCGGATTCGCGAACGACTTCGACAGCCGCGGCCACGGCCTCATGGACCGAGCCGTCGGGGCCTTCGCCGCCGCTGGGGGCGACAGAGAATGCGAGCAGCATGGCGGTTCCTCCTCCCCTGGACTCAGCCCTGTTCGGGAACGGTGATGATGAGCGAATCACCCTGGCCGCCGCCACCGCAGAGGGCAGCGACACCCGTGCCGCCGCCTCGGCGCTGGAGTTCGAGGGCAAGGGTGAGGACGATGCGGGCGCCGGAGGCCCCGATCGGATGCCCGAGGGCGATCGCTCCCCCGTTGACGTTGACCTTCTCCGGATCGATGCCGAGGTCCTTCGTGCTCGCGAGGCCGACGGCGGCGAACGCTTCGTTGATCTCGTAGAGGTCGAAGGAGTCAGCGGCCACGCCTTCGGACTCGGCGGCCTTGCGGATCGCCTGCGAGGGCTGGTGCTGGAGGGTCGAGTCGGGTCCTGCCGTCCAGCCGTGGGCGCGGATCTCAGCGAGGATCGGCGCACCGAGCTCCTCAGCCTTCTCCCGAGACATGACGACGACAGCGGCCGCGCCGTCGGAGATCTGCGAGGCGTTGCCCGCGGTAATCGCCCCGTCCTTGCGGAAGGCCGGGCGCAGCTTCGCCATCGATTCGACCGTCGTGTCCGGGCGCACGCCCTCGTCGGTGTCGACGGTGACGTCGCCCTTGCGGGTGCGGATAGTCACGGGCACGACCTCGTCCTCGAACGCGCCCTTCTCCCAGCCGGCGGCAGCCCGCTGATGCGACTGCGCGGCGAAGGCGTCCTGCTCCTCACGGGAGAACTCGGACTCGCCCTTGTTGGCCTCTTCGGTCAGTCCGCCCATGGCCTGGTCGGTGAAGGCGTCCCAGAGACCGTCGTAGTCCATGTGGTCCTTGGCGACGACGTCACCGTACTTGTATCCGGCGCGGGACTTCTCGAGCAGGTGCGGGGCAAGCGTCATCGACTCCTGCCCGCCGGCGACGACGACGTCGTACTCGCCGGCGCGCACGAGCTGTGCGGCCTGGGTGATCGCGTTGATGCCGGAGAGGCAGAGCTTGTTGATCGTGATCGCGGGAACGCTCATGGGGATCCCCGCCTCGGCGGCGGCCTGTCGGGCCGGACCCTGACCGAGGCCGGCCTGGAGCACCTGGCCCATGATGACGTAGTCGACCTGGTCTCCGGAGATGCCCGCCTTCTCGAGGGCTCCCTTGATCGCTGCGGCACCGAGGTTCACCGCCGTCTGCGTTCCGAGCGCTCCCTGGAGCCGCCCGAACGGGGTGCGGGCACCGGAGACGATCACTGCTTCAGTCATGTTTCCTCCTCGAAGGACTGTGGCTCCGCGAACAGCGGGACGCGTGCAGCGGAGAGCTGTTGAGTACAGGGTAGTCGAGGCCGATGTGGCCTCCGTCACCGGGGTCGCCGAGGCGGTCGCCCGCAGGGGGATTCGGACCCAACACTCATCTTGAGTCCGATAGAGTAGGGACCGCGCAGGCATGACCAGATCCCCTTGACATGACAGGAGTCAGCTTCAGTGACGCCCACCGAAGAATTCCGCACAGCGATGCGCGGGTACGAGAAGAGCGAAGTCGATTCCCGACTGCAGCAGCTGCGCACGGAGATCGAATCCGTGCGGAAGGCGCTGTCGGATGCGCGCAGTCAGGTCATCAACGCCGATCGCGCGAAGCTCCAGATCGCCGGCGAGCTGTCCGAGGCGAAGGCTCAGCTGAAGAAGGCCGCCAATGAGAACGCCGAGGCGGCCGGTCCCCCCGGAAGCCGCATCGACCACCTCCTCAAGATCGCCGAGTCCCAGGCCCGGGAGACCCTCGCCCAGGCGAACTCGGATGCGGAGACGATCCGGAACAAGGCCCGCGCCGAGGCGGCGTCTGCTCGTGCGCGCATGCACACCGAGAGCAATGACACCCTCAACAACGCCCGGTCCGAGGCCGACGCGATCATCAGCTCCGCCGAGCTGCGCGCCGAGGAGGCCGTGAAGTCCGCAGAGAAGCGCGCGGCCGAGCTCAAGGCCACCGCCGAACGCGAGGCGGCGCAGTCGAAGGAGGCCAACGACGCCGCGTCGAAGGAGGCCCGCGAAAGCCTCGAGCACGAACTCGCGGAGCTGCGCGCCGCCGCCGAGAAGGAGGCGACCGACCTCCGCGCCGAGGCGAAGACCCAGGCCGATGAGACGATCGCCGCAGCCCAGGCTCAGGCCGACGAACTGCTCGCGGCCGCGAAGTCCCGCGACGAGGCCTCGAAGAAGTCCGCGAACGACCTCGACGTCGAACTCGCCACGAAGCGTCAGGAGGCAGAAGCCGAGCGCAAGAAGCGCTACGACGCCGCCCAGGCGGAGAACCGGAAGCTCATCGACGAGGCGCAGGCGCGCGCGGCGAAGGCCGACGCGGATGCCAAGGCCGCCGCGGAGCGCGCCGAGACGACCCGCGCCGAGGCCGTGACGAAGGCCGATGAGATCATCGCCGACGGCAAGGCCCGCGCACAGACGCTCATCTCCGAGGCTCGGGCCACCGCCGAGGCGACGATCGAGGAATCGGCCGCCGAAGCCAAGCGCAACGTCCAGTCCGCGCAGTCCCAGGTCGACCTGCTCACCAAGCAGCGCAAGACGATCACAGCTCAGCTCGACCAGCTCCGTTCGCTCTTCGCGATGCCCGGTGTGATGGGCGGCGACGCCGTCGATCCCGCGAAGGCGGAAGCGGCCACGCACGCGACCGAGCAGATCGCCGATGGGGAGGCTCTCGCCGACCTCATCGCCGCCGATTCCGCCGAGGAGGCGGCCGAGAAGTCGGCTGCCGACGGCGGGAAGTCCGGTGCCTCGAAGACGGGAGCCGCCGAGGCGGACGCCCAGACGGCGCAGGGCACAGGTTCCCAGAACTCCGGTGCGAAGTCGGCGGATGCCGCTGCAGAGCAGTCGGAGAACGCGGAGGATTCGGTGGAGACCGAGGCGTCCGAGACTGTCTCCGAGGATCTGCCCAACGGCGCGACCGACGCCGAGACGATCGCGATCGATGCGCAGGTCTCGGGTTCGCCGAAGTCCGGCGGCTCCGGTCAGGGTGGAAACCGTCCGGCCAACTCCAAGGCCGCACGGTCGCGTAACTCACTGCGCTGACGATGCTCAGGCGCTGAGCGCATTCGGCCGCGCACGACTTGCTGTACCGCCGGACGCGCTCCGCTGATGAGGCCCTCACCGACTGAAGAGAACGGGGTCCGCTCACCAGAGCGGGCCCCGTTCCGTGTCAGCCGAGTTCTGTGTCAGCGGAGTTCCGTGTCAGCGGAGTTGCGTGTCAGCGGAACCGCTCGAAGCACCTCGAGTGCCAGTGCCGACGAGAGTCGACGCCGATGTCGACGCCGTGGGAGGCCTCCTGACGCCAGGCGACGATGTGCGCGGTGGCCGCAGAGACCTGCTGTCCGCAGCCCGGGCACACGTAGACCTTGCCGCTGGAGTTGGCGGCCACACGCTGGATCGACCAGGTTCCGTCGGGCAGGTCGCGGCTCACCCGCAGACCGCCCACGGACTCGGTGAGGTCGCGCGCGGGTGCGCTCCATTTGTTCCTGCGACGCGAGGAGTTCGAACGTGGCATGGGGCGATTCTCTCACGTAGTCTGGGACGCGTGCGTCTCGTGATAGCTGAATGCTCTGTCGATTATGCCGGTCGTCTGACCGCGCATCTGCCCCTGGCCACCCGTCTCATCATGCTCAAGTCCGACGGGTCGATCCTCATCCACTCCGACGGCGGGTCGTACAAGCCGCTCAACTGGATGACCCCCCCGTGCGCCGTCCAGGTGGCCGAGCCGACCGACGAGCAGGCCGAAGCAGGTCTGAGCGAGATCTGGACGGTCTCGCAGACGAAGACCGGCGACCGACTCGTCATCTCGATCACTGAGGTGCTCTCGGACACGAGCCACGACCTCGGCGTCGATCCCGGTCTCGTCAAGGACGGAGTCGAAGCGCATCTCCAGGAACTCCTCGCCGAACACATCCATACTCTCGGCACGGGATACAGCCTCGTCCGCCGCGAATTCATGACGGCGATCGGTCCGGTCGACATCCTCGCCCGCGATGCGACCCAGAAGTCGGTGGCCGTTGAGATCAAACGGCGGGGCGACATCGACGGCGTCGAACAGCTCACCCGCTACCTCGAACTGATGAACCGAGATCCGCTCCTCTCCCCCGTCACCGGCGTCTTCGCCGCGCAGGAGATCAAACCGCAGGCACGCACTCTAGCTGAGGACCGCGGCATCCGCTGCGTCGTCCTCGACTACGATGCGCTGCGCGGGATGGACGATCCGGAGACCCGCCTCTTCTGAACACGCGTCTCCTCTCCCGGCCCGCGCCATCGCTCGGTCAAGGCGCAGCGCGGATAGCCGGCCGAGCATCGCCTGCTATCCGCGCTGCCCCTTGACTGACGACTGGATCGCCCTCACTGCGCGCCTTGCATCGGGCCTGCGAGTCGGTCTCGAGCGGCGATCTCCGTCTCGCGGATCCGCACCGCCTCTTTGATCCTGAGGAAGAGGTCTGCGCTGAAGAGATCGGCCCATCGAATGCGGAAGACCATCCACCCCTTGTTCCGCAGAGCGTATTCCCGCTTCCGTTCGCGTTCGAAGGCTCGGTGCGGATCACCGTCATCGATGTAGTACTTGCCGGCGCCATCGAACTCGGCAATGACCTTGACCGCCTCGTTGCCGAAGTCGGACCGAGCGAGGAAGCGACCATCGGCGTCGCAGACGACGAGTTGCGGCTCGAACCCCGGTATCGAATACTCGACGAATCGAACGGCGCAGATCGACTCCGCCACCGTTTCACGCCGTCCGTCGATGTTCTCCAGCACCGCTGTGATCCGCGACTGGCGGGTCCGCACAGGATGCGCCGCCTGGTGCGCTCGGAACTCCTCGAGAGTCACCCGCCCCAAGTGCACCGCGGCATCCGCAACAGCCACGGCGAACGCCAACGGACAATCCCTGGCGACATCGAGGAGCGTCTGCACCACCGTCGTCACCGGAATCCCTTCGACGATTTCCATGGTGTCGGGCTGCAGGGCCCGTCGACGGACCACGAGATCCCTCTGGCGGACCGAGCTGCGCGGGCTCGCGACCTCGACGTACACCTCACCCTTATCGACATACGGCACGGGCAGGCCGTGGACGAGCAGTGCACTGCGATGGGAGAACACTGCGTCGTGCGGCAGATCGGGGACGAATGACCGGACGAGAATCCTCAGATCCTCTCCGCGCTTGAGCATCCCCGCGGTCTCATGGGGCAACGCGGTCTCCTCCGCCTCCGCGATCGCTGCGACGAAGGCGTGCGACGGATTGTCGCACGCACGCGTGACAACGTATCGTCCCCGCCGGAGTCGCCGCAGGCAGCAATCGACGGCAGATCTGATCTGATGGCTGTTCCAGCCTGCCGCCACCAGATCCGAAGTCTCCAAGCACGCAAACATGCAATCGAGGATGGACGAGAAGGCATCCGGACCGCAAGAGGCTCAAAACGCCCTGTGGATAACCACTGAGCATCGAACGCACCTGTGGACAGTCAACCGGCACGAGTACGCCGGTGGTGTCGGTCCAGGCGCAGCGCGGATAGCCAGTCGTGCAACACCGGCGATCCGCGCTCAGCCTGGAGTGAGCGCCCGGGTGGTGTCGGTCCAGGCGCAGCGCGGATAGCCAGTCGTGCAACACCGGCGATCCGCGCTGAGCCTGGAGTGAGCGTGCGGAAGTGCTGGGAGTGTCGAAAAGTGCTGAAGGGCTTGAACGACGGGCGACCGAGCGAGTGGGCGCTCAGTCGAAGCTGTGACAGGCGGCCCGTTCGCGGGCGCTCAGTCGCCGCCACGTCAGTCGCCGCCACGTGAGTCGCTGCCCCGGGTGACCCCGCTCAGTCGAAGCTGAGACCGTCGGCGCGGGTGACGCGCTCGACGTCGGCGCCGAGCGCCCGGAGCTTGTCGACGAAGCCCTCGTAGCCGCGGTCGATGTGGTCGACGCCGGAGACCTCGGTGACGCCGGAGGCCCTGAGCCCGGCGAGGACGAGCCCGGCACCGGCGCGGATGTCCGAGGCCTCCACCTCGGCGCCGGAGAGCTCCTCGACCCCCGTGACCAGGGCGTGGTTGCCGTCGATCCGGACCTTCGCACCGAGGCGGGCGACCTCCTGGACGAAACGCCACCGGGCCTCGAAGAGGTTCTCCGAGAGCAGGCCGACGCCGTCGGAGACGGAGTTGAGCGCGATGACGAAGGGTTGGAGGTCGGTCGGGAAGCCGGGGAACGGCATCGTCGCGACCCTGATCGCGTGCGGACGCTGCGGCCCGACGACGCGGAACGCGCGCCCGAGCGTCCCGTCGCCGAGTTCGACCTCGCCGAGGTCGTCGACCGTCGCGCCGGCATCGCGGAGTTTGATGGCGACATTGGGCATGATCTCGAGTCCGACACCCCGCACGACGACGTCGCCGGCGCTCAGCGCGGCGGCGAAGGCGTAGGTTCCGGCGACGATCCGGTCCCCGACCGTGCGGTGGTCGACGGGGTGCAGCTCGTCGACACCGGTGATGGTGAGCTCCGCCGTCCCGATGCCCTCGATCCGGGCACCCATCTGGACGAGCATGAGGCAGATGTCGACGATCTCCGGTTCCTTCGCGGCGTTCGCGACCGTCGTCGTCCCCTGCGCCAGGGTTGCCGCCATGACGAGGTTCTCGGTGGCACCCACCGACGGGAAGTCGAGCGCGATGTCCGTGCCGGTCAGCCCCGTCGGGGCCTCGGCGACGAAGTAGCCGTGGTCAAGCCGGACCTGGGCGCCGAGCGCCTCGAGTCCGGCCTGGTGCATGTCGAGACCGCGCGAGCCGATCGCGTCGCCGCCGGGCAGGGCCACGTGGGCTGCGCGCATCCGCGCGGTCAGCGGGCCGAGGACGGAGATCGAGGCCCGCATCGCGCGGACGAGTTCGTAGTCGGCCTGGATCCCCACCTCGGCGGGGACGTCGATGCTCACGGTGCCGGCCTCGGCATCGTAGTCGACGGTGCAGCCGAGGCGGCTGAGGAGTTCGACCATGATCCTCACGTCGAGGATCGCGGGAACGTTGGTGATCGTCGTGCGTCCCACAGCGAGCAGGCTCGCCGCCATGAGCTTGAGGACGCTGTTCTTCGCGCCCCTGACGTCGACGGTGCCGCGCAGCTGCGTCGGACCGGTCAGGCGGAGGACTTCCATCAGGTGAACCGTCCCATCGTCGGATTGAAGCCGGGCGGCGAGGACTCGAGCCACGAGGCCATCGTCGACAGGGACTCGGTGTCCATCGCCAGGGAGACCGAGCGCGGCCTCCCGTTCGCCTTCCCGTAGGAGCAGTCGACGACGACGGCATCGGGAAGGACGGAGTACTGCTCCCCCGACGTCGGTTTGCGTCGGACGAGGATGTCGAGATCGGCGCGCGGCAGTCTCACGGCCGCGCGCCGGTTGAGGGCGAACACGGGATACCAGTCCAGAGAGGACACGGCGAACACCGCGACGCCCAAACGCCAACGTGGGCGGGAACTGGATTCCTCGCCCACGTTGATGGAGCAGTCGAACGCACCTGACAGCTTGGAGATCGACCTGCGCCTGATCGTCACGACGACGATGAGGGCAAGCGCCAGTCCCACCAACGAGAGCAGAACGATCAGCAGGACAGAAGGGTTCACGTTTGCCAAGTGTAATTGACTGTTCAGAGAAGTTCGGCCTGATCAGCCGCGATGATGACGCGATTGTTCTCGACCGAGAGGAAGCCCCCGTCGGCCTGGACCCGGATCGTCTGATCCGAGGTCGTGAGAATCCTCGCCTCACCATCGGCCACGACACCGAGAACGGGTTCGTGACCAGGCAGGATGCCGATCTCGCCTTCCAGGGTGCGGGCGACGACGCGCTTGGCCTCGCCGACCCACACCTCCTGGTCGGCTGCGACGACGTTGACATCGAGGACAGCCATGGCTTACTTCTTCTGCATTTCTTCGTAGTTGCGCATGACATCGTCCATGCCGCCGACGTTGAAGAAGCACTGCTCCGGGATGTAGTCGACCTCGCCGGAGACGATCTTCGCGAAGCCCGCGACGGTGTCGGCGACGGGAACGGTCGAACCCGGGACACCGGTGAACTTCTCAGCGGTGTACGTGTTCTGCGACAGGAACTGCTCGATGCGACGCGCACGGTGGACGACGAGCTTGTCCTCTTCCGAGAGCTCGTCGACGCCGAGGATGGCGATGATGTCCTGCAGCTCCTTGTTCTTCTGCAGGATCGCCTTGACCTCGTTGGCCACGCGGTAGTGCTCCTCACCCACGACGAGCGGGTCGAGGATGCGCGAGGACGAGGTCAGCGGATCGATCGCGGGGTAGAGACCGCGCGAGGCGATGTCGCGGTTGAGCTCGGTCGTCGCATCGAGGTGGGCGAAGGTCGTCGCCGGAGCCGGGTCGGTGTAGTCGTCGGCCGGGACGTAGATCGCCTGCATCGAGGTGATCGAGTGACCGCGCGTCGAGGTGATGCGCTCCTGGAGCACACCCATCTCGTCGGCGAGGTTGGGCTGGTAGCCCACGGCCGAGGGCATGCGACCCAGCAGGGTCGAGACCTCGGAGCCGGCCTGGGTGAAGCGGAAGA
>NZ_DLNJ01000030.1:0-4683 GCF_002478345.1 Microbacterium sp. UBA7513
CGAGTTCCCCGGCACCGACATCGTGGGTCGCCTGTACACGCTGCACATCCTGCTGCTCCCGATGCTGGTCATCGCCTTCATCGCCGTGCACCTGATGCTCATGATCATCAACAAGCACACGCAGTTCGCCGGCCCCGGCCGCACGAACGACAACGTCGTGGGCTACCCGATGATGCCGGTCTACATGTCCAAGATGGGCGGCTACCTGTTCATCGTCTTCGGCACCATCGTGCTGATCGCGACGTTCTTCCAGATCAACCCGATCTGGAACTACGGCCCCTATGACCCCTCCCCCGTCTCGGCCGGTACGCAGCCGGACTGGTACATCGGGTTCGCGGACGGCGCCCTGCGCCTGGCACCGTCGAACTGGGACATCGTGTTCCTCGACCACACCTGGTCGTTCGGCATCCTGGCCCCGGTCGCCGTTCTCGGTCTGTTCATCGTCATCGTCGCGATCTACCCGTTCATCGAGGCGTGGGTCACCGGCGACAAGCGCGAGCACCACATCGCGCAGCGTCCGCGCAACGCGGCCACCCGCACCGCGATCGGCGTCGCCGGCGTCATCTTCTACGCGGTCCTGTGGGCGGCGGCTTCGTCCGACCTCATCGCCACGCACTTCATGCTCACCATGGAAGGCGTCATCCACACCCTGCAGGCACTGCTGTTCCTGGGCCCGATCATCGGCTACTTCGTCACGAAGCGCATCTGCATCGCGCTCCAGAAGAAGGACCGTGAGATCGTCCTGCACGGCTTCGAGTCCGGACGCATCGTCCGCCTCCCCGGCGGCGAGTTCATCGAGGTGCACCAGCCGGTCGACGTCTACGACCGCTGGAAGCTCATCGACGTCGACGGCTACGAGCCGCTGGTCGTCCGCCCGAACGCCAAGGGACGCATCCCGTGGACGGAGAACCTCCGCTCCGCGATGTCGCGCTGGTTCTTCGAAGACCGCCTCGCTCCGCTCACGCAGGCCGAGATCGATGCCGCCGACGCGCACCAGCACCACGTCACTGCGGGTAACGAAGAGGCGGAGGCTGCCGAGATCCAGGGCGCTCACGAGCGCGCCGGGTTCCCGGATGCGCCGCTCACCGTCGACGAGACGCACGTCGACGAGACGCCGAACACGCCCAGCACGGTGATCTCGACCGAGCCGGTCAAGAAGCCTCGGAAGAAGAAGTCGGAGGACGACGCGTAGTCGTCGCTCCCCTTCGCGAAGGCCCCGTCCGCTCGGACGGGGCCTTCATCGTTCTCCCCTGATGAGAGGATCGTCTCATGTCTTCGGTCGTCCGCCTCCTCCGTGCTCCCTTCCTCGCCGACGCCCCGTACGCGTACGCCGCCACCGCCCCCGCTGACGCGCGTCTGGTCTTCCTGGCCGGAGCCTGCCCGTTGGAGGACGATGGGACGACCACCGCCCCCGGTGACTACGCCGCTCAGGCGGCACGGTGTGTCGAGACGCTGGAGCTCGCACTCAAGGCTGCCGGCGCCACTCTGACGGATGTCATCAGCACGCGCGTCCTGGTGGCTTCCTCCGCGCAGCGGGACCTCGTCACGGCCTGGGACGTCATCCACGCCGCGTTCGGCGCTCACGACGTGCCCAGCACCCTTCTCGGGGTCACGGTGCTCGGCTATGACGACCAGCTCGTCGAGATCGAGGCGGTCGCCGCTCTGCCCGCGGATCGTGCATGATCACCCTCATCCGACACGCGACGGATCAGGACCATGCCGTCCTGGAGGAGATCGAGCGCGCCGCTGACAGCCTTCTGACCGATCGCTTCGGTGCCGAGGACTGGCCCCCGCCATCGACAGCCGACGACCGTCAGCGCGCGGAGGGATTCGTCCTGGTGGCCACCTGCTCCCCTGCGACGGAAGCTGCCGGCGGAGGTGACATGCCGGTCGGGTTCGTTCAGGTGCTGGAGGGACCCGGGTACGCCCATCTGGAGCAGTTGTCCGTCCACCCCGCTTCCGGTCGCCGCGGGATCGGTCGCGCCCTCGTTCTGGCGGCCCAGGACGAGTCCCGCCGTCGGGGCCGCTCGCAGCTCACGCTGCGCACCTACGCGGATGTCCCCTGGAACGCCCCTTTCTACTCCCGCTGCGGCTTCGCGGAGTCCACGCCGGACACCGACTTCCTCCGTGAGCTCGTCGCCGTCGAAGAGCGTCTGGGCCTGACCCGGTACGGACGGCGGATCCAGATGACCGCGGCGCTCTGACCGGCTACGACGGCAGGATTCGCGCGACGCACGACGGAATCCCTCGGTCGTCGGCGCCCGCGCATCCCTAGTCTGGGCTCATGATCGATCCTCTCGACTACTTCGCCGCCCGACTCGCCTTCGAGACCGACCCCAGCGACGTGCACGCCGACCGTGCCACCGGCCGCGCGCTGGTCGTGATCGACGTCCGCTCGAGCGAGGCATTCGCCCAGGGGCGCGTGTCCGGCGCGCTCCACATGCCTCACAGCGAGATCGCTCACCGCGCCCCGGAGGAAATCCCGGCGGATGCCGAGGTCGTCGTCTACTGCTGGAGCCCCGGATGCAACGGCGGTGTCCGCGGCGCGCTCGAGTTCGCTCGTCTGGGCTATCGAGTGCGCGAGATGATCGGCGGCTTCGAGTACTGGGCCCGCGAGGGATATCCCGTCGAAGACGCCGAGGGTGTGCACCACCGTCCCGTCGACCCCCTGACCGGAATCCCCCGCATCCGCACCCGCGTATGAACAGGTCACAGGAACGACGAAGGCCCCCGGAGTGATCCGGGGGCCTTCGTGGTGCGAGCTGACTCAGCGGGCGAAGTTGCCGCGGTAGTACTCGTAGACCCAGCCGACGATCGCGACCACGAAGATCGCGAGGCCGATCGGGAGCAGGAAGTGACCGACCGCAAGACCCACGACGAAGACACCCGCCGAAGCTGCGAGCACCAGCGGCCACCAGGACCACGGGCTGAACTCGCCGAGCTCGGGGTCACCGTCGTCGATGTCCGACGTGAGGATGTCCTCGGGCAGCTCGCCGTTCTGCGCCTTGTGCGTCCGGTCGAGGTAGAAAGCGACCATCGCGCCCATGAAGGCCGAGAAGAATAGGGCGACCGTGCCGACCCACTCGATCTGGTTCACCAGCGGAAGCCCCGGGTGAGCCAGGATGTTCCAGCCCGTGTAGACGACGCCGACAAGGGCGAAGAACGCGGTGAGGACCCACCAGATGATGACGTTGTCGCGCATGGCTCAGTGGCCCTCTCGCTCGCCGGGTGCGGTGGTCGCGAACTCCGCGGCCTCCGGGTGGTTCAGATCGAAGGCCGGACGCTCGCTGCGGATGCGCGGGATCGACGTGAAGTTGTGCCGCGGCGGCGGGCACGAGGTCGCCCACTCCAGCGAGGCACCGTAACCCCAGGGGTCGTTCACGGTCACCTTCGGAGCCTTGCGGGCGGTGATCCAGACATTCAGGAAGAACGGCAGCATCGACGCACCGAGGATGATCGCACCGATCGTGGAGACCTGGTTCTGCCAGGTCCAGCCGTCCGCCGCGGAGTAGTCCGCGTAGCGACGCACCATGCCGTCGACACCGAGCCAGTGCTGGATGAGGAAGGTCATGTGGAAGCCGACGAACAGCATCCAGAAGTGCACGTAGCCGAGGCGCTCGTTGAGCATGCGTCCCGTCCACTTCGGCCACCAGAAGTAGAAGCCGGCGAACATCGCGAAGACGACGGTGCCGAACACCACGTAGTGGAAGTGCGCCACGACGAAGTACGAGTCGCTGAGGTGGAAGTCGAGCGGCGGGGCCGCGAGGATCACGCCGGTGAGACCACCGAAGACGAACGACACGAGGAAGCCGAGCGAGAACACCATCGGAGTCTCGAAAGTCACCGACCCTCGCCAGAGCGTTCCGATCCAGTTGAAGATCTTCACACCCGTGGGCACCGCGATGAGCATCGTCATCAGGGCGAAGAACGGCAGCAGCACGGAGCCGGTGACGTACATGTGGTGCGCCCACACGGCGACGGACAGGGCCGCGATCGCGATCGTCGCGTAGACCAGGGTCTTGTACCCGAAGATCGGCTTCCGGCTGAACACCGGGAAGATCTCCGAGACGATGCCGAAGAACGGCAGCGCGATGATGTAGACCTCGGGGTGACCGAAGAACCAGAACAGGTGCTGCCAGAGCAGGACACCGCCGTTGGCCGGGTCGTAGATGTGGGCGCCGAGGACGCGGTCGGCCGCGGCAGCGAAGATCGCCGCGGCGAGGACCGGGAAGGCCATCAGGATCAGCAGGCTGGTGATGAGCGTGTTCCAGCTGAAGATCGGCATGCGCCACATCGTCATGCCGGGAGCACGCATCGTGATGATCGTCGTGATGAAGTTCACCGCACCGAGGATGGTTCCGAAGCCCGAGATGCCCAGACCGAGCATCCAGAGGTTTCCACCGGCACCCGGCGAGAACGAGGCGTTGGCCAGCGGCTGATACGCGAACCACCCGAACGAGGCGGCACCCTGCGGGGTGAGGAAGCCGGCGACGGCGATGGTCGAACCGAACAGGAACAGCCAGAAGGCGAAGGCGTTAAGACGCGGGAACGCGACGTCCGGAGCACCGATCTGCAGCGGCAGGATCGCGTTCGCGAAGCCCGCGAACAGCGGCGTCGCGAACATCAGCAGCATGATCGTGCCGTGCATCGTGAACAGCTGGTTGTACTGCTCCTTCGTCGGGA
>NZ_DLNJ01000003.1:0-21484 GCF_002478345.1 Microbacterium sp. UBA7513
AGACCGCCGTCGTCGAGGGCCTTGCCCAGGCGATCGTCAAGGGCGATGTGCCCGAGACGCTGAAGGACAAGCAGCTCTACTCGCTCGACCTCGGCTCGCTCATCGCCGGTTCCCGCTACCGCGGCGACTTCGAGGAGCGTCTGAAGAAGGTCACCAAGGAGATCCGCACGCGCGGCGACATCATCGTCTTCATCGACGAGATCCACACCCTCGTGGGTGCGGGTGCCGCCGAGGGCGCGATCGACGCGGCCAGCATCCTCAAGCCGCTGCTCGCCCGCGGTGAGCTCCAGACGATCGGTGCCACCACGCTCGACGAGTACCGCAAGCACTTCGAGAAGGACGCCGCGCTCGAGCGCCGCTTCCAGCCGGTGCAGGTGAACGAGCCGACGCTGCCGCACGCGATCAACATCCTCAAGGGGCTGCGCGACCGGTACGAGGCGCACCACAAGGTGCAGATCACCGACGGCGCGATCGTGGCCGCGGCGAACCTCGCCGACCGCTACGTCTCCGACCGCTTCCTCCCGGACAAGGCCATCGACCTGATCGACGAGGCGGGCGCACGCCTGCGTCTGTCGATCCTGTCCAGCCCGCCCGAGCTGCGCGAGTTCGACGAGAAGATCGCCGCCGTGCGCGAGCAGAAGGAGATCGCCTCCGAGGAGCAGGACTTCGAGAAGGCCGCCTCGCTGCGCGACGAGGAGAAGAGCCTCCTCGCCGAGCGTCTGCGTCTCGAGAAGCAGTGGCGTGCGGGTGACGTCGCGACCCAGGCGGTCGTCGACGAGGGACTGATCGCCGAGGTTCTCGCCCAGGCGACCGGCATCCCCGTGTTCAAGCTGACGGAGGAGGAGTCCAGCCGACTCGTCTTCATGGAGAAGGCGCTGCACCAGCGCGTCATCGGTCAGGAGGAGGCCATCGCGGCGCTCTCCAAGACCATCCGTCGTCAGCGTGCCGGCCTCAAGGACCCGAAGCGTCCCTCGGGCTCGTTCATCTTCGCCGGCCCCACGGGCGTCGGAAAGACGGAGCTGGCCAAGGCGCTCGCGGAGTTCCTCTTCGACGACGAGGCCGCGCTCATCTCGCTCGACATGAGCGAGTTCGGCGAGAAGCACACCGTCTCGCGGCTGTTCGGTGCCCCTCCCGGGTTCGTCGGCTTCGAAGAGGGTGGCCAGCTCACCGAGAAGGTGCGGCGCAAGCCGTTCAGCGTGGTCCTCTTCGACGAGATCGAGAAGGCGCACCCGGACATCTTCAACTCGCTGCTGCAGATCCTGGAAGAGGGTCGCCTCACCGACGGTCAGGGTCGGATCGTGGACTTCAAGAACACGGTCATCATCATGACCACGAACCTCGGTGCGCGCGACATCGCCGGCGGCCCCGTCGGCTTCCAGATCGAGGGCAATAACGCCACGAGCTACGAGCGGATGAAGGGCAAGGTCAACGAGGAGCTCAAGCGGCACTTCAAGCCCGAGTTCCTCAACCGCGTCGACGACATCATCGTCTTCCCGCAGCTGAGCAAGAGCGAGCTGGTGCAGATCGTGGACCTGTTCACGAAGCGCCTCGGCGAGCGTCTGCTCGACCGCGACATGACGATCGAGCTGTCGCAGTCCGCCAAGGAGCGCCTGATCGAGATCGGCTTCGACCCGGCCCTGGGTGCGCGTCCGCTGCGTCGCGCGATGCAGCACGAGATCGAGGACCGTCTGTCGGAGAAGATCCTGCACGGCGAGCTCGACTCGGGTGACCACGTGAAGGTCGACGCGAAGGACGGGGAGTTCCTGTTCGAGCACGGCCCGCGCGGCGAGAAGGTCGCGGTCGGTGTGAACACCGGCGGCGGCGCGATCTCGGGCACGCCCGACCTGGCGATCACCGGCAACGACTGATCCTCGACACGATCACCCGAAGGGGCGGATGCGACGGCATCCGCCCCTTCGTCGTCTCCACCCCGTCGCGTCTGGGCACAGCTTCGGAGATGAGAGACGACACACGGGGCGCGGCTCCCTGGCGCCGGGGTGTCGGCCGGGATCTCCGAAGCTGTGCCGCGTCTGGGAGTCGTCGGGAGGGGCGGGTCCTAGGCTGGTCGGGTGAGCGCGTACATCGTCCGGCCGGCCCGCAGCGCCGACATCGTCAGCATCCGGAACCTGCTCCAGCCGATGGTGGAGCAGCGCATCCTGCTCGGCAAGGACCTCGCGGTGCTCTACGGCGCCGTGCAGGAGTTCGTCGTGGCCGAGGCCGACGGTGAGCTGATCGGCTGCGGGGCTCTGCACGTGATCTGGGAGGACCTCGGCGAGGTGCGCACCCTGCTCGTCCGCGACGACTGGCTCCACCACGGCGTCGGACGGGCGATCGTCGAGCAGCTCGAGGAGAACGCGCGCGCGCTCGGGCTCACCCGCCTGTTCTGCCTCACGTTCGAGGTCGACTTCTTCGGGCGTCGCGGCTTCACCCCGATCGGGGAACAGGTCGTCGACCCCGACGTGTACTCGCAGCTCCTGCGCAGTGGCGACGCCGGAGTCGAGGAGTTCCTCGATCTGGCGCACGTGAAGCCCAACACGCTCGGCAACACGCGCATGCTCAAGGTGCTCTGAGGCCGGGCCGACCGCCTCGCGCCTCCCAGGCTCGCGGAGGGGGATCGCTTAACCTGGAGGCATGCCCCGTCACTCCGCCGCCGTGTACCGCCGTCGGCGGCTGGCCGTGCTGCTCGGGCTGATCCTCGTCGTCGCGCTCGTCGGCGGCTCCGTCTGGCTCCTCATCGCCCGGCCGTGGGCGGCCACCGGCGCGCAGGAGCCGGCGCCCGCGCCGACCTCCTCCGCCTCTCCCGGACCCACGCCGTCCGGTTCGGCCTCCCCGGCGCCTTCGCCATCCACCGACGCCACTCCGGCTGTCGTCGCGTGCGAGGCGAAGGACGTCGAGGTGAAGGCCGTGACGGACGCGGAGTCGTACGCCGACGGCGCGTCGCCGAAGCTCTCCATCTCGCTGACCAACAAGGGTGCCAGGGACTGCACGATCGACGTGGGCTCCACGACCCAGGTCTTCACGGTCTCCAGCGGCTCGGACGTGTGGTGGCGTTCGACCGACTGCCAGGAGAACCCGAGCAGCATGATCGCCACACTCACCGCCGGGTCCACCGTGGTGAGCAAGGAGCCGGTGGTCTGGGATCGCACCCGATCCAGCGTCGAGACCTGCGCGCAGGAGAACCGGCAGCGCGCGCCCGGCGGTGGCTCCTCATATCACGTGGGTGTGTCCATCGGTGGGTTCCCCAGCGCCACCACCACCCAGATCCTTCTGTTCTGAGAGCCCCGACCGGTACTTGTGCTGACAGGGCCCGGTCTTTGGGATACCATAGAGGTGACTCTCCCGCTATGCGGCAACATGCCATCCCCAGTGGCGTCGAATCACAGCGTCCCCAGCGCTTCGACACCGCCGCTCGAGAGTCCGAGGGCCCTCTCGAGTACCCCAGTCCCCAATGGAGGACTCGAGAGGGCCCCAATCTTTCTCCGGCGCCGCCACGCCGCCCCGATGCCTAAGCTGGAACCATGGCAGCGAAGAAGTCGAAGTCCGCGAAGAAGAAGCCCGCGCCCGAGGACTTCCGGTCGGAGGCTCTGGCGCTCGCCCTCGAGAAGCAGGACGTCGCCGCCGTCGCCCTCGCGCTGCGCCACGGCACCACGGTCGTCCCGCTCATCAAGCCCGGAGCCCGTGACAACCCGCTCGACAGCGGCGAGGTGTGGACCTATCGGGACCCGAACTCGGGTGACCTCGCTCTGCTGCTCTTCAGCGACGCGAAGAACAAGCCCGCGAACCTGCCGCCCGGCGTCGGCATCTACGACGCCGCCTGGCTGCGCGCCTTCCTCTCCGCGCACCCGATCACGACCGTGTTCCTCGACATCGCGGGACCGCACCCGATGCAGGCCGACCCGGTGGAGCTGCTCAAGGCGCTCGACGCCTGACCCGGGCGGTCCTCCGGCTCAGAACGGCGGGATATCGTGGTCGGGACGACGGGCGCTGTTGCGTGCCCGGATGTCGCCCAGCGCCGCGCGCAGGGTCTTCGAGCGGTCATCGACCACCTGCTCGTAGCCGAGTCGGGCGGCCTCGGACCGCCGCTGCGCCGCCTGCGTCACCGGCCGCACCTCGCCCGCGAGGCTGAGCTCGCCGACGGCGGCGACCGTGCGCGGAACCGAGATCATCTGGATGGACCCGGCGACGGCGATCGCGATGGCGAGGTCGGCCGCGGGTTCGGTGAAGCGCACGCCGCCGACCGTGGATACGTAGACGTCGAGGCTGCCGGTGGGCACGCCCGCCCGTCGCTCCAGGATCGCCAGCACCATGGCCACCCGTGAGGAGTCGAGGCCGTGCACGATGCGGCGCGGGTTCGGAGCGTTGCTCGGCACGGTGAGCGCCTGCACCTCGACGGGGAGGGCACGACGGCCCTCGAGGGAGATGGCCACACAGGTCCCGGGTTCGGAGGCGCCCTGCGACAGGAAGAGACCGGAGGGGTCCGGGACCTCGGCGATCCCGTCTCCGGTCATCTCGAAGCAGCCGACCTCGTCGGTGGGACCGAAGCGGTTCTTGAGCGCGCGGATGAAGCGCAACGAGGTCTGGCGGTCACCCTCGAAATGGCACACCACGTCGACGAGGTGCTCCAGTACCCGCGGCCCCGCCACCTGGCCGTCTTTCGTCACGTGCCCGACGATGATGATCGGCAGATCGCGCTCCTTCGCCACCCGGATCAGGGTTGCGGCCACCTCCCGCACCTGGCTGGGCTGGCCGGCAGCGCCGTCGGTGAGGGACGACGACACGGTCTGCACGGAGTCGACGATGACGAGCTGCGGCTGCACATCGTCGATGTGACCGAGGATGGTGGCGAGGTCGGTCTCGCTCGCGAGGTAGAGCTCATCGTGCAGGGCCCCCGTCCGCTCCGCCCGCAGGCGCACCTGGGCCGGCGACTCCTCGGCGCTCGCGTAGAGCACCCGACGCCCGCTCCGCGCGGCCTGCGCGGCGACTTCGAGCAGCAGGGTGGACTTGCCGACGCCGGGCTCGCCGCTGAGGAGGATCGCGGCACCCGGCACGATGCCCCCGCCGAGCACCCGGTCGAACTCGCCGACCCCGCTCGTGCGGCGCGGCGCGTCCTGCGTCGTGATCTGCGTGATCGGGCGCGCCGCGCGATCGGCGGTCGGAGCGAGCGCGTTCACGCGTCGGAGGATGCCGGTCTGCGCGGCCTGCTCCTGCACCGTGCCCCACTGCTGGCACTCCCCGCAGCGACCGACCCACTTCGCCGTCGTCCACCCGCACTCGGTGCAGACGTACGCGGGGGGAGCAGGTTTCCGGGTGGCCATGCCCTCAGGCTATCGGCGGCATCAGACATCCCTATCGACCAGGCGATTATTCACGGCCCGGTTCCCCCACCGGGCACCGACCCCGGCCGATAATTGAGACATGTCCAACGGCGGGTCCGTCTGCGGGCCGATCTCCAGCTACTCCCGGGTGCGCATCCTGCACCTCCTCTTCGAGGCCGGGCACTCCGGTGCCTCCGGGGAACTCGCGATCGGCGATCTGTGCGAGGCCACCGGCCTCCACCCGAACACGGTGCGCGAGCACCTGCAGCGGCTCATCGAGGGCGGCTACGTCATCCCGACCGTGGAGCACCGCACCACGCGCGGTCGCCCGCGCACGCTGTACCGCGCTGCCACGGGTGCGCCGGATGCCTCCAGCCCGGTCGCGCGGAACAAGGCCAAGGCCGCCGCCCGTCGCGGCGACCTCCTCCGCAGCGTCCTCCCCGGTACCGGGACCGCCCTCGGCAAGGACGCCACCTACCAGCTCGACGCGCTCGTCGAGCACCTGGAGGAGAGCGGCTTCGAGCCGGTCGTGGACGACCGCGGTCTGACCGTCGATCTGAGCCCGTGCCCGCACGCGGCCGGCCGGCCGGAGGACCGCCCGATGCTGTGCCAGGTGCATCTCGGGCTGATGCAGGGCATCCTTGCAGAAGCGGGGGGTCCGCTCGAAGCCGAGTGCGTGCGCGAGGCTGCGCTCCCCTCCGAATGCACCGTGCAGCTGCGCGACACCGCCGCGCAGACGTCGAACAGAACGGGAGTCGCTCATGGAATGGCTTGATCCGCTCGCCCTGGCCCGATGGCAGTTCGGCCTGACGACCGTCTACCACTACCTCTTCGTCCCACTGACGATCGGCATGGCGCTCGTCTCCGCCATCTTCCAGACCGCGTGGGTGCGAACGGGCAAGGTGCAGTATCTGCACCTCACCCGCTTCTTCGGCAAGATCTTCCTCATCAACTTCGCGATGGGGGTCGTCACCGGCATCGTGCAGGAGTTCCAGTTCGGCATGAACTGGTCGGACTACTCCCGCTTCGTCGGCGACGTCTTCGGCGCCCCGCTCGCCTTCGAGGGGCTGCTGGCGTTCTTCTTCGAGGCGACCTTCATCGGCCTCTGGATCTTCGGCTGGGACAAGCTCCCGCAGAAGATCCACCTGGCCACCATCTGGTGCGTCTCGATCGGCAGCATCCTGTCGGCGTACTTCATCATCGCCGCCAACGCGTTCATGCAGAACCCGGTCGGCTACACGTACAACGAGGTGACCAACCGCGCCGAGCTCACCGACTTCTGGGCGCTGCTGACCAACCCCGTCGCCCTCGCCGCGTTCCCGCACACCATCTTCGGCGCGCTCATGTTCGCCGCCGGTGTCGTCATCTCGGTGTCCGCCTGGCACCTGGCGCGCGGGCAGCACTTCGACACGATGCGCATCTCGCTGAAGTTCGGCCTCTGGGCGATGATCTTCTCCACCGCGGGCGTCGTGCTCACCGGCGACCAGCTGGGCCTGGCGATGTACGCGGCGCAGCCGATGAAGATGGCCGCCGCCGAGGCGACGTTCAACACCGTCTGCGGCGCCGATGCCTCCTTCAGCCTCTTCACGCTGGGCACGCCGGACGGCAGCTCGGAGCTGTTCTCGATCCGGGTGCCGTATCTGCTGTCGCTGCTGTCGACCCACACGCTCGACGCCTGTGTGCACGGCATCAACGACCTGAACGCCGAGTACGCCCAGACGTATGCGAGCACGGGCCTCACCGACTTCGCCCCCGTCCTGTGGATCACGTACTGGTCGTTCCGCTGGATGATCGGCCTCGGCATGGCCGCCGCCCTCGTCGCCGTCGCCGGCCTCTGGGTCACCCGCAAGAAGGCCACGAAGCCGGTCGCGCCGTGGATGTGGAAGGTCGCGATCTGGTCGTTCCCGCTCGCGCTCGCCGCCAACATCATGGGCTGGGTGTTCACCGAGATGGGTCGACAGCCCTGGATCGTGTTCGGCCTGATGTCCACCCGCGACGGCGTCTCGCCCGGCGTGAGCGGGCTTGAGGTCCTGATCTCGCTGATCGCCTTCACCGCGATCTACGCCACGCTGGCCGTGGTCGAGGTCCGGCTTATCGTCAAGGCCGCCCAGAAGGGGCCGGACACCGACGAACAGCCCCATGAGGAGACGGCTCAGCTGCCGTCGGTCGTGTACTGAGAGGAACGAGCATCATGGATCTCGCAACGATCTGGTTCTGGGTGGTCGCCTTCCTGTTCGTCGGCTACTTCGTCCTCGACGGGTTCGACTTCGGTGTCGGCATGTCGCTGCCGTTCCTCGGCAAGAACGACGTGTCCCGCCGACAGGTCATCAACACGATCGGTCCCGTGTGGGACCTCAACGAGACGTGGGTCATCGTGGCCGGGGCGTCGCTCTTCGCCTCGTTCCCCGAGTGGTACGCCACGCTGTTCAGCGGGTTCTACCTGCCGCTGCTGCTCATCCTGCTCGCGCTCATCCTCCGCGGCGTCTCGTTCGAGTACCGCCATCAGCGGGAGAGCCGGAAGTGGAAGCAGGGCTTCGACCGGATGATCGTGATCGGCTCCGTCGTCCCTGCGCTGCTCTGGGGCGTCGCCTTCGGCAACATCGTGCAGGGGGTGGCGATCGATGAGAACCACATCTACGTCGGCGGCTTCTTCTCGCTGCTCAACCCGTACGCGCTGCTGGTCGGTGTGACGACCCTGCTGCTCTTCTTCCTGCACGGCGTGCTGTTCGTCGCGCTGAAGACGGACGGTCAGGTGCACGAGGATGCACAGAAGCTCGCGAAGAAGGCGGCCATCCCGACGATCCTCGGCGCCGCCGCGACGGTGATCTGGACGGTCGCGATCGCGATGGGCCGCGAGGCCCCGCTGCTCTGGCTGGTCATCGGCGCCGGTGCGCTCGCGGCGGTCAGCCTGATCGCGGCGGTCGGCTTCTCGCTCGTCCGTCGCGACGGGTGGGCGTTCTTCGCCGGAATGCTCACGGTCATGTTCGCCGTCGTCATGCTGTTCTCCGCCCTGTTCCCGTTCGTCATGCCGTCGACCATCGACCCGGCGTACAGCCTCACGATCGCCAACGCGTCCAGCACCCCGTATACGCTGCAGATCATGAGCTGGACCGCGCTGATCGCACTCCCGCTGGTCATCGCGTACCAGACCTGGACCTACTGGGTGTTCCGCAAGCGCGTCACCCGCCGGTCGATCGAGGGGGCTCCGGCGCACGCGTGAAACCCGTCGATCCGAGGCTGCTCCGATACGCGGCCGCCGCCCGGGGGTTCCTCCTGGCGTCGGCCGCGATCGGCATCCTCCAGACCGCGGTGACGATCGCCTTCGCCTGGCTCCTCACCGAGGCGGTCGTGGGCGCCATCGCGGGGCGCGACGTCACGGCGACCCTGCTCTGGCTGCTCGGGACCGCGCTCCTGCGGGGTCTGCTCATCGCGGCGTCCGACGCCGCAGGCACCCAGGCCGCCGCCCGGACCGGGATGCAACTGCGCGCGGCGCTCGTCGCGGCCGTCGGGCGTCTCGGCCCGGGCTGGCTCGCACAGCGCAACCAGACCCAGGTCGCCGTCACCGCCGGTCACGGCCTGGAAGCCCTGGACGCGTACTTCGCCCGGTACATCCCGCAGCTCGTGCTCACCGTCATCGCGACGCCGGTGCTCGTCGCGGTCATGTGGTGGCAGGACTGGCCGAGCGGACTCACCGCCGTCATCACCCTGCCGCTCATCCCGCTGTTCCTCATCCTCATCGGCATCGCGACCCGCACGGTGCAGAAGAAGCAGTGGCAGACCCTGCAGCACCTCGCCGCCCGCTTCGCGGACACGGTCCAGGGGCTGTCGACGCTGCGGCTGTTCGGCCGGGACCGCCGGGCGGCCGACCGCATCGAGGTGACCGCCGACGAGTACCGCCGCGAGACCATGAAGGTGCTGCGGTTCTCGTTCCTCTCCGGGTTCGCGATGGAGCTGCTGTCGTCGCTCGCGGTCGCGCTCATCGCGGTCGCGGTCGGGTTCCGCCTGCTGTCGGGTGACCTGAGTCTGGAGGTCGGGCTCTTCGTGCTGCTGCTCGCCCCGGAGGCCTTCCTCCCGATCCGTCAGGTGGGCGTGCAGTTCCACGCGGCGGCCGAGGGTGTCGCGGCCACGGAGGACGTGTTCGACGTGCTCGATGCGGCGCGCGACCGGGACCGCGGCGGCGTGCGCCCGCACGACCCCGGCACGGATGCACGACCGAACCCTGTGGACTCGTCCGGCAGCCGGGCCGACGTCGTGCCGGCGGGGCGGGAACTCGTGGTCGAGGGACTCCGCGTGCGAGACCTTCCGCCGGTGTCCTTCGTCGCGGAGCCCGGGTCGGTGACCCTGATCGAGGGGCCGAGCGGCTCCGGGAAGTCGAGTCTGCTCGCCGCCCTCCGCGGGGCGGTGGAGTCCACGGGCACGGCGACCTGGGGCGGACGGGACATCGCCGAGCTCGCACCGTCCGACTGGCTCGCCTGGGCCGGGCAGACGCCGGGGCTGATGCGCGGCACGGTCGCGGAGAACGTCGCCCTCGGGGATGCCGCTCCCGACCTCGCCCGTGTGCGCCGGGCGCTCGACGCCGCGTGCGCCGAGGGCATCGAGGCCGACCGCGTGCTGGGTGTGCAGGGCGCAGGGCTGTCGGGAGGACAGGCGCAGCGCGTCGCGGTGGCCAGGGCGCTGTACCGCCACGACGGAATGCCGGAGCGGATGCTCGCGCTCGATGAGCCCTCCAGCGCCCTCGACGCCGACACCGAGGAGCGGCTGTGGCGGTCACTGCGCGCGCGGGCGGATGCCGGCGCGACCATCCTCCTCGTCTCGCACCGCCGCTCGGCCAGGGGCATCGCCGACCGGATCGTGGCGCTGGGGGTGAGCGCATGAACGAGACGACCCGCAGCGACCGGGTCCGGGAGGTGCTCCGGCTCGCGCAGCCGCCGTTCCGCCGCTTCCTCCCCGGGCTGATCTGGGGCGTGCTGTCGGCGGCCGCCGCCGTGAGCCTCCTCGCGGTGAGCGGCTGGCTGATCGTGAGCGCGTCGATCGTCGACTCCCTCGTGCCGCTGTCCATCGCGGTCGTCGGGGTGCGGTTCTTCGCCGTGACCCGAGCCGTCACGCGGTACCTCGAGCGGCTCAGCGGTCACGACGCCGCCCTCCGACAGCTCGCCACGACCCGGTCCGACATGGTGCGCCGCCTCATCCCGCTCTCGCCGGCGGGGCTCGGCGCGACGGACCGGGGCCAGGTGCTCGCGGCTCTCGTCGACGACGTGGAGAACCTGCAGAACCTCCCGCTCCGGGTCGTGCAGCCGCTCGCCGTCTCGGGCGTGGTCGCCCTGGGGGCCGTCGGCTTCCTCGCCTTCGTGTCGCCGCCCGCCGCGCTGACCCTCGCCGTCTGCCTCCTCGTCGCCGCGCTCGCCGCCGTCGGGCTGGGCTGGATCTTCGGCTCCCGTGCGGAGGCCGCGGTGTCGGCGCGTCGGGCCGAGGTGTCCGCCGCCCTCGTCGACTACTTCGGCAGCCTCGACGTCCTGCTCGCGTTCGGTGCGGAGGCGCAGGCCCGGGAGCGCATCCGCGAGGCCGACGCCGCCCTGCGCCGGGTCGTCGGCCGGGCGTCGCTGGCACAGGCCGTCGCCGCCGGAGTGGTCTCGCTCATGGCAGGGGTCGCATCCGTCTGGGCACTCGCGGTGGCGGCCCCTGGCCTCGCCACCGGAGTCATCGACGCCCCGTGGCTCGCGGTCGCGGTGCTCGTGCCGATGGTCGTGTTCGAGGTGTTCGGTGCCGTTCCGATCGCGGCAGCCTCGTGGCGGAGCGTCCGTGCGAGCGCGGAGCGCATCGTGGACGTGCTGCCCGAACGGATGCCGCCGGAGCTGCGGACCGACGCGGGGGAGGACGTCGAGGTCGACGGCGTCCCCGCGCTCACGCTACGGGGAGTCACGGCGCACTGGCCCGGAGGAGCAGCGGCGCTGACCGGCATCGACCTCGACCTCGCGCCCGGCGAGCGCATGCTCGTCTCCGGCGCGAGCGGTGCGGGCAAGAGCTCGCTGGCGGCCGCGCTCGTCGGGTTCCTCCGCGTGAACGGCGAATACCGGATCGGCGATCTCGACGCGGCGGCGCTGTCCGGGCCCTCGCTGCGCCGCGTCGTCGGTCTGTGCGAGCAGCAGCCGCAGCTCTTCGACGAGGACGTGCGGCAGAACCTCCTCTTCGCCAGGGACACGGCCACCGACGAAGAACTCCTCGCCGTGCTCGACCGTGTGGGACTCGCGGCGTGGGTGCGCGAGCGCGGAGGGCTCGATGCGCGGGTGGGCGACCGCGGTGCGCTGGTGTCCGGCGGTCAGGCGCAGCGGATCGCTCTGGCTCGCGCGCTGCTCCGTGGCTTCCCGGTGCTCGTGCTGGACGAGCCGACGGCGGGCGTCGACCCCGAGGCCTCGGACGCTCTCCTGCGCGACCTGCTGCAGGCGACGGGGGAGCAGTCGGTGCTGCTCATCTCGCACGTGGCGCCGCCCGCGGGGACGGTCGACCGGGTCGTGCGGATCGAGGGCGGCCGGACGGTCTGAGCCTCAGCCGACGAGGTTCATGTCGGCGGGCGGCTCCATCACGATGCCCTGCGCCTCGAACGCGCGACGGCGCTCCTCGATCCGGCGGTGCATCTCGACCTGGGCCTCGTCCACCACACGCGGGTCGAGGTCGACCGTCGGCGGATGCGGGTCGCCGTGGTGCGCGGCGATGTATGCGTCGAGCTCAGGGCCGCTGGTCCAGGAGGTGATGAGCGCGTACCGGGGGCCGGTACCGCGATGCCATACGGCATGCCAGAAGCGCTGCGTGTCGACGATGATCCGGGAGCCGGCGCGCAGCGGCAGGCGGACCTCGGTGGCCGGGTCGAACCGGTCGGAGCGGAGGATGAGCATCGAGTCGGTGTCATCGGTGAGGTTGTAATACCCGCGGACCACCCAGCCCGTGCCCGGCTCGTTGAGGCGGTTGTTGTCGTCCTGGTGCAGGTTGTAGATCGCGTCGGCGTAGTCGTTCGGCTGGAGCTCGATGACCCGGCAGCGGCCGACGCCGGCGCCCGGGGCCAGGGCGCGGCGCTGCAGGGTCGGGGCGATCGCGACCTGTGAGGGAATCCAGACGCCGTCCTTGTCGGTGCGCGGCGGCGTGTGGTTCCAGAAGCCGTTGCAGTCGATGTCGCCCGCGTAGCTCGTCAGGGGCGCGAAGCGGGTGATGCCGGAGGAGCGCCAGCCGACGTACTCGAGGTCCCGCCACTCGGACGGGTCCACCGGGGTGGTCTCGTCGTAGAGGACCACGTATCCGGTCTCGGCGAGCGCCGCAGACGTGATGAATCCCATGCTGCTTGCATCCTTCCCGTCGTTCTGCCCCCGGAGGCGGCGGGTTCTTAGGCAATCCTAATCCCGACCTCCCCTCGCCGACCCACCCCCTTGCGTGTGTCCCACCCCCTTCCGCCCGCACGCAGCGGGGTGGCTCGGCCGGAAGGGGGTGGGTCGGCGAGGGATATCCTGAGGCCATGACGCAGCCCCAGGGTGCCCTTCTCGTGGGCAGTGTGAACTTCGACGACGCCGAGACCACGATGCGCACGGCGGCGGAGCTGCTCGGCGACCGGTTGCGCCGCATCCCGGACGGCGAGGTGGGCAAGCGGTTCCACTGGATCATGTTCCAGCCCGACGTCATCGGCCAGGCGGACGGCATCGAGCGGATCGGCGACGAGCCCATCCCGTTCCCCGCCGGCATCGACGCACGGGGTCTCCGGATCGCCGAGGGCGTGGACCCGGCGACGATCGCACTGCCTCCGCTGGGGTACGCCTCGGCCGCGATCGAGTCGTACGGGCTCTTCGCCCGGCTGCGTGAGGAGGGGGCCATCCCGGCGGGCACCCGGTTCCAGGTGTCGCTGCCCACCCCGCTCGCCGTCATCTCCTCCTTCTTCCACGGCGACGACCGGGCCGCGATCGAGCCCGTGTACACCGCCGCGATGCTCCGCGAGCTCGACGAGATCCTCGCGGCGATCCCGCACGACGACCTCGCGGTGCAGTGGGACGTCGCGAGCGAGATGGGCATCCTCGAGGGGGCCTCCGGCTACGGCGCCGTCATGGCGGCGTGGTGGCCCGGTGACCCGTTCGACGGACTCGTCTCGCGTCTGGCCGCCCTCGTCGACGCCGTCCCGGACGGCGTGGAGGTGGGCGTGCACCTCTGCTACGGCGACGCGGGGGAGAAGCACTTCTTCGAGCCGACCGACGCCGGCTCCCTCGTCCGCTACGCCAATGCGGTCATCGCCGCGGCCCATCGCCCGCTCACCTGGCTGCACCTTCCCGTGCCGATCGGTCACGACGACGAGGCTTACTTCGCCCCACTCGCCGCGCTCACCCCGGTCGAGGAGCTCTACCTCGGCCTCGTGCACCGGGAGGACGGCGCGGAGGGTGCGCGTCGCCGGATCGCCGCCGCCATCCCGTTCGCGCCGGAGTTCGGCGTCGCCACGGAGTGCGGCATCGGGCGTGCCCCCGCCGGATCCACGAAGGGCATCCTCCGCGCCCACGCCGAGGTCGCCACCGCCTGGTGACCCGCCGATTCGCGCGCTCGGCCCCGGTGTCGTAAACTGATCCGCGGTGACGTGTCCGAGCGGCCGAAGGTGCAACTCTCGAAAAGTTGTGTAGGGTAACCCCCTACCGTGGGTTCAAATCCCACCGTCACCGCCATGGAAACCCCCGAGAAATCGGGGGTTTTTCCGTGTCCCCGCCCATCAGCGGGGTTGCATGCGCCTCAGCTCCGAGCCTGGATGCGGAGCCTGGAGACCTCGCCGCGGGCGTGCTCGAGCTCTTCGGCGTGCTTGTCGTCCGGTTGGGCGATGGCGTGCACGAGGTCGAACAGGGCGTGACGGAGGTGCTTTCGGGCTCGCCTCTCGCGGTGGCCGGGAGCGGCTCGCAACCATGTCTTCCGGGCCTTGCGGTCGACCATGGCCTCGATCTCCTCGTCGGTGACGGTGCCGGCTGCGACCTCGGGCGCGAGAAGGTCGCGCACGAACTGGTGCTCTCGGGGCGCGGCGAGGCGGAACGCGATGCTGAGAATGACGAGGGCGAGGATGACGGACCCGGCCATGACCGCGACGACCCCCAGACCGTTCCCGCCGCCGAGACCGGTGGCGTCGTCCCAGGTGAAGTGGAGGAACATGCCGGCGAGGACGAACAGGATGCCGCGGAGCACACGCCGCGGCTGAGCAGCCGTGCCGAGGATGTAGATCGCGCCGCTGCAGACCAAGGCGCTGAACAGAGGGTGCGAAACCGCGCTGGTGGCGATGCGGGTGATGGAGATCGTCACAGCGGCGCTGTCCGGGTTCGCACTGAGCGAGGTCATGGTGCCGTTGGCGGCGTAGAGGAAGTCCTCGAAGACGGCGAAGCCGAGGCCGAGGAAGGCGCCGATGATGAGTCCGTCGTTCGCGGTGCGGATGAGGCGCGGGGCGAGCCCCATCAGCAGGATGAGACCGCAGAGCTTCGCGAGTTCCTCGGTGAAGGGAGCGGTCAGGCCTGCCGCCCAGTTCGCAGCCCAGTCCTGGCCGAACAGCTTGGGGTAGATGCCGAGCATGGCGGAGTTGACGGGCAGAGCGAACGCGAACGTCGCCGGGATCGCACCCCACACCAGGGCAGCGGCGATCAACCCGCCGGGCTGGCGTTCCCACCGGTCGATGTGGTGGAACCATCCGGCCCACGCCGCCCCGCTGAGCAGGCACAGAACGGCGGCGACGGCGAACGGCTCGGCGTAGAACACGACGTCGCTGCGGAAGTACGACCAGATGTGCACGACACCGATGCCGGTCAGCACGACGTACACCCAGAAGCAGAGGTTGCGGAGCTGGACGAACCGGAACGGCTGCCCCCACCCGGAAATGTCGATGGCGACGCGCTGCCGCTCCTCGGGGTCCAGCGTTGCGGTGCCGAGTGTCTGCTGGCTCATGAGGCGTCCTCCGCGTCGAGGGTACGGATGCTGGCGACCATGTCGGCGATCTGCTGTGCCGCAGCCTTCATCTGCGCGGGCGAGCCGTGTGCGGTCACCTTGATTCCCGTTCCGTCGATGACGAATGCGGCGATGACGCCGTCCTCGTTCATGCTGCTGTACTGCTGAAGGACTCCGCTCTCACCGGAGTCGGTGCGCATGGTCGCCGCAGCGCCGTCGACGCGGAAAGCGGGGTCGACGGTTGCCGCGGTGACCTTGTCGATCTGAGCGAGCAACTCTTGGGGGGTGCCTTCGAAGGCGCCCGTCGTCACATCGAACTCAACGCCCGAGCCCGTGAGCGTCGCGTCGCCGCTCTGGTCCACAGACCCGTCCGCGTTCAGGCGGTGACCCGCCTCGATGTTCCACCCCACGGCCGGCGTGAAAGCGATGTCCTCGGTGAGTGCGAGCTCGTCACCGGCGACCACCGGGTCGTTCCAGGGGATCGCCGCATCGATGCGGGGGATCACGACCGTGAACACGAGGAACACGACCCCGACGAAGATCGCCTTCGCGAACGTGCGCCTGTCCAACCCGAGCACTCGATGCTCGACCGCCACCCGTTCGTCCGCGGACGCGACTCGCGACATCGACAACCTCTCCGTCTGGTGGTAGCCGATGCGCCACCTTCCACGACACTGTCAGGGGCGAGCAGACCTCGTCAACATCACCATGGCGACCGCGCTGGAGAAGAGTCGCCGACGGGGCCTAGCCTCCGGTCGGCCCCGGGATGTGGTCTATGGGTGCACCTGCGGGGATCAATGGCTCGCGCTGCACCGAAGCGCGGAACTCGCCGAGGATGCGGTTGAAGTGCGTGATCGTCCAGCTGTGCAGGTACTGCGCGTCGATCGGCTCGCGCTCCTGCGGGTCCGTGATCAGATTGATCAGGTGCGGCGAGCTCAGCTCTGCCGGTGGATCGTTCGCGTAGCGTTGGGCGACGAGAGCGAGTTTGAAGTTCCGCCACTTGACGCCGTACAGCTTCTCACCCATCCAGTAGGGAAAGCCGTCACGTGCCGACGCCTCTTGGTGACCGGCGAGCCAGTTCGACTGGTCGACGCCGTCGATGACGCGGTCGTCGGGCAACTCCGCGCCGGCTGCGGAGATCAGCGTGGTGAACCAGTCGGTCACATGCATGATCTCGTTGCTGACGACGCCTTCGGCGACGTGGCCGGGCCACTGCACGATGCAGGGGGTGCGCAGGTTCCCCTCGCCGCCGGCGAAGTAAGACCCTTCGAAGAAGCCCGGCGTGCCGCGCCAGGTGAGTACCTCCTCCGGGCCGTTGTCACCGGCGAACACGATGATCGTGTCGTCGGAGAGGCCGAGCTCGTGGATCAGGTCGACGAGGCGGCCGAAGTCGGCGTCGAGCTCGAGGAGCGCGTCCGACCATTCGCCGTTGCCGGAGGTGCCCTGGAACTCTTCCCGGGCGAGGACAGGCATATGCATGAGCGAGTGGTTGAAGTAGACGAAGAACGGCTTGTCCTCATCGACCGATGCGCGCATGAAGCGTTCCGCGCGCTCGAGGTACTCGCGGTCGACGTCCCGCCGCACGTCGAGGGTGAGCTGGACGCCTTCGGTCACGTCCGCGTCGCCGTGCTTGCCTTCCCGCATGCGCGATACCGGGTCGCGTTCGGGGTCGTACCAGGGATCGGAGGGCCACAGCGCCTCGTCGTAGGTGCGGGCCGGTCCGTACCACTCCCGGAACCCCTTGTCGGTGGGCCAGCGCCCCGCGCCTTCGCCGACGTGCCACTTGCCGTACACCGCACACGCGTACCCGGCCTCGGAGAGGACGTCGCCGAGGGTGCGCTCCCACGCAACGAGTCCCCATCCGCCCGGAGCGCCGAGGGGCACGCTGTGGGTGCCGGAACGGATCGAATACCGCCCCGTCATCAGAGCCGAACGGGTCGGCGTGCACTGGGCTTCGGGGGCGTAGTTCGTCATGCGGAACCCGCGTGCCGCGAACTCATCGATGCGCTTGGTCCAGGCGCCCCGCAACGGACCGCCGCTGTAGCAGCTGAGTTCGCCGAACCCCAGGTTGTCGACATGGAAGAACAGAATGTTCGGTCGCGTGGTCAAGATCGTGCCCCCTTCGACTCCGCCATCGCCAAAGATACGACCCACCGCGGTGGGTCGCCAGCGATAGATCAGCGAACTTCAACGCTCGACGTGTCCGGGATCCCGAGCGTGATAACGTAGATGTCGTTCACGGGCCTATGGCGCAGTTGGTAGCGCGCCTCGTTCGCATCGAGGAGGTCAGGGGTTCGAATCCCCTTAGGTCCACAGGAACAGAACGAAGGAACCTCGCCCCGCAGCTCGCGGGGCGAGGTTCTTTCGTTGGAGCTGGCGCACGGGCCCGATTCGACCGCTGCGACGAGACCGCTCAGCAGCGGCCGGGGGTCGATTCGGTGCCCCTAGGCTGAGGGCATGGACGCGACGCCCAGCGAATCCGGCTCGACCCTGCACACGCATGCCGTCGACAGTCGGCGCCGTGCCGCGGCTCTCGGCGACGGGAATCGGGTCCTTTCGCGCACGCAGAAGGTGTACGTGGCGCTCCGGGACGACATCGTCCGCACCCGGCTCGCCCCGGGCGAGGTCGTCATCGAGCCCGAGCTGGCCGCGCGCTTCGGGGTGTCGAAGACGCCGGTGCGGGAGGCCCTGCAGATCCTCGTCGTCGAGGGGCTCGTCGTCGCCCTTCCCCGACGCGGATACGTCGTCCGCCCGCTGGGCATCAACGAGGTGCGCGAGGTGCTCGACCTGCGGTTGATCATCGAACCGCCGATGGCGGCGGGGGCGACCCGCTACGGCAACGAGGCCTTCGTCGAGGAGCTCAGCTCGATCCTGGAGGCGCAGCGCAGCGGCTCCGGTACGGCGGAGCTGACCGACGCGGCGCGCGCGTTCCACGAGTGCATCCTCGGCGCGGCGCGCAACGCTCGGGCGAAGACGCTCATGAGCGGCCTGTTCGACGAGACGACACGGAGTCATCATCTGATCCCGGCCATCGATGCGCGCATCCACTCGGACGTCGAGAACAACGGACACCAGCAGGTGCTGGAGGCGATCCGCACCGGAGATCCGCAAGCCGCCGAGGAGGCCATGCGCCGTCATCTCGTCGAGCTGCGGGAGTTCGTCCTCCACGCTTTCCTCGAGGCCTGAACCACCCTCGCCTCGTCCTCGTGGCGTCATGAGCGCTTTAGATATATCTCAGGAATATGCCTATTGTGGCCAAGATATTCGACGGCTATGGTGGGTGCCGACACCGCGGTCGGCTCTTCGGCCTCGATGGGAGTTGCCGAGAGGATCCAGGATTGTTGCGACGTCGTATCCGCACCTTCACCGAGCTGTTGAGCTTCGCTCCGCCCGCGTTTCCCACCGAGGCGAAGCGCGTGGCTGAAGCCCGCAGCCTCGACGACCTCCGACGGCTGGCGAAGCGACGCGTTCCCGGATTCGTCTTCGACTACGTCGAGGGTGCTGCGGTGACCGAGCAGGCTGCGCGCGACAACGAGTCGGCCTTCGCCCGTCGGAAGTTCGTGCCCTCCGTCACGGAGAGCGCCGCGGGGGCGTCACTCGCCACCCGGCTGCTGGGACGCGAGCACGCGATGCCGCTCGGCATCGCGCCGATCGGTCTCACCGCCCTCATGCGGGCGACCGGCGAGACCGACGGTGTGCGCGCGGCCGCGAGCCGCGACGTGCCCTTCGTGCTCTCCACGATGGGCACGCGGAGCATCGAGCACGTCGCAGACGCGGCCCCCGGTGCGCGCCGCTGGTTCCAGCTCTACCTGCGGCGCGATCGCGCCGCGTCGCTCGCCCTGATCGAGCGGGCCGCCGCGGCAGGGTTCGACACGCTCGTGCTGACCGTCGACACCCGGGTCCCGGGGCAGCGCTACCGCGACGACCGCAACCGGCTTTCGATGCCGCCGCGGCTGACGTTGCGCACTGCCGCGCAGTCGGCACTCCACCCGGCGTGGTCGCTCGACCTCCTGGCGCACGACGCACCGGCCATGGCGAACTTCGGTCCGCGGTCGGGAAGCGTCACCGACGTGGTGAGCAGCATGTTCGATCCCGCCCTGTCCTTGGACGACGTGCGGTGGCTGCGGGGGAACTGGGCCGGGCCCATCGTGGTGAAGGGCGTCCTCTCCGCCACCGACGCCGAGCGCTTCATCGACGCCGGCGCGGACGCCATCTGGCTCTCCAACCACGGTGGGCGCCAGCTGGACCGTGCGATCGCGCCCATCGAGGTCGTGGGCGCCGTGCGGGCCGCCCTTGGCGACGACATCCCCCTCCTGCTCGACTCCGGTATCCGCAGCGGACTCGACGTCGTGGCCGCGATCGCCGCGGGGGCCGACTTCGTCTTCCTCGGCCGGGGATACATGTACGGCCTCATGGCGGGCGGCCGCATCGGAGTGGAGCGGGCGCTCGACCTCGTGGCGGACGAGACCCTGTCGACGATGCAGCTTCTCGGCGTGCGCACGACCGCCGAGCTGCGCGGCCGGGGGACCGCGGTCCTCGCGCCCACCGGATAGCCACGACCACGCCAGTACTTTTCAATGACGAAAGGACACCCCATGGCCCACGAACAGCAGCGCACCATGACCCCGCAGGCGAGGCGCGCGATCGCCGCCGCCTACTTCGGCACCCTCATCGAGTGGTATGACTACGCCCTCTACGGCGCCGCCGCGGGTCTCGTGATCGGCCCGCTCTTCTTCCCGGACGTCATCCCGGCTTCCGCCTCGATGCTCGCCTTCGCGACCTTCGCCGTGGGCTTCGTCGTGCGGCCGCTCGGCGGCCTCCTCATCTCCCACCTCGGCGACCGGGTCGGCAGGAAGCCCGCGATGATCCTGACCATCGTGCTCATGGGGATCGCGACCGTGGGCATCGGGGTCCTCCCGACCGCCGAGGCGATCGGGGTGGCCGCGCCGATCCTGCTCATCCTGTTCCGCTTCATCCAGGGCTTCGGTGCCGGAGCGGAACTCGCCGGTGCCCTCACGCTCGTCGCGGAGTACGCACCCGAACCGCGCCGGGGAAGGGTCATCGGACTGGTCACCTCGGGCGCCCCGGGCGGAGCGTTCCTCGCGACGCTGGCCTTCACGTTCGCCTCGATGCTTCCCGGCGACGTGCTGCTCGGCTGGGCCTGGCGCATTCCGTTCCTGGTCTCCGCCGTCCTGTTCGTGCTGGCGCTCTGGATCCGTCGTCGTCTGGAGGAGACGCCCGAGTACCGGGATGCTGTGGCGAACGCGGAGCAGTCCGCGACGAAGGTGCCCTTGGCGGAGCTCTTCCGGCGCAGTCCTCGCGAGCTCATCCTCGGCTTCTTCAGCGTCTGCGGGCACAACGTGACGAACTACGTGCTGAGCGCCTTCGCGCTGAGCTATCTCACGCTGACGGTCGGCATGCCCCGGGTCGAGGCGCTGATCTCGGTCCTGGTGTCCTCGCTGCTCACCGCCTTCGCTCCCGTCCTCGGTGGGGTCGCGGTCGATCGTTTCGGGGCCAAGCGCGTGGTTGTCTTCGGTTCCGTCGCCGGGATCGTCCTCACGTACCCGGTCTTCCTTTCGCTGCAGTCCGGCGACCCGGTGCTGGCCGCTCTCGGGATGACGGCGCTCGGTGTCATCGCGGTGGGAGCGACCGCCGCCTCCACCGGAACCTTCCTCACGAATCTCTTCCCGACCCGCTACCGCTTCACGGGCGTCGCGACGGCCCGAGAGCTCAACGGCGCTCTGGTCGCGGGGCCGACCCCCCTCATCGCCTCCGCTCTCGTCGCGGCCGCCGGGGGAGGCCTCTGGCTCGTGGTGCTGTTCGTCATCGGCGCCTGCCTGGTGTCACTGCTGGCCGTCGTCGCGACGCCGAAGCGCGTCGGGGATATGCAGCCCGAGGACCACTCCGACTCCTCCCGATTCGCGCCGGCGGGAAGGGCCGCGGACTGAGGGGCGGGCGACACGCCCGGGAATCGACGGTGATTTGCCCGATGCTCGGAACCCACGTAAGTTATTAGCTGTTCGCCCCAAACGGTTGAGCGGAGGTCCTCGGACCGGCTCCCGTCAAGCATCGAACACCTCCCGAATCCCACACACTCTGAGTGAACAGGATGAAGGATGCTGATCCGTTCCCACGGTCAGGCCGAAGAAACTCGGACTTGACAACGGAAACGAGATCGGTAAGATAGAGAAGTTGCCCTGCGGGCCTGGTTGTGATGGCTGGGTCGTGGGAGC
>NZ_DLNJ01000012.1:0-119922 GCF_002478345.1 Microbacterium sp. UBA7513
TGCGCCGCGAGGGCTTCGAGCTGACGGTCGGCAAGCCGCAGGTGGTCACGAAGAAGATCGACGGCAAGGTGTACGAGCCGTTCGAGCACCTGACCATCGACACGCCGGAGGAGCACCTCGGCGCGATCACTCAGCTCCTCGCGAACCGCAAGGGTCGCATGGAGAACATGACCAACCACGGCACCGGCTGGGTGCGCATGGAGTTCGTCGTGCCCTCGCGTGGTCTCATCGGCTTCCGCAGCGAGTTCCTCACGACCACCCGCGGAACCGGTATCGCCAACGCGATCTCGCACGGCTACGAGCCGTGGGCGGGGCAGATCACCACCCGCCAGAACGGCTCGATCGTGGCCGACCGCTCGGGTGTCGTCACCCCGTTCGCGATGATCGCGCTGCAGGAGCGCATGTCGTTCTTCGTGCAGCCGACCGAAGAGGTCTACGAGGGCATGGTCATCGGCGAGAACTCGCGCGCCGACGACATGGACGTCAACATCACCAAGGAGAAGAAGCTCACCAACATGCGCTCCTCCACGGCCGACAACTTCGAGTCGATGACGCCGCCGCGCATCCTCACGCTGGAGGAGAGCCTGGAGTTCGCGCGCGACGACGAATGCGTCGAGGTGACTCCGGAGAAGGTCCGCATCCGCAAGGTGATCCTCGACCAGACCGTCCGCGGTCGCGAGGCCTCGCGTCTCAAGCGTCAGGACGCGAACGCCTGATCGCACCGCACTCCTTGAGAGAGGGCCCCACGCCGCCGCCCGGCCGCGTGGGGCCCTCTCTCATGAAAATCCCAGGTGAGGGCTAGTTTTCGCTCAGGTTGATGACGCAGACTCGTTGACTTGCGCCCGGGGCGAGCTCCCGATGAGTCCCCGATATGGGCGTACGACGACCCGAAAGTCAAAGCCTTGCTTCAGAAGACCCGTGCGCTTCGGCGCGCCTCCGACGCGGCAGCCGCTCGCGCCACTGTCACCCGTACCCCCCTGATCGCCCTCGGCGCCGCCACGGCCGCGCTCGTCGGCATCACCCTCAGCGTGGGCCTCGCCTCCGCCCCGGCGGCCGGAGCAGAGCGCTCCGACGCCGCCGCCGCCGTCACGAGCCACGACCTCGGCGCCGAGCCCCTCGCCCGCATCGCCGATCAGGCCGTCATGACGGTCGCGAACGCGACCGATGCGGTCGCCGCGGCGAAGAGCCTGACCGCGGAGGTCACCGAGTCGGGCCTCGACGTGGGCGCGGCGGCGTCCGTGGACACCACCGCTCTCGAGGACGACCTGGAGACCCTCGCCGACCGATCCACCCTCCCGCTGGTCCTCATCACGGTGACGGCCGAGCAGGCCGAAGCCGAGACCGAGAAGGTCGTGACGGCCACCGCAGACCTCCAGGCGGCCTTCACGGCCGCGCAGGAGAAGAAGGCGGCGGAGGATGCTGCCCGCGTCGCCGAGGAGAAGGCGGCGGCCGCAGCGGCCGCGCTCGCCTCCGCGAACACGCCGGACGGCGCTCGGGCCACCGCACAGCAGATGATGGCGGATCGCTACGGCTGGGGCGGCGACCAGTTCTCCTGCCTGAACTCGCTGTGGAACAAGGAGTCCGGCTGGAACTACCAGGCGTACAACAACGACGGGGGAGCGACCGGCATCCCGCAGGCGCTGCCCGGCAGCAAGATGGCCTCGGCGGGCGCCGACTGGCAGACGAACGCCGCCACCCAGATCGCCTGGGGCCTGCAGTACATCGCCGACGCCTACGGCACCCCGTGCACGGCCTGGGGGCACTCCCAGGCCATGAACTGGTACTGAGCCGAAGAGCCATCCGCCGACCCGGCCTCTTGTGGGCGAACCGGCCCCTTGTGCGCGAACGCAAGGGGCCGTTCGGTCGCAAGGGGCCGGGCCGGGGGAGTGATCCTCAGCGCAGCTCGGAGATGAGCACGGCGCTCGTCCCGGGCGCGATGGCCTCGAACACGTGGGCCGCGTCGCCGGCATACGTCAGGTAGTCGCCCGGGTTCAGCACCACGGCATCCTCGGGCGGGCCGACCCGCGCCTGTCCGGCGATGAGGATCACGTGCTCGATCGTGCCCGCATGGTGGGGGTCCGAGCGCCGGGGGTCGCCGGGCTCCGCCTGGATGAGGTACACGTCGCGCCGGGCGCCCGGAGGGCTCGCCGAGAGAAGGGTGGCGCTGTAGGCGGCGGCGGAGGAGGGTACTCCCGCGAGGTCGTCCGCACGGATGAGGGTGGGGGCGTTGGCCTGCTGGTCGACGAGCACCGCGAAGGGCACGCCGAGCGCGACGCCCAGCGCCCACAGCGTCTCGACGCTCGGGTTGCCGGCACCGCTCTCGAGCTGGGAGACCGTCGCCTTGGAGATGCCGGCCCGCCGGGCGAGCTCGGAGACGGACAGGTTCGCCGCCTCGCGCTCGCGGCGGAGCGTGCGGGCGATGCGGGTGCGGAGATCGTCCATGCGTTCATCATGGCAAACGATCGTTCGCTTGACTATGCATCCGGGCATGTTCAGAATGATGATCGTGTGTTCAGCGAAGCGAACGGGTGGCGGTCGATGACCGCTGAACGTGAGGTGTGGCGCGAGGCCCTCGGCGTCGTGCTCGCCACGAGCGCCTATGGCATCTCCTTCGGTGCGCTCGCCGTGGCCGCGGGCCTCGACGTGTGGCAGGCGTGCGTGCTCAGCCTCCTCATGTTCACCGGCGGGTCCCAGTTCGCCTTCGTGGGCGTCTTCGCCGCCGGCGGACTGGCCGCCCTGCCGTCGGCGATCGCGTCCGCCGCCCTGCTCGGGGTGCGCAACGTCGCCTACGGGATGCGCATGTCGCCGGTCGTCGGCGGGGGACCGGCACGACGAGCGCTCGCCGCGCACTTCACGATCGACGAATCCACCGCGGTGGCTATCGCGCAGGACGATCCGCGCCTGCGCCGGGTGGGCTTCTGGGTCACGGGGGTCGGCATCTTCGTCGGCTGGAACCTCACCACCCTCGTCGGCGCGCTGGTCGGCGACGTGCTCGGCGACCCGAAGGCCTGGGGGCTGGACGCCGCGGCGGCCGCGGCGTTCCTCGCCCTGCTGTGGCCGCGACTGCGCCGGCGGCAGGCGGTCGCCGTCGGGATCGCGGCGGCCGTGATCGCGGCCGCCCTCACCCCGTTCCTCCTGCCCGGACTCCCCGTGCTCGTCGCCGCTCTCGTCGCTATCGTCGTCGGGTGGTTCAACTGGCTGGAGACACCGCGAGCCGCAGAGGTCGTCGACGGGGAGGTCGGCGCATGAGTCTCTGGAGCGCCATCCTCCTCGCCGCCCTGATCTGCCTCGCCCTGAAGGCCGTGGGCTATCTCGTGCCGCCGAAGGTGCTCGAGGCGCCCCGGCCCGCCCGCATCTCCGATCTCCTCACCGTCGCGCTGCTCGCCGCCCTCGTCGCGGTGCAGTCCCTCGGCGACGGGCAGGCCATCACCGTCGATGCGCGTGTCCCCGCCCTGCTCGTCGCGGCGGGACTCCTCTGGCTGCGGCAGTCGTTCCTCGTGGTGGTGGCGTCCGCCGCCCTCGTTGCCGCGCTGCTGCGGCTGTGGGGTCTCGCCGCCTGACGCGTCGATTCGCCGGACTTCGCCCGGGTAGGATCGGGGGGTGCGCGGGAAGTGGTTGTCGAGGGTGCTGTCCTGGGTGGCCGCTGCCCTGGTGGGCGGCGTCTACGGGGTGGCCGGAACCATCGCGCACAGCGTCACGTGGGGCCCGATCCCGATCGGCCTGATCGTCGCCGCGATCGCGTGCGCCGCGATCCTCATCGCCGTGCGGGCGCTCACCCATGACCGGGGCGCCGCGGTCGCCGCCGGACTCGGGATGCTGGGCATGATCGTGCTCATCTCGGGCGTCGGTCCCGGTGGCTCGGTCGTCGTGCAGGACACCCTCGCCGGGCGCATCTGGACGTATCTCGCCGCCGGCATCGTGCTGCTCGTCATCGCGTGGCCGTCGTTCTCCCGGCAGCCGGTCCGCCCCGCCACGCCGTCCTCGGAGGAACCCGAGGTCCACGGGTCGTAGACTGAGGGGGTGACGTATGTGATCGCCCTCCCGTGCGTCGATGTCAAGGATCGCGCCTGCATCGACGAGTGCCCCGTTGACTGCATCTACGAGGGCGAACGGTCGCTCTACATCCACCCCGACGAGTGCGTGGATTGCGGAGCGTGCGAGCCGGTGTGCCCCGTCGAGGCGATCTACTACGAGGACGATCTGCCCGACGAGTGGCAGGACTACTACAAGGCCAACGTCGAGTTCTTCGACGAGATCGGCTCGCCCGGCGGCGCCGCCAAGGTCGGCGTCTACCCGTTCGACCACCCGATCATCGCCGCGCTCCCGCCGCAGGGCGAGTAGGCCCGCTCCGTGAGCGTCCGCGACCTCGCCGACTACCCGTGGGACGCCGTGGTCCCGTATCGTGAGCGCGCCGCCCGGCATCCGGGCGGACTCGTCGATCTCTCCGTCGGCTCGCCGGTCGATCCCACGCCGGAGATCATCCGTCAGGCCCTCGCCGCAGCGACCGACGCCCACGCCTATCCGCAGACCGTCGGCACCCCCGCGCTCCGGGAGGCGATCGTCGACTGGTACGCCCGCCGCCGTGGCGTCCCGGACCTCCGGGTCGACAACGTGCTGCCGACGATCGGCTCCAAGGAGCTCGTCGCGCTGCTGCCCACGCTGCTGGGGCTCGGCGCCGGAGACATCGTGGTCCACCCCCGCGTCGCCTACCCGACGTACGACGTCGGCGCGCGGGTCGCGGGAGCGACGCCTGTCGCGGCCGACGACCCGACGGAATGGCCGGAGGGGGCGCGGCTCATCTGGATCAACAGCCCGGGCAACCCGGACGGTCGCACGTGGACCGTCGAGGAGCTCTCCGCGGCCGTGCAGCGGGCGCGTGAGCTGGGGGCCGTGCTGGCGAGCGACGAGTGCTACGCCGAACTGGGATGGGACGGTCCGTGGGCCGAGGAGCCCATCCCGTCGGTGCTCGACCCCCGGGTGACCGGCGGCACGCGGGCGAACCTCCTCAGCGTCTACTCTCTGAGCAAGCAGTCCAACCTCGCCGGCTACCGGGCGGCCTTCGTCGCCGGCTGCGCCCGCGTGGTCGGCGAACTCCTCACCGCACGCAAGCACCTCGGCCTCATGCCGCCCGCGCCCGTCCAGCGGGCGATGGCCGTCGCCCTCGGGGACGAGGCTCACGTGGGGGCGCAGAAGGAGCTCTACCGTGAGCGGCGGGCGCTGCTGCTTCCCGCCGTCGAGGACGCCGGCTTCCGCATCGACGGCTCGCAGGCCGGGCTCTACCTCTGGGCGACCGAGGGGCGCGACGCCTGGGAGTCGATGGCGCGTCTCGCGGACCTCGGGATCCTCGCGGGCCCCGGGCACTTCTACGGCGCCTCGTCGCCTGAGCACGTGCGGCTGTCGCTGACGGCGCCGAGCGACCGCGTAGCCGAGGCGGCTCGGCGCCTGCGCGACGCGGTTCTGTAGGAACCCTCCCGGTTGCGCCGATCTCTTTGGCCGTTGTCACAGTAGGCCTGCGCGACGACTAGGCTGTAAAGGCGATTCGGTCGGCACCCGGCCAGGCGCTCGGCGCCCGAGAGATCGCCAGTTCCGGCTTGATCAAGAACTTGCTGACGCCCGCGACGCCGGGGCGATCAGACAGAAGGAGGAGGTCCGCGTGAGCGCTGCGGCAGACCAGACGGCGAAGCTGACGATCGGCGAGACCACCGCCGAATTCCCCCTGGTGCGCGGTACCGCGGGCCACGACAGCATCGACTTCTCGACGCTGACCCGTCAGACCGGTTACACCGGTCTCGACTACGGCTTCGTCAACACCGCCTCCACGAAGTCGGACATCACGTTCATCGACGGAGACAAGGGCATCCTGCGCTACCGCGGCTACCCGATCGAGCAGCTCGCCGGCAGTACCAGCTACCTCGAGGTCGCGTGGCTGCTCATCTACGGCGAGCTGCCGTCCGCCGTCGAGCTGGCGGAGTTCGACGAGAAGATCCGCCGCCACACGCTGCTGCACGAGGACCTCAAGCGCTTCTTCTCGGCGCTGCCGCACACCGCGCACCCCATGTCGGTGCTGTCCTCCGCCGTCGCGGCCCTGTCGACGTACTACGAGGGCCAGACCGACCCGCACAACCCCGAGCACGTCGAGCTGAACACCATCCGCATGCTCGCCAAGCTTCCGGTCATCGCCGCCTACGCGCACAAGAAGAGCGTCGGCCAGGCCTTCCTCTACCCGGACAACTCGCTCGGCTTCGTGGAGAACTTCCTGAAGCTGAACTTCGGCGTGAACTCCGAGCCGTACGAGATCAACCCGACCATGGTGAAGGCCCTCGAGCTGCTGCTGATCCTGCACGAGGACCACGAGCAGAACGCCTCGACCTCCACCGTCCGTCTCGTCGGCTCGACGGGGGCCAACCAGTTCGCCTCCGTCTCGGCGGGCATCCAGGCCCTTTCCGGGCCCCTGCACGGCGGCGCGAACGAGGCCGTCCTCACGATGCTCGGCCAGATCCGCGACTCGGGTCAGAGTGTCTCCCGGTTCGTCGAGCGGGTGAAGAACAAGGAAGAGGGCGTGAAGCTCATGGGCTTCGGGCACCGGGTCTACAAGAACTACGACCCGCGCGCCAAGCTCGTCAAGGAGGCCGCAGACGAGGTGCTGAGCTCGCTCGGCGTCACCGACCCGCTCCTGGACCTCGCGAAGGAGCTCGAGGAGATCGCCCTCGCAGACGACTACTTCCGTGAGCGGCGCCTGTATCCGAACGTCGATTTCTACACGGGCGTGATCTACAAGGCGATGGGCTTCCCCACGCGCATGTTCACGGTGCTGTTCGCGATCGGTCGCCTTCCCGGCTGGCTCGCGCAGTGGCGCGAGCTGCAGCTCGACCCGCAGACGAAGATCGGCCGTCCGCAGCAGCTCTACACCGGGTCGCCGGAGCGCGCGTTCCCGACGCGCTGAGCGCGGCGCCGCAGACGCCGAAGGCCCCCTCGCACCGGAGTGCGAGGGGGCCTTCGCCATTGTGAGGCGTGAGCTGGGATCAGCGTCCCTGCGCGCCGCGCGTGGCCTGACGGCCCTGGCCGCCCTGACGCTGCGAGCCCGGCGCGCCGCCCTGGCCCGCGGAGCGCGGGCGACGGCGACGGCGGGACGGCGGGGTGGTCGCGGTGCTCTTCTCGCCGCCCGCCGGCCGCTGCTTCGCGGAGCGCTGCTGCTGCGGCTGCGGGGGAGCCGGGCGCACGTGCGGAGCACGCTCGGGGACGAGCTCGGTCACGGCGTCGGCGGTGAGGTTCTCCAGCGGTGCCGTGATCGCGGCCTTGCGCAGGAGATCCTTCACGTCGCGGCGCTGCTCGGGCAGGACCACGGTGACGACGGTGCCCGCCGCCCCGGCTCGCGCCGTGCGGCCCGAGCGGTGCAGGTAGGCCTTGTGCTCGACGGGCGGGTCGACGTGGACGACGAGGTCGACGTTGTCGACGTGCACACCGCGGGCCGCGACATCGGTCGCGACGAGGACGCGGACGCCCCCGTCGGCCGGGTCGGTGGAGAAGGCGCCGAGGTTGCGCTCGCGTGCGTTCTGGGAGAGGTTGCCATGCAGGTCGACGGCGGGGATCCCGGCGGCGGTGAGCTGCTTCGCGAGCTTCTTCGCCTGGTGCTTGGTGCGCGTGAAGAGGATGCGACGACCGGTGCCCGAGGCGAGGTCGCGCACCAGCACGGTCTTGTTCTCGGGGGAGTCGACGACGAGCACCCGGTGGGTCATCTCGCCGACGGGCACGCTCGCCTCGTCGACCTCGTGGCTGACGGCGTTCGTGAGGAACCGGCGGGCGAGGGTGTCGATGCCGCGGTCGAGCGTGGCGCTGAACAGCAGGCGCTGACCGTCGGCGGGCGTCGCCGAGAGGATGCGGGTGACGCCGGGGAGGAAGCCGAGGTCGGCCATGTGGTCGGCCTCGTCGAGCACGGTGACCTCGATGGCGCTGAGGCGCACGACCTGCTGCTTCATGAGGTCTTCCAGGCGGCCGGGGCAGGCGACGACGATGTCGACGCCGCCCTGCAGCGCCTGCTCCTGCGGACGCTGGCTGACGCCGCCGAACACAGTGGTGACGCGAAGGCCGACGGCCTCGGCGAGCGGGGCGACGGTCGCGGCGATCTGGGTGGCCAGCTCGCGGGTGGGGGCGAGCACGAGGCCGCGGGGCAGGCCAGACCGGCGCTTGTGGCCGGAGGCCGCCAGGCGGGCGACGAGCGGGAGCGCGAAGGCGATGGTCTTGCCGCTGCCCGTGCGTCCGCGACCGAGGAGGTCACGGCCGGCGAGCGAGTCGGGCAGGGTGTCACGCTGGATCGCGAACGCCTCGGTCTTTCCGGAGGCGGCGAGAACGGTGGCGAGCTCGGCGGGAACGCCGAGCTCGAGGAAGGAAGGCATGCAGAGAACTCCGTCAGCGCACGAGAACGGCGCGGGATAGTGGGGTGAGGTGGGCGAAGACGCAGCGAGTGCGCGTCCGTTCGCCGTGCGAATGGCCAGTTCGGGCTGGAGAGGGGAGCGCGGGCGCTCGCTTCGGTCCTCGGAGACCCCTAGACGACGATGATGCTGACCGGCCGGCGGCGCGGGCAACGACCCCAGTCTACCAGCGGAGACCGGTCGAAGGCTGCAGGTGGGCTGTCAGGCGTGGAGCGCTTCGTTGAGCGTCACGCCGACGCCGGCCCGACGGACGGCCTCGACCGCGCCCGTGAGCGAGTTGCGACGGAAGAGCAGGCCGTCCTGGCCCGAGAGGTCGGCGCCCTTGACGGTCTTGCGTCCGCCATCGGCCGTCGCGGGACCGTCGGCGAGCACGATCTTCGTCCCGGCGGTGACGTAGAGCCCGGCCTCCACGACGCAGTCGTCGCCGAGGGAGATGCCGATGCCGGCGTTCGCGCCGAGAAGCGTACGGGCGCCGATCGACACGCGATGCGACCCGCCGCCGGAGAGCGTGCCCATGATCGAGGCGCCGCCGCCGATGTCGCTGCCGTCGCCGACCACCACGCCCTGCGAGATGCGCCCCTCGACCATCGAGGCGCCGAGGGTGCCCGCATTGAAGTTGACGAAGCCCTCGTGCATGACCGTGGTGCCGGGGGAGAGGTGGGCGCCGAGCCGTACGCGCGAGGCGTCGGCGATGCGTACCCCGGCGGGCTGCACGTAGTCGGTGAGACGAGGGAACTTGTCCAGGCCCTGGATCTGGATCCCGGCGCGCTGAAGCTGCGGGCGCAGGCGTGCGGCATCGGCGGGGAGCAGCGGGCCGGCATTGGTCCAGGCGACGTTCGGCAGGTGACCGAAGATGCCGTCGAGGTTGAGGGTGTTCGGCCGCACGAGCAGGTGCGACAGCGCGTGCAGGCGCAGATAGGCGTCCGCGGTGGAGGTCGGGGCCGCGTCCAGGTCGATCGTGAGCTCGACCACCGCGAGGGTGACGTCGCGGCGCTCGTCCGGACCGGTCTGCGCGTCGAGCGCGGTGCGCGCGGCGGCGACCTCGGCCTCGGACGGCGTGGAGGAGCGGACCTCCGGGTACCACGCGTCGAGGACCGTGCCGTCGCTCGCGGTGGTCGTCAGGCCGAGTCCCCAGACAGATCGTGCGTCGCTCATGCCTCCACGGTATCGCGCCGACGACGGTGTCCCGTCCCGCATGACGGGCATCAGTAGGCTGGGGGCATGGTGCTCGATCTGACCGCGTCCTCCGCCGACATCACCCGCGCGATCTGCGACGTCCCGAGTGTCTCCGGCGACGAGAAGACACTCGCCGACCTGATCGAGGAGGCCGTGTCCGGTCTGCCGCACCTGGAGGTCATCCGGCACGGCAACACGGTCGTCGCCCGCACGGATCTCGGTCGGGCGCAGCGCGTCGCGATCGCCGGGCACATCGACACCGTGCCCCTCAACGACAACCTGCCCACGCGCGACATCGAGATCGACGGCGTGCCGTATCTGTGGGGAAGGGGCACCGTCGACATGAAGGCGGGGGTCGCGGTGCAGCTCAAGCTCGCCGCCGAGCTCACCGACCCCGCGATCGACGTGACCTGGATGTGGTACGACAACGAGGAGGTCGCGGCGTCCCTGAACGGCCTCGGACTTCTCGCCGCGGCACGACCCGACCTGTTCCAGGCCGACTTCGCCATCCTCGGGGAGCCGTCGAACGGTCAGGTCGAAGGCGGGTGCAACGGCACGCTGCGGGCGATCGTGCGGACCACGGGCGTCCGCGCGCACAGCGCCAGGGCCTGGATCGGCGAGAACGCGATCCATCGCGCGGCCCCCATCCTCACCCGACTGTCCGAGTACCGGGCGCGCGAGGTGATGGTCGAGGGCCTGCTCTATCGGGAGGGGCTCAGCGCGGTCCGCATCGCGGGAGGGGTCGCGGGCAACGTCATCCCGGACGCCTGCGAGGTCGAGGTCAACTACCGCTTCGCGCCGAGCAAGTCCGCGGCCGACGCCGAGGCTCACGTCCGAGCGGTCCTCGCCGGATTCGACGTCGAGATCACAGATGCCGCCGAGGGCGCCCGCCCCGGCCTGGACGCGGACATCGCGCGCCGGTTCGTCGCGGCTGTCGGTGCGGAGCCGCAGCCGAAGTACGGCTGGACCGACGTGGCGCGCTTCTCGGCCCTCGGCATCCCGGCCGTGAACTACGGGCCGGGCGATCCGCATCTCGCCCATCACGACGAGGAGCGTGTGCCGCTCGCCCAGATCGACGCCGTCGAGCGGGGTCTGCGCGCATGGCTGACGTCGTACTGACGCTCGCACGGCGCTGGGCGCGGATGCCGCTGGCTCTGCGCATCGGCATCGTCTACGTCCTCGCACGGGTCGTGACGACCGGATTCCTCATCGCCGCTGCCTCCCTGTCCACGGTGTTCTCTCGCTTCGGCGGCGACGCCGGGCTCGTGGACTTCGTCCTCGGGTGGGATGCGCAGTGGTACTGGCAGGTGGCGGTGCACGGCTATCCCACCGACCTTCCGCTGACTGTCGACGGGAAGGTGGCAGAGAACGCCTGGGCGTTCATGCCCGTGTTCGCGTATGCCGCGAAGGCGTTGGGCTTCGTGCTCGGATCCTGGGGCGCGGGCGCTCTCGTGCTCTCGCTCGGAGCCGGCTACCTGGCCTGTCTCGCCCTGCATCGTCTGCTCCACGACCGCATCGGGAACGCGGCGGCGCTGTGGGCCGTCGTCTTCTTCGCGTCCGGACCGCTGGCCGCCCTCTTCCAGGTCGGCTACGCGGAGACGCTCTTCCTGCTGCTGCTCTTCCTCGCGCTGGATTCGACGATCCGGCGGAAGTACGCGTGGCTGTACGTGCTCATCCCGGTGCTGGGGTTCACCCGCCCCGGGGTGCTCGCCTTCGCCCTGTACCTCGGCCTGCACGGCATCCTCCGCTGGAGGAATCGCCGCACCGATCCGCTGGGCGCCCGAGAGGTCGTGCACATCGTCGCCCTCGGTGCGCTCGCGACCGCCACCGGGTTCGCTTGGCAGCTGATCGCCGGTGTCGTGACCGGCGACCCCGGCGCCTACCTCGCCACCGAGCTCGCTTGGCGACGACACTGGATCGCCGGCGGCGTCGAGGGCTTCGTGCCCTTCGAGGGATGGGTGCAGGCATCGCAGTTCTGGTTCGAGCTGTGGGGCCTGCCGGCCGGCTGGGGGCCGGTCGCGCTCATCGTGCTCGTGGTCGCGGCGGCCGCCGCGCTGCTGCTGTCCCCGCAGGTGCGGGCGCTCGGCCCCGACCTCCGTCTCTGGAGCGCGAGCTACCTGCTCTACCTGCTCGCGGTGTTCTTCCCGCAGTCGAGCACCTTCCGCCTGCTGCTGCCGCTCAGCCCGGCGTGGGGTGCGGTCGCGGTGCCCCGCTCACGAATCTGGCGCCTCGGGGTGCTGGCACTGTGCCTCGTCGGCCAGTGGGTGTGGATCTACCACGTGTATGCCCTCGGCAGCACGTTCTGGCAGGTGCCCTGACGACGCGGGGGAGCGGATTGTGTCCCCGCGTCGTCCACGGCACGGTCGCACCCGATAAACTCGTCCCATACCACCGGAGGAAAGGGAGCCACGATGGCAGCGATGAAGCCGAGGACCGGAGACGGACCCATGGAGGCCGTGAAAGAGGGACGACTCATCATCGTGCGTGTTCCGCTCGAAGGAGGAGGCCGCCTGGTCGTCTCCGTGAACGACGCCGAGGCCAAGGAGCTTCACGACGTGCTCGGTGCCGTCGTGGCCCCGGCCTGATCGAACCCGGTCCGCGGAAGCGCGACCGCAGAGGGCGAGGGATCGCGGATCCCCCGCCCTCTTCGCGTCCGGGGCGTCTGCTCAGGCGCGGTCGTCGAGGCGGATCAGCTGCAGCAGGCCCTCGCCCGCGGGGGAGACGGTCGCCAGCACCGCCGACGACTCCTGCGTCTCCTGGACCAGCGATCGATAGGCGGCGGTGATGTCGTCGCGCTGGACAGGGTCGGCCACGCGGCCGCCGGCGAGGATGCGGGGCACGAGCACCAGGCCACCGGTACGGGCGAGACGGAGTCCGTGCGAGACGTACTCGATGACGTTCTCGGGGTCGGCATCGACGAGGACGATGTCGTACGACGCCTCGTTCATGCGGGGGAGCACGTCGATCGCGCGCCCGGCGATGAACCGCGCGCGGGTGGCGGGCACCTTCGCGTCCGCGAACGCCTGGCGGGCGGCGGCGAGGTGCTCGGGCTCGTTGTCGATCGAGGTCAGCACCGCGTTCGGGGCCCCGCGCAGCAGCCAGAGTCCGGAGACGCCGGCGCCGGTTCCGATCTCGACGATGGAGCGGGCGGTGCCCGCGGCGGCGAGCACGGCGATCTGCGAGCCGACGACGGCGCTGATCGGGGCCGCCCCCAGCTCCACGGCGTGGGCGCGAGCGCGGGCGATGGTCTCCGGCTCGACGATGGACTCGCGAAGGAAGCGCGCGTTGGCGTCGTGCTCGCTCATGACCTGCCTCTCCCTGCGTGCATGGCTGATGTGTCCAGGGTATTCGCTCACCGCGCGCAGAGCCCGCAGGCGCGGCGGTAGCCTGGTCACATGACGTTCGGCCTCACCTTCGAGAAGCTGCTGCTCATCGGCCTGATCGCAGTGCTGATCATCGGCCCCGAGCGTCTGCCGCGTGCCGCGGAGGCCTTCGCGAGCATCGTGCGCAAGGCCGGCGAGTACATCCGCGACACGAAGTCCCGCGTCCGCGAGGAGATGGGTCCGGAACTCGACGACGTGGACTGGCGCAAGCTGGACCCGCGGCAGTACGACCCCCGGCGCATCATCCGCGACGCGCTCCTGGAGGAGCCGGAGCCCGCGACCCCCGCCCAGGCGACCGCGACGATCGCGGAGCCGGTGGCCCCGCGCACCGCGCCGCCGACCTTCAGCGCGGAGAACCGACCGCCGTTCGACACCGAGGCGACCTGAGTCGTCCGTTCAGGAGATCCGGGCCCGCAGCATCGCCAGCTCCTCGTCGCTGAAGAGCGAGCGCGGGATGGCGGTCGCGACCGAGGAGTCGCGCACCTTGAAGATCACGGCGTCCCTGCCGACACGGAGGCTCTGGAACGTGCGGTACGGGATCTCGGAGCGGCGGCGATCGCTTCCCAGCTGCAGCCTGTCCTCGTCCAGCGCGACCCAGACCACGCTCTCGACCGGCATCGCGGTACGGACGGCCCTGCGGGCGCTCGAGGTGGTCAGGATCACCGCGTAGGCACCCAGCGCCACCGTCATGGCGGGCAGCCAGGCGACGATCGTGCTGACCTCCGCTCCGCGGGAGAGGAGGGCGTTGAGCGTGAAGACGGAGAGGACCAGTCCGGCGGCGAGTGCGACCCACATCACGATCGCGACGGGCCTGGTCAGGGAGTACACGGCGGCGTCACGTGCCATCCGCCGCAGCAGGCTCTCATCCACGGTCACAGAACGGTGCGGCATCCGTCCATCCTTCCACGCGGCCTCATCCGATCGACATCGGCAGCGAGCGTCCGGCGAGGCCACGGCCCCGTCGGGCGAGGCCGGCGGCCATCGTCCGGATCGCCTGCGCGGCGGCGTCGTCCGGCGCGGAGGTGACGACCGGGACGCCCTCGTCCCCGCCCTGACGGAGTGCCGGACTGAGCGGGATGGAGGCCAGCAGCGGCACCGGCGCGCCGGGCTCGGACAGCGCCTCCGCGACCGCTGCACCGCCGCCCGCGCCGAACAGGTCGACGACGGTGCCGTCGCGGAGGGTGTACGCGGACATGTTCTCGATCACGCCGATCACGCGCTGACCGGTCTGGCGCGCCACGAGTCCGCTGCGGATGGCCACGTCGGAGGCCGCTGCCTGGGGAGTGGTGACCACGAGCACCTCGGCGTGCGGGAGGAGCTGCCCGATCGAGATGGCGATGTCGCCGGTGCCCGGCGGCATGTCGATGAGCAGGACGTCGAGGTCGCCGAAGAAGACGTCGGTGAGGAACTGCGAGACCGTGCGGTGCAGCATCGGTCCGCGCCAGGCCACGACGGACTCCCCGTCGCGGAGGAACATCCCGATGGAGATGGTCTTCACCCCGTGGGCGACCGGCGGCAGCATGAGGTCGTCGATGCGCGTCGGCTGCGTGCCGGCGGGGATGCCGAGCAGTCCGGGGATCGAGAAGCCGTGCACGTCCGCATCCACCAGGCCGACGGCGAGGCCCTGGTCGGCGAGGGCGACCGCGAGGTTCGCGGTGACCGTCGACTTGCCGACGCCGCCCTTGCCGCTGGAGACGAGGATCACGCGGGTGAGGGAATCCGGCCCGAAGGGCATGTGCCGTGCCGGGCGTCCCGCGCGAAGCCGCTCGGTGAGGGCCTTGCGCTCGGCCGGGGTCATCACCCCCACCTCGACCTCGACGTCCGTGACCCCGGGGACCGCGGCCGCGGCACCGCGCACGTCGCGCTCGATGCGGTCGGCGGCGGGGCATCCGATGATCGTCAGCACGATGCCCACACGCGCCACCCCGTCCTCGACCGAGATGTCGCGCACCATGTCGAGGTCGCCGATCGGTCGCCGCAGCTCCGGATCGGTCACCGCCGCCACCGCGGCCCTGACGTTCTCGGCCGCGGTCATGAGGCGGTGCCGCCCGCGGGCTTCTCCTCGGCGTCGCCCAGCTCGGCCAGCAGGGCACGGAGCTCCTGCCGCAGCACGTCGCGGGTGACCACCTGCGCGTTGCGCTCTTCCAGCGACATCCGCAGCGCGACGATCTCGCGGGCGAGATACTCGGTGTCCGCGAGGTTCCGCTCGGCGCGCTGCCGGTCCTGCTCGATCTGCACGCGGTCGCGGTCGTCCTGGCGGTTCTGCGCGAGGAGGATGAGCGGCGCGGCGTACGAGGCCTGCAGTGACAGCATGAGGGTGAGCGCGGTGAAGCCCAGCGCGGCGTCGTCGAAGCGCACCTCGTGCGGCATCAGCGTGTTCCAGCCGATCCAGAGGATGCAGAAGAGGCTGAGGATGACGAGGAACGCCGGGGTGCCCATGGCGCGGGCGACCCACTCCGTGAAGCGTCCGAAGCGGTCGCGGGAGGTGGAGCGGGGGCGGGTGCTCGTCCGTCCAGGCGCGTCGAGGCGGGCGGCCCGCTCCTTGCGCGCCATCAGCGCGCCTCCGTCACGGGCGGAGTCACATCGTCGCTGTCGTGAGTGCGCCAGTCGTCCGGCAGCAGGTAGTCGAGCACGTCGTCGATGCTGATCGCGCCGACGAGGCGGTGGGCTGCGTCGATCACGGGCAGCGAGACGAGGTCGTAGCTGGCGAGCATGCGGGCGACCTCGGCGGCGGAGGCGGTGACGGGCACCGGCTCGAGGCTGTCGTCGAGGATGGCGCCGAGCCGCTCGTGCGGTGGATAGCGCAGCATCCGCTGGAAGTGCACGAGGCCGAGCAGCCGGCCGGTCGGCGTCTCGAACGGCGGGAGCGTGACGAACACGGCCGCGGCGAGGGCCGGGTGCAGCTCATGGCGGCGGATGAGCGCGAGCGCCTCCGCGACCGTGGCGTCGGCAGACAGGATGATCGGCTCCGGGGTCATCAGACCGCCGGCCGTGTCGGGGCCGTAGCGCAGCAGCATCCGCACGTCCTCGGCGCGCTCCGGCTCCATCCGCTGGAGCAGCTGCTCCAGCTGGGCGGGCGGGAGCTGGGCGAGGAGGTCGGCGGCGTCGTCCGGTTCCATCTGATCGAGGATGTCGGCCGCGCGCTCCTCGCCGAGGCGGTCGAGGATGTGCACCTGCTCGTCCTCCGGCATCTCCTCCAGGGCGTCGGCGAGGCGGTCGTCGGAGAGCTCCTCCGCGACCTCGATCATCCGCTGCTGGGGGAGGTCGAGGAGCGTGTTGGCGAGGTCGGCGGCGTGCAGCTCCGAGTAGGAGGCGACGAGCTGCTCGGCGGACTGCGATTCGCCCGGTGCGTGCTCCTCGGTGACCTCGCTCCAGGCGGCGAACGTCGTCGGGCCCTTGGCGAACGGCGACGCCCCGGTCTTCGGTCGGCGCAGGAAGAGCTGGCTGATCGCCCACTCGCCGAGGCGGTTGGGCTCGATCGCGACATCCTCGATGACGGCAGTGCCGCTTCCGTCCGTGAGGCTCACGCGTCGGCCGAGCATCTCCGCGAGGACGCGCACCTCGCCGGCGCGCGGCGAGAAGCGACGGACGTTGATGAGCCCGGTGGTGATGACCTGTCCGGACCTGATGGATGTGACTCGACCGATCGAGAGGAACACGTGGCGGCGGCCGGGGATCTCCACGACCAGTCCGATCACGCGCGGGGCCGCGGTACTTCGATACACGACGACGACGTCCCGGACCTTGCCGAGCCGGTCGCCGACGGGATCGAAGACGGCGCACCCGGCCAGGCGCGCGGCGAAAACCCGTTGTGTGCTCACCCGACCAGCGTAGCCCGCGGCGTGCCGGGACGGCGGTCGCGGCGGTCGCTCGGCCGGACGCGGGGCACGACGTGGAAGAATAGCCGGATGAGCATGCTGAATCGCCCCGCGAGCGGCACGGACACCGGTGAGATCGTCGCCTCCATGCGCGACTACGAGAGCGCGCAGAAGGCGGTGTCGAAACTGATCGCCGGAGAGGTCCCCGCGCGCGACATCGCGATCGTCGGTCAGAGCGTGCGGACGGTCGAGCGGGTGACCGGACGGCTCGGCTATGCTGCGGCCGCACGGTCGGGAGCGATCAACGGCATCCTCATCGGCCTGTTCCTCTCGGCGATCCTCGTCCTCGGCAATCCCGAGGTGCCGATCCAGCTGTTCGTCGGCTTCGTCCTCATCGGCGTCGCCGTGGGCATGCTGCTGAGCCTGATCACCTACGCGATCGTGCGCCGCCGTCGGGACTTCGCGAGCGTGACGCAGTTCGCCGCGGATCACTACGAGGTGACCGTGCAGCCCGGTTCGCTGGCGAAGGCGCGCCAGGTCCTCGGTGCGCAGCGCGTCGCCCCGGTGCGTCCGCCGGTGAACCTGGACGAGCCGCCGAAGTACGGCGAGCGGATCCCGGCCGGCTCTCCCCAGCCCTCGCCTGAGCCTGCACCGGCGCCTGAGCCTGCCCCGGCGCCTGAGCCTGCCCCGTCGCCTGAACCTCAGCCTGCACCGGCTCCCGAGCCCGCGCCCGAACCGGGACTTCCGCCGCGACCCGCCGACCCGGAGACCGACACCCCCGGATCGGTGCGGTGACCCCGGAGCCCACGCCGGTCCGCATCGAGGTCGCACTGCCGACCGGTACGACGACGGTGTCCGCCGACTGGACGCCGGGCACCGGTGACGATGTCGTCCTGATCGCCCACGGGGCCGGAGCGGGGAAGGACCACCCCTTCCTCGTCGGGTACGACCGCGCACTCGTGGCGCTCGGGTACACGACGCTGCGCTTCAGCTTCCCGTACGCCGAGCAGGGACGCCGCATGCCCGGTCCGGCCGCGCACGCCGTCGCGACGTGGCACGCTGTGGTCGCCGAGGCCCGCGCGCGAGCGCCACGAGCCGCCGTGTGGGCCACCGGGAAGTCCTATGGCGGGCGCATGGCCTCCCAGGCCGTGGCAGAGGGCCTCGTCGTGGAGGGCCTGGTCTATCTCGGCTACCCGCTCCACCCGCCCGGCCGCCCGGACAAGCCCCGGGTCACCCATCTGCCGTCGATCACGGTCCCGCAGCTGTTCATCGAGGGCACGGCGGATCCGTTCATCCAGCCGATCGCCCAGCTCGACGACGCCGTCGCCGGCTGCCAGGACGCCCGGGTGCACTGGGTCGAGGGCGGCGGGCACTCCTTCGAGGTGAAGGGGCACCGGCGGCCCCCTGCCGAGGTCGGCGCGGACATCGCGTCCGTTGTGGACGCCTTCGTCGCAGCACGACGGGGCTGATCCTCCTCCGAATCGGAGAAACCGGCCGAACCGCGTAATGAACGGCCGGCTCCCGCATCTCTTCCGTGGGAGGCGGCCGCAGGTCTTCGGGGGGAGACACGGCACCGGCACGGGCACCATGCCGGGGGTGGCTCCAGGGATCCTCGGGGGAGGCCCCTGGTCGACCTTCGTCTCCGCAGAGGGGGAACGGGCCGCCGGTCTGGGGAGAGCGGCGGCCCTCCGTCCTCCCCAGCCTCGGCTCAGCGGCTGCGGTCCGAGCTCAGCGCTGCAGACGGGCCATCCACGCCTCGACCTCATCGGCCGTGCGGGGGATGTCCGCGGAGAGGTTGACCGGGCCGTCCTCGGTCATCAGGATGTCGTCCTCGATCCGGACGCCGATGCCGCGCAGCTCGGCGGGTACCGTGAGGTCGTCGATCTGGAAGTACAGCCCCGGTTCGATCGTGAAGACCATGCCCGGGGTGAGGATGCCGTCGTAGTACATCTCGCGGCGCGCCTGCGCACAGTCGTGCACGTCGATGCCGAGGTGGTGCGACGTGCCGTGCACCATGTAGCGCCGATGCTGGCCGCCCTTGTCCGCGTCCAGAGCTTCCTCGGCGGTGACCGGGAGCAGGCCCCACTCCGCGGTGCGGGCGGCGATCACGGACATGGCCGCCGCGTGGACGTCGCGGAAGCGGGCGCCGACCTTCGCCGCGGCGAGGGCGGCGTCGGCCGCCTCCCGCACCGTCTCGTAGACGCGGCGCTGCACCTCGGTGAACGTCCCGGACACCGGCAGCGTGCGGGTGATGTCGGCGGTGTACAGGCTGTCGGCCTCGACACCCGCGTCGACGAGGATGAGGTCTCCGGGGATGACCGTGCCGTCGTTGCGCGTCCAGTGCAGGTAGCAGGCGTGCGGCCCGGACGCGGCGATCGTGTCGTAGCCCTCGCCGTTTCCATCCTCGCGGGCGCGCCGATGGAAGACTCCCTCGACGACGCGCTCTCCTCGGGCGTGCGCGACGGCGGCCGGGAGCTCGCGGATGATGTCGTCGAAGCCGCGTGCGGTGATCTCCACGGCCCGACGCATCTCGGCGATCTCGAAGTCGTCCTTGATGAGACGCAGCTCCGAGACGAAACGGGTGAGGGACTCGTCCTCCTCGAGGACGAGCTCGCCGTCGAGCGGGGAGAACTCGTGCAGGTGCGCCGTGGCCACCTGCAGGTCGGCGGCGACGCCGTCCAGCGACGGACGCGGACCGATCCAGAACTCGCCCACCGTGGCGTCGGCGTAGAACTCCGTCGTCGTGCGGTCGGCGCGCTCGCGGAAGTAGAGCGTGACGTCGTGCCCGTCGTCCGTCGGCTCGAAGACGAGCACCGAGTCCGGCTCCGCGTCGGACCCCCAGCCGGTGAGGTGCGCGAAGGCGGAGTGCGCGCGGAAGACGTAGTCGGTGTCGTTGCTGCGCTGCTTGAGCGAGCCGGCGGGGATCACGAGCCTCTTGCCGGGGAATGCGGCCGAGACGGCGGCCCGGCGGCGCTCGGCGTACGCCGCCTGGGCGCGCGGCGCGGGCAGGGTATCCGGACGCTCGGCCCACCCGGTGGAGATGGTGTCGAGGAACCCCTGCGGGAAGGGCTGCTTGCGATTGGTCGAGCTGTTCTCGACGGGGGCTTCGACGGTCTCGTCAGCGATGGTGTCGTTTTCTCCGGTGCTCATCCGTCCAGTCTCTCACCTGGACGCGCCAAGCGCGGATCAGCCGGTCGGCTCGAGCTGCACGATGAGGGCGCGATGATCGCTCCCGCCGGCATCTTCGAGGACAGCGGACCCCGTGGGCCGCCAGTTGGGGGACGCCATCACGTGGTCGATGGGGGCGCCGGCGAGGGCAGGGAACGAGCTCGGCCAGGTTCCGGACATCCCGTTCCCGGTCCGGGAGGCAGCGTCGCGGCAGTACCCCATGTCGCCGCCGTCGACGCCGAGGGAGGCCATGTGATCGACGGTGGCGTTGAAGTCGCCGGCGAGGATGAAGTCACCCGCGGGGCACTGGTCGGCGATCCACTGCAGATCGCTCTGCCACTGCTGCATCTCCTCCATGCGCGGCGCGACCGCGTGCACGGCGACGATCGTGGGGCCATCGCCGTCGATCGGCATCAGCACGGCGCTGGGCACGGATCCGGTGTTGTTGCTCCCGTCCTTCGACGACTCGATGACGGAGTACTCGCCGAGCTCGGGGGCCACGAGGACCGTCGTCTGCCACGATTGCGGGCCGTCCTCCACGTCCGGGCGGAACTGCACGTGGTGCACCCACATCGGATGCCCCTGTTCGCGGAGCATGAGCGCGATCCGCTCGCCGACCTCCTCGGTGGTCTCGGGCAGCGCCACCACGTCGGCTTCCTGCTCCAGGATCTCCTGGGCGATCTGCTCGGCGGAGACGGCCTCACCCGCGGTGTTCCAGGTGAGCACCCGCAGGCTCGTGTCGGTTCGCTCGGGAAGGGCGGTCACGCCGAACCCCCGCGTCGCTCCGATCACCCCGGTCGCGCCGGCACCGAGCAGGGCGACGATCAGGATGGACGCCGCGAAGCCGCGCAGCGGCCGGGCGAGCAGGAGCAGCAGCGCCAGCACCGCGATGATCAGGAACCCGCCGAGCACGAGCCCGCGGGCGGCGACGAGCTGCGCGAACGGGTACGTCTGCTCGAGGTTGAAGAACTGCGGCCACACCACGACCGCCGTCGCGATCGCGAAGAGCACGGTGAGCAGGATCCCCAGGAGTCGAAACATCCCCTTCAGCCTAGAAGCGTCGCCTGTGAAGTCCCTGCCTCGCGCCCGGCCCGTCGCCGCGATCGGGGTCCCGGAATCCGCGCCACGCGCGTCGGCGCTCGGTACGCTCGGAGGATGCCCGTTCCGCCCGCCGGTCCCGCCGATCTGCACCTGCACTCCAACCACTCCGATGGCACCGAGGCGCCGGGCGAGGTCATGAGACAGGCGCATCGACACGGCGTGCGGACCGCCGCGCTCACGGACCACGACCGCACCACGGGCTGGACGGAGGCCGGGGACGCCGCCGTCGCCCTGGGCATGACCTTCCTTCCCGGGATGGAGCTCTCCGCCAAGCACGAGTGGCGCAGCGTGCACGTGCTCGGCTACCTCTTCGATCCGGACGACGCGGCGCTGCGGGCCGAGACCGACCGGATCCGGAACGACCGCATCGGGAGAGCGGAGCGCATCGTCCGCAACATCGGCCGCGACTATGACCTGCATTGGGACGACGTCCTGGCCCAGACCACGCTCGACGCGACCGTCGGCCGCCCGCACATCGCCGACGCACTGGTGGCGCGCGGCATCGTGCGTGATCGGGGCGAGGCCTTCGACGGCATCCTCCACCCGCGGGAGGGGTACTACGAGCCGCACTACGCCCCGGACCCGCTGACCGCTGTGCGACTGATCACCCAGGCGGGAGGTGTGGCGATCATCGCCCATCCGGTCACGGCCGGCCGGGACCGGATGATGCCGGCGCCGTACATCGAGCGTCTGGTCGACGCGGGGCTGGCCGGGTTCGAGGTGGACCACCGGGAGAACACGACCGCCGGCAAGAAGCTGCTGCGCGAGCTGGCAGCTCGGCACGACCTCATCGTCACCGGGTCCAGCGATTACCACGGCACCGGAAAACCGAACGTGCCGGGGGAGAACACCACCGCGACGGACATGGTCGCCCGGATCATCGATCGCGCCTCCGGCTCCGGCCCGCGGCGTCCCTGACTCCGGGGGACTGTCGGCGGTCTCCCGGCGTTCTGTCGAAACGGACCGATACGGTCCGAGGCATGCAACGTGCCACCTCGCTGGAGCGCCGCGTCGATGCGACCGCTCGCCGACTCCTCCGTGCGGTGCCGACCTCGGGCTTCCGTGCCGGGCTCGCCGAGTTCGTCGTGTTCGTGCTGAAACAGGCATGGGCGTGCGTGTTCGGGGCAGCCTTGCTGGTGGTGATCGTCGCGGCCCGCCTCTGGTATCCCGACGACGCGGCACTGGCCCGCAACGATGCACTGACGATCGCGGCCGTCCTGATCCAGGTGGCGATGCTCGTGTTCCGCCTCGAGAGTGGACGGGAACTCCCGGTGATCGTGCTCTTCCACATCACCGGCACCGCGATGGAGCTGTTCAAGACCGACGTCGGCTCCTGGGCGTACGCGGCCGACGGCATTCTCCGCATCGGCGGTGTCCCGTTGTTCAGCGGTTTCATGTATGCGGCCGTCGGCTCGTACATGGTGCGCGTGTATCGGCTCTTCGACCTCGGGTTCACCCGCTACCCCCGCCGGTGGGTGACGGCTGTCCTGGCGGCCGCCATCTACGTCAACTTCTTCACCCACCACTGGTGGTGGGATGCGCGCTGGGTGCTCTTGGCAGCGGTCGTCGTGCTGTGGCTGCCCACGATCATGCATGCGCGCGTATGGCGCCGCACCATCCGCCTGCCGCTGCTGGCCGTCTTCGCCGGAGTGTCGGTGTTCATCTATCTGGCCGAGAACATCGGCACCTGGGCGGGTGCCTGGGCGTATCCCGACCAGGCGGATGTTTGGCAGCCCGTGTCCCTGAGCAAGCTCAGCTCGTGGTTCCTGCTGATGATCATCTCGGTCGTGCTCGTCGCCTGGGTCTACCCGCCGCAGGTCCCGGCTGCACTCCTGGAGAACGAGGGGCGCCGCACGGAAGACCGTGCGGCGCCCCTCGGACGATGATGATGCGGATCAGGCGCCCGTGACGGGTGCCGCTCCGGTGCCGGAGCCGCCGCGACGACGGCGGCGACGACGTGCCGGAGCGGGCTTGCCGTCGTGGTGCTCCTTGCCGGCGCCGTCGTGCGTGCCGGCACCCTCGGCGCTGCGGTCGGCGGCCTGCGCGGTCGAGCCCTCGGCGGAGCCGCCCTCGCTCGCCCCGTCGGCGAAGGTCGAGCCGACGGGCGTGGAACCCGTGCGGCGGCGGCGACGGCGGCGCGTGCCGCCCTCCGCGGAGCCTTCGGCGGCGGCATCAGCGGCGCGCTCCGGACGACGGGTGCGCTCGGTCTTGACCGCCTCCTTCTTCGGAGCGCTCACGAGCCGCCCCTTCGTCCCCTCGGGGATGTCGAGGTCGGTGTAGAGGTGCGGGCTCGAGGAGTAGGTCTCGATGGGCTCGGGCTGGCCGAACTCAAGGGCACGGTTGATGAGGGCCCACTTGTGCAGGTCCTCCCAGTCGACGAACGTGACGGCGATGCCGGTCTTCCCCGCGCGGCCGGTACGTCCCGCGCGGTGCAGGTACGTCTTCTCCTCGTCGGGGATCGTGTGGTTGATGACGTGCGTGACGTCATCCACGTCGATGCCACGCGCGGCGACATCGGTCGCCACGAGGACGTCCTTCTTGCCCGCCTTGAACGCGGCCATGGAGCGCTCGCGCTGATCCTGGCCCATGTCGCCGTGCACGCCGCCCACGTTGAAGCCGCGGTCGGTGAGCTCGTCGACGAGTCGCTGCGCCGCACGCTTCGTCCGCGTGAAGATCACGGTCTTGCCGCGTCCCTCGGCCTGCAGGATGCGGGCGATGACCTCGTCCTTGTCGAGCGAGTGCGCGCGGTAGACGAGATGCTTGATGTTCGCCTGCGTCAGACCCTCGTCCGGGTCGTTGGCGCGGATGTGGATGGGGCTGGTCATGAACCGCCGCGCGAGCGCGACGATCGGACCGGGCATGGTCGCCGAGAAGAGCTGGGTGTGCCGCACTGCCGGCACCTTCTGGAAGATCTTCTCGATGTCGGCGAGGAAGCCGAGATCGAGCATCTTGTCGGCCTCGTCGAGCACGACCTCGGTCGCGTTCGAGAGATCGAGCAGGCGCTGGCCGGCGAGGTCGATGAGGCGACCCGGCGTGCCGACGACGATCTGCGCCCCGGCCTTGAGCTGGTCGATCTGTCCCTCGTAGGCCTTGCCGCCGTAGATGGCGACGACGCTCGTGGAGCGGTTGCTCGTGAGGAGGTCGATGTCCTCGTAGACCTGCACCGCAAGCTCGCGGGTGGGGACGACGATGAGGGCCTTGACGCCCGGCTCTGGGTCCTTCCCGAGTCGCTGCACCACCGGGATGCCGAAGCCGAAGGTCTTGCCGGTTCCGGTCTTGGCCTGCCCGATGATGTCCTGCCCCGGGAGGCCGAGGGGGATGGTCTGCTCCTGGATCGGGAAGGCATCGACGATGCCCTTCGCAGCCAGTGCGTCGACGATGTCCTGATCGATGCCGAGTTCGGCGAAACTTGTCACTGTTGTTCAGATGCCTGTCCGGCGACCGTGCGATCGCCTCGTAACGGAGCCACGCCGTCTCGTGTGCCACAGGCGCGGGGCCCCGCTCCGACGGCGGGGACACGCCCAGCCTACCGGAGCGGGGGCTCGGGGCAGGGAGGACGTCGTCGCCCGAGTATTGTGAACGACGTGGCCGACTCGGGAGGAACACCTCGTGGTTAAGTGGTTCTGGCAGCGCGATGCCGCGCCGCGACGCACCCTGGCGCTGCGCAGCCGGGGCGAGCAGGGCGATGCGACGCGCGTCGACTTCGCGGAGTTGGCGCCGGAGCTGGACCGGTTCCTCGGCCAGGCGGCCTACCTGCAGCTGGGCTACTTCGAGACGCTGACGCGGCTCATCCGCGCGACTCCCGAGCTGGCCGAGAAGGAGTCGCTGTCCCGGGCCGCCGGCGCCGCGCTCACCAAGCACCGGGGCATCGTCGACATCATCGCGGCACGCGGTCAGGACCCGACGCAGCTCATGCTCCCGTTCCGCGAGCATCTGGACGCGTTCCGGCGCAAGACCATCGGGGCGCGCCCGCGTGAGACCCTGCTCGCCGTCTACATCACGGCGGGCATGCTCGACGACTTCTACCTCGCGCTCGCCTCGAGCTACGGCGAGACAGGGCGGCGCGTCGCCGAGATCCTGCGCGAGGACGATGCGCGCCACGAGATCGTCGCGATCATCCAGGAGACGATCGAGAGCGACGAGGAGTGGCGTTCGCTGCTGTCCATGTGGGCACGGCGTCTCGTGGGCGACACCATCCTCGTCTGCCGTGCGGCGCTGCGGCCGGAGATCCTCGCCGTGGAGGAAGCCCGCATCGAGCCGGTGTACACCGAGCTGATGGGAGCGCACGCCCGACGCATGGATGCGATGGGACTCGCGTCCTAGCTCAGATCCCGAGCGCGGCCTTCGCCTGCGCGTCACCGCGTCGACGCGCGGCGGTGAGCGCCCCGGTCACCAGCGCCGCGACCACCGCCGCGCCGAGGACGCTCGCGAGCCATAGCCAGACGCTGTCCTCGCCCACGCCGGCCCATTGCAGGCTCGTGTAGACGATCGCCGAGACGGCGGTCGCGATCGCCGGGGCGAGGGCGACGCCACGGCGTTCGCGACCGCCGATCAGGAAGTGCGCGGCGATGCCGAGAACGCACGCGCCGACGAGGGCGAGGAGGATGTACATGCGCGGGTCAGGCGACGAAGCCCACGCGACGCGACTCCTCGGTGCCCAGCTCGATGTAGGCGAGGTTCGCGGTCGGCACGATGTAGGAGTTGCCCTTCACATCGGCGAAGCTCAGGTGCGAGGCGCTCTGCTCGAGTGCCGCGGAGACCTGGGTGCGGACCTCGTCCGCCGTGGCAGCGGTGTCGAAGCTCAGCTCGCGGCCGGTGTTGATGATGCCGATGCGGATTTCCACGGATGCTCCTTGAAGGTCGTCGGACTCGGCCAACTCTATCGCGCGGCGAGCAGCGGAGACCGGCGGCGGCGGCCGTTTCGCCCTGAGCGCACATCCGGTGACGGGCCTCGCCCCCGACGCCGATGTCCGCGCCTCCCGATAGCGTGGAGGGATGATGTCGGATGCCGCCCAGCGAGCCGTGATCACGGCGTCGCCGACCGCGTCCGGCGTCGTGATCGGCGCCCCCGGCACGGGTAAGACGCGCACGCTCGTCGACCGGGTCGTGCAGCTTCTCGAGGTCGAGGGACTGCCGCCGGAGGAGGTGCTGGCGCTCACCCCGAGCAGGCAGGCGGCGACCGCGCTGCGCGACCGCATCGGCGTGCGCATCGGCCAGGCGACGCCGGGCCCGCTGGCCCGATCGCTCGGGTCGTTCGCATTTCAGCTCGTCCGCGGCGCGATGGTCCGGGAGGGGGCTGAGCCTCCGGCGCTGCTCACCGGCGCCGACCAGGATCGCATCATCGCCGAGCTGCTGGCGGGCGACGTCGAAGACGGTCGGATCGTCTGGCCCCCGGCGCTCAGCGAACCCGTCCGTGCGTCGAAGGGCTTCCGCTCCGAACTCCGCGCCTTCCTCGCGGAGTGCACGGAGCTGGGGGCGAGCCCGGCGGAGCTGCGTGCCACCGGTGATGCGGTCTGGACGGCGGCCGCCGACTTCGTGGAGGAGTACCGCACCGTGCTCGACGCCCTGCGGTCCGCCCACCGCGACGCCGCCGACCTCCTCGGTGAGGCGGCGGGGATCCTCCGTACGGCGGACGCCGCGACGCTCGGAGCGCTGGCACCCCTGCGCGTGGTGCTCATCGACGACGCCCAGGAGCTGACGCGCGGCGGGATCGGCGTGGTGCGCGCCCTCCTCGACCGCGGCATCGCGGTCCAGGCCTTCGGCGACCCCGACATCTCCTCCGGCGCCTTCCGGGGCGCGAGTCCCGAGCTGTTCGCCCAGCTCGCCGGTGCGCTCGGCACCGTGCACGTGCTCGACGGCGCCCATCGCCAGCGCCCGCTGCTGACCGCGCTGACGCGTACGGTGACGCAGGCGATCGGCGTGTCCGGACGGGTCGAGCACCGCCGCGCGCCCGCCCCGGTCGCGGGGGACGACGAGGCCGAGGTCTCGACCTTCCTCGCGCCGTCGCCCTACGAGGAGTTCGATCGCATCGCCGGGGTCATGCGCGACTGGCACCTCAGCGCCGGCATCCCGTGGGACCGGATGGCGGTCATCGCCCACGACACCCGTCAGGTGACGGCCCTGGAGACCGAGCTCGCCGCGCGCGAGATCCCGACGAGGGCCGCGGGAGTGCAGCGCCCGCTCGGCAGCGAGGGGATCGTGCGCGACATCGTCGGCATCGTGCGGCTCGCGTTGACCCCGGACGAGGAGCGCACGGTTGGGGCCTGGGAGGAGGCGCTGCGCACACCGTTCGGGGGCATGGACGCGATCGCGCTCCGCCGGCTGCGCGCGCGGCTCCGCCACCTCGAACTCGGGCAGGGCGGCTCGACTCCGGCGCGCGAGCTCCTGCGCGCGGCGATGTCGGAACCGGCCACCCTCACCCTCATCGACGCTCCGGAGTCACGGACCGCCGAGCGCTTCGCCGAGACCGTGGCGGGCGTCGCCCGTGCCGCGGCGGAGGGCGAGACGATCCATGATCTCCTGTGGCGCATCTGGGAGCAGGCCAGGGCCGTCGACGGGCGGCGGCTGCAGGTCGCGTGGCGGGAGATCTCGCTGCTGCCCACCGGCGCCGAGACCGCGCGGTCGCTCGACGCCCTCGTGGCCCTCTTCGACGCGGCCAAGCGCTTCGTCGAGCGCACCCCGAACGAGCGCCCGGAGGTCTTCGTGCGCGACATCCTCGACAGCGAGGTGCCGGAAGACACGCTGTCGTCGCCCGAGCGTCCGGGCACGGTCACACTGCTCACGCCGGCCACCGCGCTCGGCACGGAGTTCGACGCCGTGGTCGTCGCAGGGGTCCAGGACGGCGTCTGGCCCAACGTGCGGCTGCGCGGTGGGCTCCTGCAGACCTGGCGGCTGGCGGACACGGTGACCGCGGCCCGCTCCGGCCTGCCGGCCCAGGTGCCGGATGTCCTCGACCGGCGCCGCGCCGCGCTCCACGACGAGCTGCGGCTGTTCGTACGGGCGATCTCGCGCGCCCGCCACCGGCTGCTCATCACCGCCGTCGACGACGACGATCTGACGCCCAGCGCCTTCTTCGGGTTCCTTCCGCCGCCGGAGCCGCCGGAGCGCCATGCCTCCGCGGAGCACCCGCTCACGCTGCGCGGGCTGGTCGCGCGATACCGTCGGGTGCTCACCACGACGCCAACCGAATCCGCGCGGCGCGGGGCGGCCGCCCAGCTCGCCGTCCTCGCCCGGGAGGGGGTGCCCGGAGCTCATCCGCACGACTGGTACGGGGTCACGGCGCCGTCGACGGCTGCGCCGCTGCGCGATCTCGCCGCGAACGGGGCACGGGTGTCTCCGTCAGCTGTGGAGTCGTACGAGGAGTGCGGCCTCAACTGGGTCGTCTCGGCCCTCGGAGGTGACACCGTCATGCCGCCGACGGCCGGTATCGGCACGATCATCCACGAGGCGATGGAGCGCGTTCCGGACGGCGACCTCGAGCGCATGCGCGAGGTCGTCGAGGAGCACTGGCCGGAGCTCGACTTCGAGACGGCGTGGATCGGTCGCAAGGAGCGCCGTCGCGCCGACCTGTTCGTCGACCGGTTGCACAGCTATCTCGGGGAGGTGAGGCGAGACGGCGGTCGTCTCCTCGGCAGCGAGGTGGAGTTCCGGTTCGCCGTCGATGTGTCCGGTGCGACCGCCGAGCCCACCGTGCACCCGGTGGGCGAGGACCGCGGTCACCGTGCCATCGTGCACGGCTACATCGACCGGGTCGAGGCGTACCCGCCCGGGGCGGGCGAGCATGGCCCGGCCCGCGGCCGCGGCTGGCAGTCGATGGCCGGCGGGCCGGAGGGGACCACGGTGGTCGTCGACCTCAAGACCGGGAAGACCGATCCGGAGTCGGACGGCGGCGTGGTCGCTCACGCCCAGCTGGCGGCCTATCAGATCGCGGTGCAGGAGGGCCTCGTGCCGGGGGCCGCGCCGGCCTCGCTCGGGGGCGCGCGTCTCGTCATCGTCTCGAAGACGTTGGCCAAGAGCGACTACCGGGTCGCGCACCAGCACGCGCTGGACGGCGAGGCCCGGTCGCAGTTCCTGAACCGGGTCGCCGAGGTCGCCCGCGGCATGTCGGCGGCGAGTTTCACGGCCCAGGTCGAGGCGCACTGCGCGGACACGCAGCGCCGAGTGCATCCGTGCCGCATCCACACCGTGCCGGCGGTGAGCGCATGACCGCAGGAACCCCGGACGCCGTGCTCTCGGCGACCGATATCGCCGCCGCGCTCGGACTCCCGACCCCGACTCCCGCCCAGCAGCAGGTGATCGAGGCCCCGCTCGAGCCCGCTCTCGTCGTCGCCGGGGCGGGCAGCGGCAAGACGGAGACCATGTCGTCCCGGGTGGTCTGGCTCGTCGCGAACGGGCTCGTCCGCCGGGACGAGGTCCTCGGCCTCACCTTCACCCGCAAGGCGGCGGGGGAGCTGGCGGAGCGCATCGGCGCCCGCCTCGCCGTCGTCGACGAGTACGGTCGGCGGGGCCTGCTCCCGCATCTCCCGGAGATCGTCGCCGGAGAGGCGCTGCGTCGGGTGGCGGGGGCTGCGCCGGGGCGTCAGCGGGAGCTCGTGCGCGCCCACGTCCTCGACGACCTCGCGCGGCACTACGGCACGGGCGAGGAGTCCGGCGCGGTCCGCACGGCCGAGGACCTCCTCATCCGCCCTCGCGTGTCGACCTACAACGCCTTCGCGGACGGCATCGTCCGCGAGCACGCCGCGCGCATCGGTCGGGACCCCGATGTGGCGATGCTCAGCCAGGCAGCGTCCTGGATGCTGGCGCGGGAGGTCGTGCTCCGCAGCGACCTCCCGGAGCTGGAGGAGGTCGACTACGCCCTGGGAACGGTCATCGACGCCGTGCAGCGGCTCGCCGGCGAGGCTCTCGATCACCGGGTCGACCTCGCGGACGCCGAGCGCCTCGCCGCGGCGCAGGCCGCGGCGTTCGAGCCCTACCGCTCCCACGCCGACGTCGAGAAGGCGGCGGTCAACCTCCGAAGCCTGTCGACCCTGACCCGTCTGGTCCGCGACTACATCGCCGAGAAGGACCGGCGCGGGGTGCTCGACTTCGCCGACCAGGTGTCCGGCGCGTTCGACATCGTCGAGTCGGCCCCGGATGTCCGCGCCGAGCTCCGCGAGCAGCATCGGGTCGTGCTGTTGGACGAGTACCAGGACACCTCCGTGATCCAGACGCGCTTCCTCGCGGAGCTGTTCCGCGACACGGCCGTGATGGCCGTCGGCGATCCGCATCAGTCGATCTACGGCTGGCGCGGGGCCAGCGCCGACAACCTCTACGCGTTCCCCCGGTCGTTCTCGAGCGCGGGAGGGGTGCGCACCTACAGCCTCATGACGAGCTGGCGCAACGACCGGAGCATCCTCGATGTCGCCAACCGGGTCCTCGAGCCGCTCCAGCGTCCGGGACTCGACGTCCCGCCGCTGGAGCCGCGGCCGGGCGCGGGGGAGGGCACGGTCGGGGTGCGCTACCCGTTCACGGTCGACGATGAGGCCGCCGAGGTCGCGGCCTGGTTCGCCGAGCGCCGCGCCGCCCACGACGCGACCTCGGCCTCCCCGCACACCGGCGCGATCCTGTTCCGGTCCAAGCGCCACATGCAGACCTTCGCCGGCGCGCTCGCCGCGCGGGGGATCCCGCACCGCATCCTCGGACTGGGCGGACTCCTCGCCACGCCCGAGGTCGTCGACGTGGTCTCGACGCTGCGGGTGGTGCACGATCCGACCGCCGGTTCGGCGCTGATCCGGCTCCTCACCGGCCCCCGCTTCGGCGTCGGGGTGGCCGATATGGCGGCGCTCTACGAGCTGGGGCGCGCGCTCGCGGAGCGCGACACCGCCCTCATGCCCCTCCCTGAGGAGGTGCGGGCGCGGCTGCGCTCCTCCCGTGGCGCCGATGAGGCCGTCTCCATCGTGGACGCGGTCGACATCGTGCGAGCAGTGCGCGACGACTATCGCCTGCTGGAGGGCATCACCCCGGAGGGGCGCGCCCGGATCCGGGCTGCCGGGGAGATGCTGGAGCGCCTGCGCCGCGCGTCGTCCCAGCCCATCCCGGAGCTCATCCGGCTCATCGAGCTGGAGCTCAGGCTCGACATCGAGCTCGCCGCCAACGAGACACGAGGACCGGCGCGCGTCGCGGCCACCCAGTTGCGCGCGTTCGCTGACGAGGTGCGCGCGTTCCTCGCCGCCGATGAACGTGGCACGATCGGCAGCCTGCTGGCCTGGCTCGACAAGGCGGAGAGCACCGACGAGCTGATGCCGCGTCCGGAGCCGCCGGAGCCCGGGGTCGTGCAGCTGCTCACGATCCACGGGTCGAAGGGCCTGGAGTGGGATGCCGTCGCGGTCGTGCGCCTCGTCATCGACGAGCTGCCGGGGCGTGTGTCCGACACCTCCGGGTGGTTCGGGTTCGGGGTCGTGCCCTTCGCGCTGCGCGGAGACCGCGACGCGCTTCCGCGCTTCACCTGGGATCCGGAGGAGGCGATGGAGGGCGAGACCGATCCCGGCAAGCGGCAGAAGCTCGCCCAGGCATCGCTGTCCGGCGGCGCGACGAAGGCGAATCCGCACGGCGGCGCCCTCAAGCGGTTCAAGGACGCCTACCGGGAGTACCAGCGACAGGAGGAGCGTCGTCTCGCCTACGTGGCGATCACCCGCGCGAGGAGCGACCTGCTGCTCAGCGGGGCGCACTGGGCGGGCCAGAAGGCACCACGCACCCCGAGTCCGTACCTGCAGGAAGCCATCGACGTCCTCGGACTCGACGAGATCCCGCCGGTCGATCCGGATGAGAACCCGTACGACGGCCCCGGGGCCACGCTGCACTGGCCGCTCGATCCGCTCGGCGGGCGGCGTGGGGTGGTCAGTGCCGCGGCCGCGGCCGTCGGAGAGGCCCTCCAGGACGACGCGATCGTGCCGACGGAAGAACTGCGTCGGCTGCTGGACGAGCGCGCAGCCCGCCAACGCGGGACGGACGCGCAAGCTCCCACCCGCGTGCCCGCCTCCCGGTTCAAGGACTACGTCACCGACTACACCGGCACCCTGTCCTCGCTCGTGCGTCCGATGCCGGAGCGTCCGTACCGCCAGACCCGTCTGGGGACCCTGTTCCACGCGTGGGTCGAGCAGCGCTCCGAACTCGTCGGTGTCGGGACCCGGGTCGATGAGGCGCTCTGGGAGATCGACGAGGACCAGCCGGAGGGCGACACCGCCCCGGGCGCTCCCGCATCCGGTGCTGCTGCGGACGCCGCCGACCTCGCTGCGCTGCAGGAGACCTTCGAGCGGAGCGAGTGGGGCCCGTTGCAGCCGCTCGCCGTGGAGATCGAGATCGACTTCGCGCTGGGGGCCGGCCTCCCGGGCCTGCACTCAGCTACGGACGCGCACATCGTGATCTGCAAGCTCGACGCGGTGTACCGACGCGCCGACCGCGGCGGACGGATCGAGATCGTGGACTGGAAGACCGGACGGGCGCCACGGACGCCACAGGAGCGCGAGGAGCGGATGCTGCAGCTCGCCCTCTATCGGCTCGCGTACCATCGGCGCTTCGGCGTCCCGCTGGAGGACATCGACGTGGCGCTGTACTACGTGGCCGATGACCTCGTCATCCGCGGGGATCGCGTCTACTCCGAGGAGGAGCTCTTCCAGCGCTGGAGCGCCGCCCGCGCCGCGCGCTGAGCCTCTTCGGAGTCGTCGTCGTCCGCTGCCGGGGACGAGGCGAAGGCGGGCGACTCGCTTCGTCCGCTCCCTCGCGTCTCGGCGAACGCATGTGCGACGCCGGAGAGGTCCTCGGTCTCGATGCCCGCCACGGCGGCGCGGTGCTCCGCGTCGGGTTGAGACGGTGCTCCCGCAGGCGCATCCCGGTCGGCCGACACATCGACCGGGGCATCGCGGTCGGCGTCGTCCGCCTCCGCCGCCCAGAGCTCTTCGGGGTTGTAGGCGTCGGTCTGCATCGAGGTGTCCACCTCGGGAGCGGCCGCTGCCGGCACCCGGTCGAGCGCGTCCATCGCGGAGTCGACATCCGAGCGTCGATCGCCTGGCACGCCGAGGTCGTCATGGCGCAGGCCGTCGGCCAGAGCATCGAGCAGTGCCGCGGCGTCCTCCACGATGTCCTCGCGCCGCAAGGCGTCGCCGTGGACGAGCCAGCGCGCGAACTCCAGTTCGGCGAGCAGGCGCGCGCGAACCTCGAGGCCGGCGTCGGGAGTGCGATCCATGGCGCGGGCATACGAGCCGTGCACGTCGGCCGCGGCGTCGGGAGCCGCGGACAGCCAGGACAGGTCGAGCGCCGGATCGCCGACGGCCAGACCGTGCCAGCCGATCACGCCGGTGACCTCGGGACCGCGCTCGGGATGATCGTCGAAGAGGAACGACGTGGCCTGCGCGCCGCCGAGGATGACCGTCGACTCGAAGCGCCAGAGGTCGTCGTCGGCGACCGCGTCCCGCCACCGCACCGTGAGGCGGGCGGGGACGCGTCCCGTGGCTGCCGCGGTGTCGACGAGCCGCTCCAGCTCGGCGCGGCTCTCCTCCGCGCTGCGCATCACCAGCCCGGCGCCGCGCACGACCGACGTCGGCAGTGCGTGCACGGCGGCGATCGCCGCACCCATGGACTCTGCGGCCCCGCGTCCGGCTGGCACCATCGCCGCTTCGATCTGGAAGCCGGGGAGCAGCTCGGTCACCAGCGCGCGCCCTTCGCCCACCCGGGTCTCGCCGATGTAGCCGGGCGCGCGGAACGGCAGCATGGCGCGGGCGCCGTCGGTGAGCGCTCGCAGCGCCAGGGCCTCTGCCGCCAGCTCCCGCGCCGCGTCGTCGTCGTCCGCCACGCGGATCGCGAGTTCCCGGCCGTCGGCGAGGGAGGCGACGGCGGAGTCGAAGCGCCCGTCGCCGTCCGCGGTGAGTGCCCGGGTGCCCGTGACCTCCGCGCCGGGAAGTGCGGCCGTCACCGCCGCGGCTAGAGTGAATGGAGAGCGTCCCATGCCCCCAGGGTAGGTCGGCTCAGGGGCGGTCCCGCCTCCGCCACGCCCGTGAAAGAGGGAGTCGATGAGCATTCCGCGCCCGTTCTTCGACCGCGCCGCCGAACTCCGCGAGGAGGAGGGCGTGATCGAGCGTCTGCGCGACGACGCGGGCTCGCGCGTCGTCGTCGTCCGGGAGGGACGGGTGCGTGTGGCAGCCTCCGCGCTGCTGCGCGTCTCCGCGGACGAGGTCGCGGACGGGACATGGGCGCTGCTCGGCCGGGATGCGGACGGCGGCGCGCTCCTGCTCGCCGCGCTCCCGCCGGAGACCGATGCCCTCGACACCGCGCCGGATGAGATCTGGCTCGGACTCCGCGACCTGGGCGGGCGTCTCGACGCCGGGGAGTCCGAGGTGCTCGTCGCCGCGGTCGCACTGGCCGGCTGGCTCCGCGACGCCCCGTTCTGCCCGACCTGCGGCGGAGGGACGGAGCTGCGCAACGCGGGCTGGTCTCGGCGGTGCCTGGTGTGCGGGCGCGAGCACTTCCCGCGGACCGATCCTGCCGTGATCGTCGCCGTCGAGAGCGCGGACGGCGAGCGGCTGCTGCTCGGTGCCAACGCCAACTGGGGCGGACGCATGTACTCCTGCTTCGCGGGTTTCACCGAGGCGGGCGAGTCCCTCGAGGCCACCGTGCACCGGGAGATCGAGGAGGAGTCCGGTGTGCGCCTCTCGGCGCTGCGCTACATCTCCTCCCAGCCGTGGCCCTTCCCGCGCTCGCTCATGATCGGCTTCCGCGCCGTCGTGGAGGATGAATCGGCGGCCAGGGCCGACGGTGAGGAGATCATCGACGTGCGCTGGTTCACACGGGCGGAGATCGGTTCCGCGCTCGCCGGGGACGGCCCCGTCGGGCTGCCGGGGCCCGCGTCGATCGCGCGCGCTCTCATCGTCGACTGGTTCGAGGATCGCCCGTGAGCGCACTCGATGCCCTCGACGAGCGGCAGCGAGCGGCCGCTTCCGTGCTGCGAGGACCGGTGGCGGTGCTGGCGGGTGCCGGTACGGGCAAGACCAGGGTCATCACCCACCGCATCGCGCACGGGGTGGATACCGGTGCCTACTCTCCGTCGCGCGTGATGGCGGTGACCTTCACCGCGAAGGCTGCCGGCGAGCTCCGCGGTCGCCTCCGTGCCCTGGGGATCGAGGGTGTCGCGGCTCGCACCTTCCATGCCGCCGCTCTCGCGCAGCTCAACTTCTTCTGGCCCACGCTGGCGGGGGCTCCCGCGCCGTCGATCATCGACAACAAGGTGCGTATGCTCGGCCAGGCCGCCGATGCCCTCCGCCTGCGTCCTCGAACGGCGACCCTGCGCGACATCGCGTCGGAGATCGAGTGGCGGAAGGTGTCGATGATCTCGATCGACCGGTACGCCGAGCTCGGACGCCCGGTCAGCGGGGTCGACCCCACGCAGCTCGTGGAGTTGATGCGCGGCTACGAGGCGCTCAAGGACGAGCGTCACCAACTCGACTTCGAGGACGTGCTGCTCGCGTGCGCGGGGATGCTGGAGACCGAGCCGCGCGTCGCAGCGGCCGTCCACGAGCAGTACCGGCACTTCACGGTCGACGAGTTCCAGGACGTGTCGCCGCTGCAGAACCGGCTTCTGGAGCTGTGGCTGGGGGACCGTCACGACATCTGCGTCGTCGGCGACGCCAGCCAGACGATCTACTCCTTCGCCGGAGCCGACCAGCGGTTCCTGCTCGATTTCGAGCGGCGGCATCCGGATGCGACGGTCGTGCGACTGGAGACCAACTATCGGTCGCAGGCTCCTATCCTGACGGCGGCGAACGCGCTGATGCGCGGTCGCCCCGGGGCGTTGGAGCTGATCCCCGCCCGGGAGCGGTTCACCGCCGAGCCGCCGACGATCACGGCCTACGACTCGGAGGCCGAGGAGGCCGCAGGCATCGCGGCCGGTGTCGCCGCCCGCATCGCCGACGGCGCCTCGCCGGCGGAGATCGCCGTGCTGTACCGGGCCCACGCGCAGTCCGCGGTGCTCCAGCAGGCGCTCGCCGCCGAAGGGATCGCCACCTCAGTGCTCGGCGGCACGCGGTTCTTCGCCATGCCGGAGGTGCGTCAAGCGATCCTCGCGCTTCGAGCTGCCGCCGTGGCGCCGACCGAGCACGGATTCCTGCCCGGGGTGCAGCGCGTGCTTCGGGAGCTGGGGCTGACCGAGGAGCCGCCGACCGCCGGGGGAGCGCAGCGCGACGGCTGGGAGGCGCGCCGGGCGATCTTGCGGCTCGCCGAGGAGGCGGGTCCGGAGACGACGCTCCGGTCGTTCAGCGACGAGCTCATGGCCCGTGCCAAGGATCAGCACGAGCCGACCATGCGGACGGTGACCCTCTCGACGCTGCATGCGGCGAAGGGCCTCGAGTGGCCGCATGTCTACCTCGCCGGATGGGCGGAGGGGTCTCTCCCCATCTCGTACGCGACGACGTTCGAGGCCGTCGATGAGGAGCGACGCCTCGCGTACGTCGGGATCACGCGGGCTGCGCGCACGCTGGAGCTCTCGTGGGCGCGATCGGCAGGGCGCGGCGAACGGGCACCGTCCCGGTTCCTGGCGGAGATGGGGACGACGGGTCGCGGCACAGGCATTCTGCGCGAAACCGCACCGAACGCCACACGATCACGCCGTCCGCGCTGATCCGGCCGATGCGCGCCGGATCGGTCGCGGCCAGGAGGTGCGCCGCGACAGCACCCGCCGACGCCACCCTGGCGAGCGTGAGGCGCCCGGGGTCACGGCCCACGAGCTGAGCGTGGATCAGTGGCCAGGCCGGGTCGCGCGCCGTGTCCTCGGCATCCCGGCAGCTCAGACACGGCGTCAGCCCGGGGACCACGAGCGGCCCCACGGTGATCCGCCCCGGCTCGACGGCGATCGGGAGGTGCGGGTGGTCGGCGCGCAGCATCGGGGCGAACTGCACGGCGGCTGCCGCACCGGGGACGAGGACGACGGCGACCACCGTCGACGCCCGCGCCTCCGCCTCCGCGAGCGGTACCCCTTCGTCGGCGAGCGTCTCGCACAGGCGCCCCGCAGCGCGGGCGTCGGTGAGGCCGAGCGCGGAGACCCGGGCCGTGCGCGGTCGGTCGGGCTCGTCCCTCAGGGCCGGTTCGACGGCGGCCAGCAGCCGTCGGGCCTCAGCCCACGGCGCGCCGGCGCGATGCGCGATGACGTCGAAGGAGCTGAGCCGGAAACCGCCGCGCATGCGGCTGAGGAGCCGTTCGACCCACGGTGCGGACGCCGGCACCCGGATGCCGCCGTCGTCGCCGATCTGGAGGGTCGTCCCGTCACGCCAGAGCAGCGGGAATGCGGGATCGAGACGGGTCAGGGTCGTCGGGGAGAGCGGCACCCCTCGATTCTGCGGAGCCGCACGGGGCCGCAGGCCGGTTCGAGGGATCGGTGGAGAAATTGGCGGGCCGTCCGCGGTCGGGGAGGGAGAGTGACCCGCCGTCCCCGACCACGCATAGTGCTGGCTCAGACCGGGCGGTCACCCTCGGGAGCGTCGTCGTCGCCGCGGTCGTCGGCGCTCTCCGTGGGCGTCTCCCCGGAGAAGTCGTCGCCGTCCAGCAGGCGGGCAAGGGCCTCGTCGAACTCGTCGGCCACCGGCTGCTCGCCGCGCTCAGCGGCCTGAAGGCGGGCGATCAGCGCTGTCGGGTCGTCGATGTCCTCTGCGGTGGGCATGAGGTCCGGGTAGTCCCACAGGGAGTCCCGGGCCTCGACACCGACGGCGTCGGTGACCGCACGCCACATGGCCGAGGCCTCCCGGATGCGTCGCGGTCGGATTTTGAGCCCGACCAGCGCGCCCAGAGCGTCCTCGGCGGGACCGCCGACCGCACGCCGACGCCGCGCCGCCTCGGCGATCCTGCCGCCGTCCGGCAGCCGGGAGGTGGCGTCCGCGGTGACGACGTCGACCCACCCGTCGATCGTCGCGATGAGGTTCTCCAGCCGGGCGAGGGCTTCGCGCTGCGCCTCGGTCTGTGTGGGGAGGAGGGCGCCGCCCTCGATCGCCGCGCGCAGCTCCTCGGGGTTCGAGGGGTCGAGGCGGCTCGCCACATCCTCCAGAGCGTCGACGTCGACCGTGACGCCCCGGGCGAAGTCGGTGATCTGCGCCATCACATGCAGGTGCAGCCACTTGGCGTGCCGGTACAGGCGGGCATACGCGAGCTCGCGCGTCGCCACGTAGAGGGCGATCTGATCCGCGGGGATCTCGAGCCCCTCCCCGAAAGCGGTGAGGTTCTGCGGGATCACGGCGGCCGTTCCCGCCGGCAGCACGGGGATGCCGACATCGCCGCCGGAGACGACCTCGAGGGAGAGGTTGCCGAGCACCTGCCCGAACTGGGCGGCGAAGACCGAGCCGCCGAGGCCCCGCATCAGGCGTCCCGCCCCCTGCACCACGCCGCGCATCTCCTCCGGCACCTGGGTGTCGAGGGCAGCCGTCAGCGCGTCGGCGATGCTGGTGGACACGGGGTCCGCGATCTCCTTCCACACCGGCAGCGTCTTCTCGACCCATTCGCCGCGGGTCATCGCCACCGGCGGGTCCGCGAGCTCGGAGATGGTGGTCGCCTCGCCCAGCCAGAGGCCGGCGAGAGCGAACGAGTCGGCGAGGGAGGACCGCGAGCCGTCTCCGATGCCCTGGCCCTCGCGGTTCGCGATGTGCAGGGCCTGCCGCAGGGAGTTCTCCCATGGGTCGCCGCCGAAGGCGCCCTGAAGCTGCGCCATGATCGTCTGCATCATCGCGGGGTCGAACGTGAAGCCGTCCATTCCCTGGAACGCGTCGCGCAGCGCCTCGGGGTCGATGTCTCCGCCGCCCTGGTTCGAGAGCATCCGTCGCAGGAACTCCTGGAAGTCCTCCGGGTTCGGTTCGTTGTCTGCCATCTCGCTCGCCCTCTCAGCACGTCTGAAGCCGTGGCATCTACGCTAGTCACAGGTTTCAGTGCGCGACCCCGAAGCGGGCAGATCGCTGTACGCCGCTCGCGAACGACGGAGGATTGCTGTGGAACGACCGCGCGCAGGGAAGCTCGGACTCGGTGTCTGGGCATTGGTGGTCGCGCTCGCCGCGCTCGCCGTCCTCACCTTCCTGCCGTCGCCGTATGTGATCCAGCGTCCGGGCCCCGTGTACGACACCCTCGGCACGGCGAAGAACGCCGACGGCGAGCAGGTCCCGCTCATCAGCGTCGAGGGGACCGAGACGTACGAGACGGGCGGGACGCTCGACCTGACGACCGTCCAGGTGGTCGGCAACCGGGAACGGACGCCGAGCTGGTTCGAGCTCGCTCTCGCGTGGATGGACGCGTCTCGGGCCGTCGTGCCGCTGGACGCGGTGTTCCCCGAGGGTGTGACCACCGAGCAGCGGGACGAGCGGAACGCGATGCTCATGGTCGACTCGCAGCACGAGGCGACCGCCGCCGCGCTGAACGAGCTCGGCTACGACACCGGAGCCGAGGTCGTGGTGGTGGACGCTGTCGAAGGGTCGCCGGCCGACGGCCTGCTGCAGGCGGATGATGTCATCACCGCGATCGACGGCACGCCCGTCACCTCGGCGACCGCACTCCGCGAAGCCATCCAGGAGGCGGGCGGCGATCCGGTCGCGCTCACGGTGCGCCGCGACGGCGACGAGCAGACCGTCGAGATCACGCCGGAGGAGCAGACGCAGGACGGCACGACGACGTGGCTGATCGGCATCACGTTGCGCACGGACTACGACTTCGAGGTCGACGTCACGATCCAGCTCGACAACGTCGGCGGCCCCAGCGCGGGGATGATGTTCGCCCTCGGGATCATCGACACCCTCACGCCGGGCGAGCTGAACGGCGGCAAGGAGGTCGCGGGTACGGGCACGATCGATGCCGAGGGGACCGTCGGCCCGATCGGCGGCATCCGCCAGAAGCTCTACGGTGCTCGCGACGCCGGCGCGGACTACTTCCTCGCGCCGGAGGCCAACTGCGATGAGGTCGTGGGGCACGTCCCGGACGGCCTGCAGGTCATCCGCACTGCGACCCTCGACGAATCGCTCGCGGCGCTGGAGGTCATCGCGGAGGACGGCGACGTCGACGCGCTGCCGACCTGCGACGTCCCGACCACCTGAGTCGGCGCGGGTCGTGACCCCGCCGTGACCGGTGTGACAGCCTGCCCACAGCGAGCGGTGCCTAGGATGGAGGGGTGACCTCGACCCCAGCCCAGCCCCCGGCCACGCCTCGAACCTCCCGACGCATCCTCGGAATCTCCCTGGTGATCATCGCCGCGCTCATCGCGGCGTTCTTCGTCTTCGCGTCGCTCTACACCGAATTCCTCTGGTTCGACCAGGTCGGGTTCACCGGCGTGCTCACCACGCAGTGGATCGCGACGGCGGTGATGTTCGTCGTCGGCTTCCTCGGCATGGCCGTGCCGCTGTTCGTCGTCATCCAGCTCGCGTATCGGCTCCGCCCGGTCTACGTCCGGCTGAGCTCGCAGCTCGACCGCTACCAGGAGGTCATCGAGCCGCTGCGCCGCCTCGCGATGTGGGGCATGCCCATCTTCTTCGGCCTCTTCGCGGGGTTCGCGGCGGCCGGCAACTGGAAGACCGTGTGGCTCTGGGCCAACGGCGTCGCCACCGGTGAGGTCGACCCGCAGTTCAAGGTCGACACCGGGTTCTACATGTTCGCGATGCCGTTCTACTCGATCCTGCTCGCGTTCGTCTCGGCGGTCCTGCTGCTGAGCCTTCTCGTCACCGCACTGGTGTCGTACCTGTACGGCTCGTTGCGCGTCGGCCAGGGCGAGCTGCGCATCTCGAAGCCGGCCCGCATCCAGCTCGCGGTCATCGCCGGTCTCTACCTGCTCGTGCAGGCGGCGAGCCTGTGGCTGGACCGCTACAAGACCCTCGTGGAGCCGGACGACCGGATCACCGGTGCCGCCTACACGGGCGCCAACGCGACCATCCCCGGCCTCGGCATCCTCGCGATCATCGCCGCCGTCGTCGCCATCCTCTTCTTCATCACGGCCGTCATCGGCCGCTGGCGCTTCCCGCTCGCGGCGACCGCGCTGCTGATCGTGGCGTCCCTCGTCATCGGCATCGGCTACCCGTGGGTGGTCACCACCTTCCAGGTCAAGCCGAACCAGAACGCCTACCAGGCCGAGTACTACCAGCGGAACATCGACGGCACGAAGGAGGCCTACGGCGTCGCCGACCTGGAGACCACGGCCTTCGAGGCCGAGACGGATGCCGAGGCGGGCCAGCTCCGCGCCGATGCCGAGACCACCGCGTCGATCCGCATCATGGACCCGAAGGTCATCCCGCCGACCGTCCGCCAGCTCGAGCAGTACCGCGGCTACTACCAGTTCCAGACGACCATGGACGTCGACCGCTACGAGATCGACGGCGTGAAGCAGGACACGGTCGTCTCCGTCCGTGACCTCGACATGTCGGGTCTGGGCGACGGTGACAACTGGAACAACCGCGTCGCGGTCTACACGCACGGCTACGGCCTCGTCGCCGCGGCAGGCAACCAGCGCACGACCGACGGTGAGCCCGTCTTCCTGGAGCGCGGCATCCCCACCTCGGGCTTCCTGTCCGAGCAGGGCGACTTCGAGCCGCGGGTCTACTTCGGCGAGAACTCCCCGGAGTACTCGATCGTCGGCGCCCCGGAGGGGGCCGACCCGGTCGAGATCGACTACCCGCGCGGCAAGGACGGCTCGAGCGAGACGAAGACGACGTTCTCCGGGAACGGCGGACCGAAGATCGGCGACAGCTTCACCAAGCTGCTCTACGCGCTCAAGTTCCAGTCGGAGCAGATCCTGTTCTCGAACCTCGTCAACGAGGACTCGCAGATCCTGTACGACCGCGACCCGAAGACGCGCGTGCAGAAGGTCGCGCCGTACCTCGAGCTCGACAGCGACCCGTACCCGAGCGTCGTGGACGGCCGCATCGTCTGGATCGTCGACGGCTACACGACGAGCTCGACCTACCCGTATTCGACGAGCGTGAGCCTGTCCGATGCGATCGCCGACTCGAACGTGCCGACGCCGTCGCTCGCGATCGACGACATCAACTACATCCGCAACTCGGTCAAGGCCACCGTCGACGCTTACGACGGCTCGGTCACGCTGTACGCCTGGGATGAGGAGGACCCGATCCTCAAGACCTGGCAGAAGGTCTACCCGTCGACCCTCAAGCCGATCAGCGAGATGTCCGGCGAGCTCATGAGCCACGTCCGGTACCCGACCGACCTGTTCAAGGTGCAGCGCGACATCCTCGGCATCTACCACGTCGACAAGGCCGGCTCGTTCGCCCAGCAGGACAACCGCTGGCAGACGCCGAACGACCCGCGCAGCGACGCGATGCTGCAGCCGCCGTACTACCTGACCATGCAGATGCCGGGCCAGGACGAACCGCGGTTCTCGATGTTCTCCACCTTCATCCCCGCCTCCCAGGGTGCGGGGGGCAGCCGTGACGTGCTGATGGGCTATCTCGCCGTCGACTCGGATGCCGGCGCGGAGAAGGGCGTGAAGGCCGAGGGGTACGGGCAGTTGCGCATGCTCGAGATCGACACCGATACCACGGTGCCCGGCCCCGGTCAGGTGCAGAACACCTACAACTCGGACACGGCCGTGGTCCCGCAGCTCAACCTGCTCCAGCAGGGGGAGTCCGAGGTCATCTACGGCAACCTGCTGACGCTGCCCGTCGGTGGCGGTCTGCTCTATGTCCAGCCGGTCTACGTGCAGTCGTCCGAGGGGACGCAGCTGCCGCGTCTGCAGAAGGTGCTCGTCGCCTTCGGTGACCGGGTGGCCTTCGAGAACACCCTCACCGAGGCGTTGGACACGCTGTTCGGCGGCGACTCCGGCGCGACCGGTGGGGACGACGAGGTCGAACCCACCGATCCGGGCACGACCGATCCCGACACCGGGGAGACGCCGACCACGCCGACCCCGACGGACGAGCAGGCCGATGCCCTGGCGAAGGCGCAGCAGGCACTGCTCGACCGCCAGGCGGCTCTCGCCGAGGGCGACCTGGAGAAGTTCGGCGAGGCGGACAAGCGGCTCACCGCGGCCGTCGAGAAGCTCCTGGAACTCGAGGCCGCCGCAGGAGAGTGATCCTCCCCGCGCACACGAAAGGGCGCCCTCACAGGGTGCCCTTTCGCGTTCCCCGGTACCTGTGCGCCGGAAGCCGGTCCGCCGCATCAGGCACTCGCGCGAGATCAGGCGCGACTCTGCCCGGTGGCCTGATGCGGCGCGGGTGCATGGTGGCGAGCGTGTTAGCGTGGGCATGTACCGCACCCGGTGGCGGCCTTCATTTCCTGACTCAGCTGGAGGCCCGCAATGCAACACCCACCCCGCGCTCGATTCTTCCGTCGCGACGACAGAGACCAGCTCACAGACCTGGTCAACGCACACCTCTCGACCGTGATCCCGGGAGCCCGCGTCTCGGTCAACACCGTTCTCAGCGCCCTCGAGCGTCAGCCGGACGAGTACGTCCTCGACCCCTGGGTCACTGAGCGCGCGACCATCGTCGTCGAGCAACGCGAACGTCTCGTCGCGGCGGCGCATCTGCAGCGGTTCTCCGGCGACGCCCGCGTGAGCGACGACTATCGCGACGCGGGGCTGATCCAGTTCGCGCTGGCCTTTCCGGACTCCGATGACCCTTCGGCCTTCGATGTGCTCCTGCGCGCGTGCGTGGTCCAGCTCCGGACGTGGCGTGTGGCGGCGGTGTACGCAGAGGGACAGCTCCCGTTCCCGGGAGTCACCGGGGTTCCCGACTCCTGGCCCCACGTGCGCGAAGCCTTCGCGAGGGCGGGGCTCGTGCACGCGGGAACGACCGAGGTCGTGCTGATGGCGACGCCGACCGAGCTCGTGGGAGCGGGAGCCGGAAGCGAGGGGATCACGGTGCGCCGCGAGCTCGGTTCCGGCGGGGTCCGTTTCATCGCACGCACCGACGGTGCCGACACCGGGTACCTCGAACTGGACCTCACGGTCGGTCGCCCCGAGCGCCACCCCGTCGGCCCCGTGCTGGCGGAGGTGTCCGATGAAGACGCCGAGGACCCGATCGTGCGGCGCGTGCTCCTGGCAGAAGCCGGCCGGTGGCTGCTGGTCGGGGGCGTGCACGCCGTCCTCGTCGTCGTCGATGGCGAGGACGCGCAGGAACGGACCCGATGGACAGGATTCCGGGAGGTCACCGAGAACTCCCGGGGTTGGCGGTACGTCGGCGAGTAGTCGCCCCGCGCATTCAGGCACTCGCGCCGCTTCAGGCGACCCCCTGCCCGCGGGGCTGATGCCGCGCGGGTGCCTGGTTTCGCGCGCGGCACGCCAGGACAGGCGGTCTCGCGGCAGCAGGCGGGCGCGCGAGGTCAGGCGACCTCTGGGCAGAAAGCCTGAGCTGGCGCGACTGCCTGAGTAGGCGGAGGGTTTTGTCCGGGACGGACCGTCGCGCGGGGAGGGGGTGGCATGGGAGGGTGGAGGGAAACAGGGAGGGTGCCGTGACTGAGCGCATCGTTGTGGGAGTGGTGGACACGTCGGCGGGACGACGAGCACTGGAGTGGGCGGCGCACCGCGCACGGTCGCGGAAGGCCACGCTGCTCCTCGCGAGCGTCGTCGGGGGAGCGGTCGGCGCCGTCGGGGAGGGCCCCGTGGTGGACGCCGCGATCGCGGCCGCGCGGAGTCTGCTGGAGGAGCACGCGGAGACGCTGAAGGATCAGGGCCTGGACGTCGACCTCGTCGTGCTCCGCGGCGACCCGGTCCGACAGCTCGTCTCGACCACCGCGGGCGCGAACCTCCTCGTGATCGGCAGCGACTTCCGTCCGGATGACGCGGACAGCCCTCGGCGCGGGGCGCACGGACTGCGCATCGTCGCCGACTCGTCCTGCCCTGTCGTGGTGATCCCCGACATCGAGACCGCCGACCGTCGCGGTGTGGTCGTCGGTGTGGACGGGTCGCCGATCTCGGAGGCCGCGGTCGCCTTCGCCGCCGCCGAGGCCGACCGCCTCGGCGAGCCCCTCATCCCGGTGACGGTGTGGACCCCCGTCCCGCTTCCGCGCGGGGCGCGGGCATACCCCGAGCAGTACCTCTCCTCCATGCAGGAGCTGTCGGAGGAGACCCTCGCCGTCGCCCTCGCCGGACTGCGCCAGACGTATCCGGATCTCGAGCTCCAGCCCCGGGTGGAACGCGGCTACCCGTCCGAGGTCATCAACCGTACGGCCGCCACCGCGAGCCTCGCCGTGGTCGGATCGCACGGACGAGGGCCGGTCGCCCGCTTCCTGCTCGGCTCCATCAGTCATGAGGTCCTCGCGGCCCTCGCGGCGCCCACTGCCGTCGTCCGCTGACCGGCTCGACGGCATCCGCGGGTCTAGAGCGGGCTGGTCAGCACCTCGTGGAGAACGCGACGGCTGTCGTCGCCACCCGGTCCTGACCCGCCTGCGAGTGTCACCAGGGCCTTCCAGAGCGCCCAGCCGCGAGCCCGTCGCCAGGTCGCGGCATCCAGGTCGACGGCGTCGCGGAACGCGTCGCGCGCGTCGCCGTCGAAGTACGTCCATGCCATGACGAGGTCGCAGGCGGGATCGCCGACGCCGCAGGTGCCGAAGTCGATCATCGCCGACAGGCGGCCGTCGCTGACGAGCAGGTTGCCCACGGCGACATCGCCGTGGAACCAGACCGGCGCGGACTCCCACGCGCTGCCCGTCGCGGCGAGCCAGACGCTCCGGCACAGTTCCGCATCCAGGGTGCCGTCCAGCCGCTGGAGCGCGGCCTGGACCTCGTCGCTGTAGACGCTCGGATGCAAACCGCGGAAGAACGAATGCCGGCCGGCGGCCCGCCCTTCGTGCACGGGGAGAGACCTCAGGACGCGGAGGAGGTCCCCGAGATCCACGGCGAGGCGAACGCGATCGAGTTCCGTGGCGCGGTCCACGGTATCGCCGTCGAGCCACCGGCGGATCGACCACGGCAACGGGTAGCCCCGGCCGGGAGCCCCCAGCGCCACGACGGAGGGAACCGCGACAGGCAGCCTTCCCTCGAGGAACGCGAGCGCTCTGCTCTCCTTGTGCACGGCCGCGGCATAGGGCTCGGCGACGGGAAGCCGCACCGACAACTCGTCGCCCAGCCGGAACGTCCTGTTGTCCCACCCCTGACGCGCCACGGCGCGGACGGGGAGGTGCGCCCAGCGGGGGAACTGCTCCTCGACGAGCTCCGCGACGACGCGCGCATCGATGTCGACCGGTCGGCTCACCCCTCGATACTCGCAGAGGTCGCCTCTCGCTGCGGCTCGACCGGCCTCCGAGCACCGGGATGGGGCGCACGCTCTAACGGCGGGACGAGGAGAACAGCCGGGGCCCCTCGTCGTGACCGTGGCTCGTGAAGCCGTAGAAAGCCGGGAGGAGCAGGAAGATGATCGACGCGACGAGCGGGTGCACCGCGACGCCGAGGACCCCGGCGGCGAGGTACAGGGCGACTCCGATAAGTGCGCGCGGGCGTTCGTGGGCGAAGTAGGAGTCGTCGACGTCTTCGTGCGTGAGGTCGGGGTGACGAGCCAGGTACGAGAAGAAGAGCAGCCACGCGGAGCACAGCAGAGCCCCGACGAGAGCGTAGAGCGCCACGGCGACCCGCTCGTCTGCGAGATTCCCGGTCCTCGCCGTCTCCGCGATCACCGCGGTGGGCCAGGGGACGAGTGCGAGGGTGGCGAGGATGCCGAGGTTGGCCCATTGCAGGCCGCGGTCCATCACCCGGATCCGCGTGAAGGCGGCCTTGTGGTTCAGCCAGATCACCGCGAGATAGACGTACGAGCCGGCATACGCGAGATAGGTCGGCCACTCGTCGAGGAGGGCGGGCAGCAGCTCGCCCTCCTCGGCCCGGGGTGGTCGGAGATCGAGCACGAGCAGCGTGATGACGATGGCGATGATCGCATCACTGAACGCGACCGCGCGGCCGGGATCCGCTCGTCCCGCGGCAGGCGCCGGCGAGCGCCGGTCCCGTCGGCCGTCCGTCCCCATCTTCGTCGCCCTCGCGCCCGTCGGGTCACGCCGCCGTCGAAGTGCGATCCGGGTGCAGCACGACCTTCGTCCAGCCGTCGTCCCGATTGTCGAAGTGCTCGTACGCCTGCGGTGCCTCTTCGAGCGGCAGATCGTGGCTGACCACACGGGAGGGTGTCGCCTTGCCGCCGGCGATGAGGTCGCGCAGTCGTCGGTTGTACTTCTTCACCGGACACTGACCGCTCCCGAGCTTCTGGCCGCGGAACCAGAACTCCCCGAAGTCGAAGGCGAGCTTGCCCTGCTTGGCCAGCTCATCCGTGGCGCCGGGATCCTGCGGGATGAACACGCCGACGACGCCGATCTCGCCCGTGAACCGCACCGACTTCACGAGCCGGTTCAGCGTGAGGGTCGGGTCCTCGGTGCCGCTCGGGTCGTGGGCCTGATAGCCGACGCATTCGCAGCCGTTGTCGGCGCCCAGCCCCATCGTCATCTCGTTGACCGCCTCGACGGGGTCCACCGCCGAGTCGTCGATCGCGATCGCCCCCAGCTCCTCGATCTTGCGCAGGCGGTCGGGATGCCGATCCACGACCATGACCCTTCCGGCCCCCTTGAGGATCGCGGAGTAGGCGGCCATGTAGCCGACGGGGCCCGCGCCGTAGATGACGGTCTGGTCCCCGGGCTTCACGTGGGCGAGCTCCGTGGCGTGATAGCCGGTGGGGAAGATGTCCGCGAGCATCACGTAGTCGTTCTGCTTCTCCTCGGCGTCCTCTCCCAGGCGGAGACAGTTGAAGTCGCCCCACGGCACCCGGAGGAGCTCTGCCTGACCACCGGCCCACGGCCCCATGTCGGCGAAGCCGTAGGCGGCTCCCGCCCACTCCGGGACGGGCTGCGCGGTGAGACAGTAGTTGGTGAACCCCCGCTCGCAGTTCTTGCAATGCCCGCAGGCGACGTTGAAGGGCAACGCGACGTAGTCGCCGACCTTCACCTTGTCGACGGCCTTGCCGACCTCGATCACCTCGCCGAGGTTCTCATGGCCGAACCATCGGCCGGTCTCGAAACTCGTCCGGCCTTCGTACATGTGCAGGTCCGAGCCGCAGATGTTCGTGGTGGTGATGCGCACGAGCACGTCGGTGGGGCGTTCGATACGGGCATCCGATACGTCGGTGACGCTGACCGTATGCGGGCCTTCGTACACTACTGCTCTCATGTCCTCTTCCTTTCAGCGATGTGAAACGTCGATGGAGTGGCGCAGTGAGGAGCGCTGGTCAGGCCATGTCGTTTCGGCTCAGTCTGTGAGCCGGGCCATCGTGACTCCGCGGCGGTGCGCGACGGAGGGCCTTCCCAGATCCGGGGCGGGGGAGGACAATGCGGGAACCGCGCGGCGAGAGTGCCGGCCTGCGGTGACGCCGGACATGCGAAAGGCCCTCCGGCCTGGGATCTCTCCCGGCCAGAGGGCCTTCATTTGTTGCGGGGACAGGATTTGAACCTGCGACCTCCGGGTTATGAGCCCGGCGAGCTACCGAACTGCTCCACCCCGCGGCACAAGAGATAACTTATCACGGATCCGGGGAGGCGTCGAATCGAGCGCGGCACCGGCGGGTGCGAGAGGATGGCGTCATGTCTGAGAACACCGCCGTGCCCGTCGCCGTGTGCCAGTTCGCCCCCACCGATTCGCGCGAGCGCAACAGGGAGCAGATCGCCGAGCTCGCCGCAGAGGCCGCGCGGCTCGGGGCGAAGCTGATCGTGTTCCCGGAGTACTCGAGTTTCTTCGTCGACCCGATGGACGAGCGCCTGGCGGCGAACGCGGAGCACCTGGACGGCCAGTTCGTGACCGGGCTCATCGGTCTGGCCGCGGAGCTCGCCGTCGTCATCGTCGCGGGCGTCACGGAGAAGGCCTCGGACGAGGGGCGCGTGCGCAACACGGTCGTCGCCGTGCGCGGCGACGGCATCCTCGCGGTCTACCGCAAGCAGCACCTCTACGACGCGTTCGGGCAGACCGAGTCGGACTGGGTGGAGTCGGGAGGCATCGGCGAGCCCGCGGTGTTCGAGGTCGGCGGAGTGCGCTTCGGACTGATGACCTGCTACGACCTGCGGTTCCCCGAGCTGTCGCGGCTTCTCGCGGTCGCCGGCGCCGAGGCGCTCGTGGTGCCGGCGGAGTGGGTGCGCGGACCGCTCAAGGAGCAGCACTGGACCACCCTGCTCGCGGCGCGGGCCATCGAGAACACGGTGTTCGTGATCGCCGCGGACCACCCGGCGCCGATCGGCGTGGGCCACTCGCGCATCGTCGACCCGCAGGGCGTCGTCCGCGCCGGTATCGGCTCCGAGCCGGGAGTGGCCCTCGGTGTGGTCGATGGCGCGGTGATCGCCCGCGTCCGTGCGACGAACCCTTCGCTGCGGGCACGGCGGTACGCCGTGGTCCCACGCTGACCGCGCCCCTCAGGGGTGCAGGCTCGCGAGGCGCGTAGCCGCCTCCTCCAGCACCTCCACGCGCTTGCATGCCGCGAAACGCACGAGCCCCGCGTACGTCGGGCGCCGCGCGGGGGACACGAAGGCGGTGAGCGGGATCGCCACGACACCCGCCCGTTCCGGAAGCGTGCGGCAGAAGGCCGCCGCGTCCGTGCCGCCGAGGGCCGTCGCATCGGCCACCGTGAAGTAGCCGCCCTGCGGTGCGTGGACCGTGAAGCCGGCTGCGCGCAGACCGTCGCCGAGGATGGCGTGCTTGCGGGCGAGCGCGGCGGCGGCATCCGAGAAGAACGCGTCGTCGAGGCGGAGGCCCACCGCCACAGCCGGCTGGAACGGGGCGCCGTTGACGTACGTGAGGTACTGCTTGACGGTCAGGACGGCCGTGATGAGCGCGGCGGGGCCGTGCACCCAGCCGATCTTCCACCCCGTGGTCGAGAAGGTCTTCCCCGCGGACGAAATGGTGAGGGTCCGCTCCGCGGCACCGGGCAGGGTGGCGATCGGGACGTGCGGGGTGTGGAAGGTGAGATGCTCGTAGACCTCGTCCGTGACGATCATCGCGTCGTGCCGCGCGGCCAGGCGCACCACCTCGCGGCGCACCTCCTCGTCGAAGACGGCTCCGGTGGGGTTGTGCGGGTCGTTGACGAGGATGATCCTGGTCCGGTCCGTGACGGCCTCCGCCAGCTGATCCAGGTCGGGCTGGAAATCGGGCGCCAGCAGGGGCACCGTCCGAAGGCGAGCGCCCGCGAGCGCCACCGCCGCGGCGTACGAGTCGTAGTAGGGCTCGAAGACGACGACCTCGTCCTCCGGCCCGTCGATGAGGGCGAGCAGGGTCGCGGTGAGGGCCTCGGTGGCGCCGGCCGTCACGATGACCTCGGAGTCCGGGTCGATTGCGAGGCCGTAGAAGCGCTGCTGATGCTCCGCGATGGCCAGAAGCAGATCGGGGTACCCGCGCCCGGGCGGGTACTGGTTGAGGCCGTCGGCGATCGCGTCGCGTGCGGCGGTGAGCACCGCCGCCGGGCCGTCCTCGTCGGGGAAGCCCTGGCCCAGATTGATCGAGCCGGTTCGGGCCGCCGCGGCGGACATCTCTGCGAAGATGGTGGGCGCGACGGAACCGTCCGCGTCGAGCAGACCGGCACCGGCCGCCGTGCGACGCCATGCGCCGGGGATGACACTCATGAAGAACAGGCTAAGGCCATAGCGGAAACTCAAGCTCGGCATAAGGAACGCACAGGGATGCGGGGCATCCTGGAGGAGCGTTGAAGGAGCACACCATGAACCAGGACAACCCGCAGGACCGCCCGGCACCGGCGTCGGACGACGCTGTGTCCGCCGGACACACCCCCCAGATCCCCCAGACCCCCGAGGCCGCGCCGAGCGCGCCGTCTCCCGCCACCGACGGCACCCCCGCGACGGGCGCACCGGCTGCCTCCGCCCCGGTCGCCCCGCAGGGCCACCACATGCCGCCGACGTTCGCGTCGCACGCCGCCGGTACGCCGACGGTGGCCCCCGTGCCGCACGGTTTGGCCGCGCCCGGTCCGGGCGCCGCCGGCGTCCCCGGCGCCGCATTCGGCGTCCCGGCGCAGGACACCCGCCCGCTCGACGGCACGGTGCCGCCGGCGGAGCCGGCCCCCGCCGCGACGAAGGAGAAATCGCGCGGTGGCACCCGCGTCGCGGCGTTCATCGTCGCGGCCGCCCTCGTCGGTGGCGTCGCCGGCTTCGGCGGCGGCGCGCTGCTCACCGGGCTGCAGGACTCGCCGTCCTCCGGGTCGGCGCAGGGGCCGCAGACCGTCACGGTGAACAATCCCGGCTCGGTCAACGAGACCACCGCGGTCGCGACCGAGGCTCTTCCCTCTGTCGTGACGATCGAGGTCGCCGGCTCCCAGGAGGCCGGCAGCGGCTCGGGCGTCATCATCAGCAAGGACGGCTACGTCCTCACCAACACGCACGTCGTCACGCTCGGCGGGGCGGCGGCAGACCCGACGATCCGGGTCACGACCTCCGATGGGCGCATCTACGATGCCACCGTGGTCGGCACCGACCCGATCTACGACCTCGCGGTGATCAAGCTCACCGACGCCGAGGGCCTGACTCCGATCGCATTCGCAGACTCGTCGAAGCTGAACGTCGGCGACACCGCCGTAGCCCTCGGCGCCCCGCTGGGCCTGGCGAACTCGGTCACCACCGGCATCGTGAGCGCGCTGAACCGCAGCATCCAGATCGCCTCCTCCGCGCTTCCCGACTCCTCCTCCGAGGACGCCCCGCAGCAGCAGGCGCCGGAGGACGGGCAGAGCGAAGGGCCGTTCCAGTTCGATCTGCCCGGCAACAGCGGGCAGCAGGCCACCGAGTCGATCTCGATCGCCGTGATCCAGACGGACGCCGCGATCAACCATGGCAACTCGGGCGGCGCCCTCGTCAACAGCAAGGGCGAGCTGATCGGCATCAACGTCGCCATCGCGAGCTCGGGCAACTCCGAGGAGTCGGGCTCGATCGGCATCGGCTTCGCCATCCCGTCCAACATCGCCAAGCGCGTCGCGGACGAGATCATCGCCGACGGCGCGGCCACCCACGGCCTGCTGGGCGCATCCGTCCGCGATGCCTCCGGCGTCGAGGGCGCGACCGAGGCCGGTGCGTACATCGCCGAGGTCACCGACGGGGGCGCGGCCGCGGCCGCCGGTCTCCAGGTCGGCGACGTCGTGACGAGCTTCAACGGGGTGCCCATCACGAGCGCGACCGACCTGACCGCGCAGGTGCGTGCGGCGGCGGCCGACAGCAAGGCTGACGTGACCTACGTCCGCAACGGCAAGCAGAGTGAGATCGAGGTGACGCTCGGCACGCTCGCCGGCTGATCCCGACGGTCAGAGAAGGACGCCACCCGCGCGATAGGCTCGCCGGGTGGCGTCCTTCTCTTTCGGCACCGGCAACGCGGCCAAGCTGCTCCGGATCCCGCTGTACGCCCTCGGTCGTCTGGGCACCCTCGTCGTGCCGCGCGGTCGGCGATGGGTCTTCGGCTGCGGTGCCGGCGTCGGCGACGGCGCTCTCGCCCTGCAGCGGTATGCGGCAGGGGAGGGGCATGAGACCCTCTGGCTGACCGGATCGGCGCGCGAAGCGGCCGACGCCGAGGCCCTCGGCCTGCGGACCGTCCCGCGGGGCGGGTTCCGCGGATGGTGGGCGACCGCGCGCGCCGGCGTGCTGATCGTGACGCACGGCCTCGGCGATGTGAACCGCTACGGCAACGGTGGTGCCTTCGTCGTGCAGCTCTGGCACGGTATCCCGCTCAAGCGCATCGGCCTCGACTCGCCGGCCACCACGCAGGTGCCCGCCGTCCCCGGCGCCCCGATCCTCCGGCGCCTCGTCGGGCTGCTGTACCGCGGCGCCGCGCAACGGATCCGCGTCCTGCCCGCCGCCTCGCACCGGGCCAGGGCGCGCCTCGAGTCCGCGTTCGGGCTGAGCGACGGCCGGGTCGTGGTCACGGGGGAGCCGCGCGTCGATGTGCTCTCCCTCGGCACGCCCCAGGAACGCCGCGCGCATGCACGGGCTCTGCTCGCGGAGGCCGTGGGCGCGATCGGCGACGCCCGACGAGTGGTCCTCTACGCGCCGACGTGGCGGGACGGCGCCCCGGACCCCTCGGTGCCGACGGCCGAGGAATGGATGCAGATCATCCGGGTGCTGGAGGAGCACGACGCCGTCCTCCTCGTTCGTTCGCATCCGCTCGGTGACGGCAGCTACACGCCACCGCTGACGACCGAGCGAGTGCGCGCGCTGCCCAGCGCGGTCGTCAGCGACGTCACCCCGGTGCTGGCCGCGGTCGACGTCCTCATCACCGACTACTCCTCGCTCGCCTACGACGTAGGGCTCCTGGACATGCCGGTGGTCTTCCTCGCACCCGATGTGAGGGAGTACGCCCGCACCCGCGGCTTCTACGGGCGCTTCGAGGACGTCGCCGCTTCAGGCGTCGCGACGGGATGGGAGGCGGCGCTCGTCCGGCTGGCGACGCTGCTCGGCGACCCCGCCGCGTTCGACGAGGCTGCCCGACGTTCCGCTACGCTCAGCGCGGAGATGCACGCGTTCCGTGACGGTCAGAACACTCGTCGGGTATACCGGACGATCCGTGCGCGGGGGATCCCTGCGCCGAAGGGAGCAGCATGACGACGGCCCGCATCGATGACACGGCACAGGCGCTGGTCATCGCAGGGACCGGGCAGCGTCCGGAGAGTGCCGAACTCTCCGGACCGCGGGCGCGGGTGGAGGCCCGCGTCACCGGCGGGGGGAAGACCTGGAAGGCGACGTTCGTGCTCCGCGCATCCCGGTGGGGTGGCCCGGAGCTGCCCCTGCCATCAGGTGAGTACGAGCTGCGTATCGGCGGCGCCGATCTGGCGGAGCTGCGTCTCGCGCCGGTCGTGCTCCCGGGCGTGCGGATCGCCGTCGAAGGCGCGCTCGTCCGCATCGCGGCACCCGTCGATCCCGTGTACGACACGGCAGAAGGGCGCTCGACACTCGAGGAGCGCTATGTGGCGCAGACCGGCGGGACGGAGAACGCCGTGTTCTTCGAGAGCTTCTACGGCCGGAGCGTCGGGTGCAACCCCCGCGCCATCGATCGGGAGCTGGCGCGGCGTGCTCCGCAGGTGCGCCGGTACTGGAGCGTCGCCGATCTGTCGGTGGAGGTGCCGGACGGCGCGATAGCGGTCATCGAGGGCAGCCCGGAATGGTGGCGCGCCCGCGGTGCTGCACGACTGCTCATCGTGAACGACTGGCTGCGCCGTCGCTTCGCGCGCAAGCCGGGGCAGAAGGTGCTGCAGACCTGGCACGGCACGCCCCTCAAACGTCTGGCGCTGCACCGCCCGGGGTTCGACCCCCGGCGGATGGTGGCGGTGGTCAAGGAGTCCCGGCGGTGGGACGTGCTGCTGGCGCAGAACACCTACTCCGCGCGCATCCTCCGCAAGGCCTACGCGTTCTTCGGGCGGCCGATCTGGGTCGACGGCTATCCTCGCAACGATGCTCTGCGCACCGGGGATCCGGTCGCCGTGCGCGCGGCGCTCGGCATCGGAGCCGACGAACGCGTGCTGCTCTACGCCCCGACGTGGCGTGACGACCGTGCGGAGATGGTCGACTTCGTCGATCCGGAACTCCTCGCGCGGCAGACGAACGCCGTCGTGCTCGTGCGCGGTCACTCGCGCACGCTGGGGGAGGGCAGGGACCGTGCCGGCGCGCGGGTGATCGACGTGACCGGCTATCCCGAGACGGCGCAGCTCCTGCTCGCCGCCGACGCCCTCGTGACGGACTACTCCTCCGTCATGTTCGACTTCTCGGTGACGGGCAAGCCGATGTACTTCCTCGTGCCCGACCTCGACCACTATCGCGGTCAGCTCCGCGGCTTCTACTTCGATCTCGCGGAACGCGCGCCGGGCCCGCTGGTCCGTACGCAGGACGAGCTCGTGGCCGCGCTGGACGACCAGGGCCACCGGGAACGGTACGCGGAGCGCTATGCCGCGTGGCAGCGGCAGTTCAACGCGCTCGACGACGGCCGGGCCGCGCAGCGGGTGGTCGACCGGATCCTCGACCTCGGATTCGTCACCCCGTAGCCGTCGGCGTTCAGGGCAGGGGAGTGTTCCGCGTGCCGAGCCGCGATGCGTCCACCGTGTCGCCGGCTCCGCGCAGCACCCCGCCGAGGAAGCCGAGGCCCCACGAGAGGTGCATCGTGGGCAGCACGAGGAGCGTCCACAGGCGTTGCCGCACGCCGCCCCCGCCCGGCGCGAGAGCCACGCCGACCACGAGCAGGACGTAGAGCGCGAGCGGGACGTAGACCAGACCCGAGGCGATGAGGGAGACCATGCCGGACACGACCCCGGTGAGCTGCAGGATCCCGAGGACGACGGCGAGCACGACGAACAGCAGGAGCACCGGCGGGGCGAAGTAGCGCAGACCGTTGCGGCGCCCGAAGCGGCGCACCAGCTCTCCTCGCCAGGCCCCGGTCGCGCGGAACTGTCTGGCCAGTCGCAGCCAGCTCTCCCGCGGCCAGTAGGTCACCGACAGCTCGGGATCGAACCACACCCGGTGGCCGGCCTGACGGATGCGCAGATTCAGCTCCCAGTCCTCGCCGCGGCGGATCGACTCGTCGAAGAGACCGACCTCGTCGAGCACCTCCCGCCGCATCACGCCGAGGTAGGCGGATTCCGCCTCGCCCTCGACGCGGCCGCCGTGATACGCGCCGCCGCCCAGGCCGACCGGGGAGTTGTACAACCGGGCGACGGCCTTCTGGAAGGGAGTCCGGCCCTCGGCGTGCATCACGCCGCCGACGTTGGCCGCCCCCGTGCGCTGCAGCGTCTGCAGCGCACGGGCCGCGTAGCCGGGCGCGAGCTCGGAGTGCGCGTCGACCCGGATGACGGTGGGGTAGCGGCTGGCCCGGATCGCGGCGTTGAGTCCGACGGGGATGTGCGCGGCGGGGTTGTCCACGAGGCGTATCCGGTCGTCGGCAGCGGCCAGTCGGCGGGCGAGGGCCGTGGTGCCGTCCGACGACGGTCCCAGCGCGAGGACGAGCTCGGCCGGAACCCCGACCTCCTGAGCGAGCACCGACGCGACCGCGTGCTCCAGGTAGGCGCGTTCGTTGAGCACCGGCATCACGAAGGACACCCCGGTGACGGGGGCGGGGGATCCGTTGGCTGGCACACGTCGATCATGTCACGCCGCTCCTGCCCCGCCCTCCCAGGCAGAGCGCGGTGGTCGCGGCTCAGCGGGGGCCGCGAGCGGACGAACTATCCTGGAGGGATGGGTGCACTGTCTGACGCGAAGAAGGCCTACCGTCTCCTTCGGCGGGCGCTCGCTTCGCGCTCCGCGGTGCAGCGTGTCCGCCGTCGGCTGGCGGATCAGGCGCCGTACTCGGCAGATCACTTCCGGGTCGCCGTGTACTTCGCAGACGGCGCGGTCAACATGTATCAGATGCGGCAGTGGTACCGCCCGCTCGCCGCGCTCGCCGAGCGGTGGCCCGTGGTGGTGCTCGCGCGCCAGGCGACCGGCGCGGAGAAGCTGCTGGAGGAGGACGGCCCGCCCGTCGCGTTCGTGCCGAAGGTGCGCGATCTCGAGCGGTTCCTGGCCACACAGGACATCCGGCTGGTCCTCTACGTGAATCAGAACACCCGCAACTTCCAGATGTTCCGGTACGGCCGTCGCTGGCATGTGTTCATCAATCACGGCGAGTCCGACAAGATGTACATGACCACGAATCAGTACAAGGCCTACGACTACGCCTTCGTCGCCGGTCAGGCGGCCAGGGATCGGCTGTCGCGGACGCTGTGGGACTACGACGTGGAGAGCCGGACGATCGAGATCGGACGCCCCCAGGCGGACCACTACTCCGGCTCGCTCCCGTACACGCCGGACGACCGTCTCGTCGTCCTCTACGCCCCGACGTGGGAAGGCGATCGTCCCAGCGCGCATTACGGCTCCATCGCCTCGCACGGCGAGCGCCTGGTGGCGCGACTGCTCGCGACGGGCGAGCACCGGGTCATCTACCGCCCGCACCCGCGCAGCGGTGTCGTCGACGAGGCCTACGGGGCGGCGCATCGGCGCATCGTCGCGGCCATCGCCGCCGCGAACGCGGCCGACCCGACCGCGCAGCACGTGTACGACGACGGCCCCGAGCTCGGCTGGCAGCTCGCCGCCGCCGACGTCGCCGTCGTGGACATCTCGGCCATGGTGTACGACCGCCTCGCGGCGGGAAAGCCGCTCATGATCACGCGCCCTGTCGACGAAGAGGCCGCCGTCGACACCACCGGCTACCTCTCCGACTGCGAATGGCTGTCCGCGGAGGCGGCGGACGACATCGTCGCCGAGGTCGAGCGCGTGCGGGAGGACGAAGCGGCCGTCGCGCGCCTGCAGATGTGGGTGCGCCACTACTTCGGCGACACGACCCCCGGCGTGGCGACGCAGAAGTTCCACGCCGCCGTCGACCGGCTCATGGGGGAGTGGCAGCGGTGGCGCGACCGGGAGATCGGTGCCGTCCGCGGTGATGCGGACGATGACGACGACGAGGCGGACGACGAGGACGCATGAGCGGCGACTTCTCACGTTCCGCTGCGCTCGTACCGCGTCTCGAGGTCGTCGACGCGACCGGATCGACGAACGCCGACCTGCGGAGAAACGCGGACGACGCCGACGCCTGGCCGCACCTCTCGGTCCTCCTGACCCGGCACCAGACGGCCGGACGGGGGCGGCTGGATCGCCGGTGGGTGGCCCCGGCGGGTTCGGCGCTCGCGGTGAGCGTCCTCCTCCGCGATCTGCCTGCCGAGCCGGCGGCGCGAGGCTGGATCCCGCTCGCCGCCGGGGCGGCCATGTCCGAGGCCGTCGCCGCACAGCTTCCTGATGCCGCCGTCGTCCTCAAGTGGCCGAACGACGTCCTCGTCGACGGCCGGAAGATCTGCGGCATCCTCGCCGAGGTCACGCCGACGGCCGTGATCGTCGGGGCGGGCGTCAACACCGCCATGACCGCGACGCAGCTTCCGGTTCCCACGGCCACCTCCTTCGCGGTGCAGGGGATCGTCGTCGACGAGGACGAGCTGCTCCGTTCCTACGTGTCGGCGCTCGACGGCCACCTCCGCGCGCTCGCCGCGGCGGACGACGCGACCGCGAGCGGTCTGCATGCGGCGGTGACCGCGCGGTGCGCGACGGTCGGACAAGCCGTGCGCGTCTCGCTCCCCGGCGGGTCCCTGCTCGAGGGCGTCGCCGTCGGCATCGACGACGAGGGGCGTCTCCTCGTCGCGGCGGAGGGGACCGTGCACGCGGTCTCCGCGGGTGACGTCGTGCACGTCCGGCCCGCGTGACGCGGGGACACGCCGTCTCGCGGACGGTGTTGTCGGCGATCGCGGGCACAATGGGGGTGTGACCCAGCCCGTGACGCTCGGCGGACGCCCGCTGATGCCGCCGCCCGGCACTCCCGCCGAGGAGTTGCTCATCGCGCGCTTCCGCGGCCACGCTCGCCGGCTCTTCTGGTCGGCGCTCGTGCTCGTCGCCACCTTCGGGGCCACCGCCTACTTCTACGGCAACCTTCCGGCCGGCTTCGAGGACTGGATGCTGCTCGCCGCCGCCGGGGTCGTCGTGCTCGTCGCCGTCGTGATCCCCTTCATCGTCTGGTACTCGCGGACGACGACGATCACGACCCGTCGTGTCATCGCAGCCCAGGGCTTGGGCGCGCGCAACCGCCGCGAGATGTCGCACGCCCGCGGCTACACGATCGGTGTCCGCCGGGGTCCGCTGCAGCGGATGTGGGGCTGCGGCACCATCACGCTCTCGAACGGCGTGGACGCGCCTCTCCGTCTCGTGAACGTCCCGAACGTCACCCTCGTGCACGAGACGCTCGCGGATCAGATCGAGGTCGGGCAGATCCTCGCCCATCGCGACGCCCAGGCGAGCGGCGACGAATTCGCCTGAGCGCGAACTCGCGACCGCCTCCCGGCCCGTTCGCTTCGCCGTTCCCCGGACCAGCGAGCGTGCGGAAGAATGGGCATGACGAATGGAGGCGGCACATGGCGCTGCGTGTGGGCGTGATCGGCGGAGGACAGCTGGCACGGATGATGATCGCTCCGGCGGTCGAGCTCGGTCTCGAACTGCGGGTGCTCGCCGAGGAGGAGGGCATGGCCGCGGGCCTGGCCGCCACAGCGGTCGGCGACTACCGGGACCTCGACACCGTGCGCGCCTTCGCCGCCGACGTCGACGTCCTCACCTTCGATCACGAGCATGTGCCGCAGGAGGTGCTGCGTGCCCTCGTCGCCGAGGGGATCGCGGTGCATCCCGGACCGGATGCCCTCCAGTTCGCGCAGGACAAGCTCGTCATGCGCGCCCGCTTGGCGGAGCTCGACGTGCCGCAGCCGGAGTGGGCCTCGGTCCGTTCCGCCGATGAGCTGCAGCGCTTCCTCGACGAGCACGATGGTGCCGCGGTGGTCAAGACGCCGCGGGGCGGATACGACGGCAAGGGCGTGCGGGTCGTGCGCTCCGGTGTCGAGGCGCAGGACTGGCTCGATGCGCTCGAGGGCTCTGACGCCCTGCTCGCCGAGGAGCTCGTCCCCTTCGTCCGCGAGCTCGCCCAGCAGGTCGCGCGCCGACCCGGAGGCGAGATGATCTCGTATCCGGTCGTCGAGACCGTGCAACGCGATGGCGTCTGCGCCGAGGTGATCGCCCCGGCGCCCGCGGCGACCGAGCGTCTCGCCGAGGTCGCCGAGGACATCGGTCGTCGCATCGCGGAGGGCCTCGGCGTGACCGGGATGCTCGCGGTCGAGCTCTTCGAGACGGACGACGAGCGCATCCTCGTGAACGAGCTCGCGATGCGTCCGCACAACAGCGGGCACTGGAGCCAGGACGGCGCCGTCACCGGACAGTTCGAGCAGCACCTGCGTGCCGTGGCTGATCTGCCTCTGGGCGACACTCGGCCTCGTGCGGCCTGGGCGGTCATGGTGAACATCCTCGGAGGTCCCGTGGAGGGCACGCTGGGGGACCGTTTCGAGGCGGCGATGGCCGCGCACCCGGACGCCAAGATCCACACGTACGGCAAGGCACCGCGTCCCGGTCGGAAGGTGGGTCACGTCAACATCGCAGGGGACGACCTCGACGACGCGGTGTACGTCGCCAGGGCGGCCGCGGCCGCCTTCGTCTGAGGATTCCCGCGGCGGCGCACGGGAAAAGACGTGTGCCGCTCGGGTGTTCTCCCAGCGCGAGACCGTAGCCTGATCTGGTGACCGAGCCACTGCACTCCTCCGCCGTCCCTCTGGTCGGCGTCGTCATGGGATCCGACTCCGATTGGCGCGTCATGAGCGACGCGTCCCAGGCGCTCACCGACTTCGGGATCCCGCACGAGGTCGAGGTCGTCTCGGCCCACCGCACGCCGGACAAGCTGATGTCCTATGCGCGGGAAGCCCGAGCTCGCGGCCTGCGTGTCATCATCGCCGGCGCCGGCGGTGCCGCCCACCTTCCGGGCATGCTCGCGTCGATGACGGCACTTCCCGTCGTCGGGGTCCCCGTGCCGCTCGCGTACCTGGACGGTATGGACTCGCTGCTGTCGATCGTGCAGATGCCCGCGGGCATCCCGGTCGCGACGGTCTCGATCGGCGGTGCGCGCAACGCGGGTCTGCTCGCGGCCCGGATCCTCGGTGCCGCGGACGACGAGCTGGCCGACCGTGTCGAGGCTTATGCCGCCGACCTCGAGGCCCAGGTCGAGGAGAAGAACGATCGGCTGAAGGGCTCGCTGTGACCCTTGCGCCCCCGCGCGCGACGCGACGTCCGCTCATCGAGACGCGGCCGCTGCGACACCCGGATACGGCCGACGCCGGGCTCATGTCGAAACGCGCCTGGTGGCTCGTCGGTCTCAACGTCCTGCTGCCGGGGTCCGCGCAGGTCCTGGCTGGCAATCGACGCCTGGGGAGATTCGGACTCGGCGTCATCCTGACCACGTGGTTCCTGGCCATCGTCACCGTCGCGTTGGTGCTGTTCGCCCGCCCCGTCTTCCTCTGGCTCACGATCGGTGGCGGCTTCGTATCGGCGGCCCTGCTCACGCTCGTGCAGGTGCTGCTCGTGGGAGTCGTGGTCCTCTGGATCGTCCTCACCTTCGACACGCTCCGCCTCGTCCGCCTGGTCAAGGTGCCCGCGCCGTCGCGGTTCCTCGTGCCGGTCGTCGCGCTCGTCCTGCTGGGGCTCGTCGGAGGCGTCTTGGGCTACGCGGCCACCGCGGTGGGCTCCGTGCGCGGCAGCGTCGGGGCGATCTTCGGGCAGAGCGGCCCGAGCCTCCCGCCCAGCGACGGCTACTACAACATCCTGCTGCTCGGCGCGGACAGCGGGGACGGCCGCGACTCGATGCGTTTCGACAGCATCTCCGTCGTCTCGGTCAACGCCGAGACCGGAGCAGTGACCATCACCGGGATCCCGCGTGAGCTCCCGCACGCGCCGTTCAGCGACGGCAGCCCGATGCAAGAGCTCTATCCCGACGGCTTCCAGGGCCACGGGTCGTCCACCTGCGGCTGGAACGGGTGGATGAACCATGTCCGCAACGCCGCGGAGGTCTGCCGGGAGGACAAGGGGACCGGGCTCTATCCGGATGCGGAGGCCACGGGTTCGGCGCCGGGCATCGAGGCGACCAAGGATGCCGCGGAGGGCGTGCTCGGCATCGAGATCCCGTACTACGTCTTCGTCGACATGCACGGCTTCGCCGACCTCGTGGATGCTCTCGGCGGCGTCGACATCACCGTCACGGAGCGCCTGCCCAAGGGCGGCCCGCCGGAAGGCTGGTCCGGCACGGACGTGAACGAATGGGCGATCGGCTGGATCGAGCCCGGGCAGCAGCACATGGACGGCGACACGGCCCAGTGGTACGCCCGCTCGCGCTACACGACCAGCGACTGGGACCGCATGAAGCGGCAGCGTGAGCTGCAGGAGGCGATCCTGGCCCAGTTCACTCCGCAGACCGTCCTCACCCGCTTCAACGAGGTGGCGGCTGCGGGCACGGCGCTCATCAGCACCGATCTTCCGCAGGGCAAGCTGCCGGAGTTCTTCGACCTCATGCTGAAGGCCAAGGAGCAGCCGGTCCAGACCGTCGAACTGACACCCGAGAACGGCGTCGATGAGTTCGACCCGAACTACGGCTTCATCCACGAGCTGCTGCAGCAGAAGCTGCACCCGCCGACGGAGACCCCCGTCCCCGCTCCCTGAGTCCGCAGGGGACGACGCAGCCCACGGGCGATGTTCTCGGGAACATCGCCCGTGGGCCGTCCGGTGCATGACCGGATTCGCCAGACGACGGTGATCGGAGGGGGAGGGATCACCGTCGTCCAGCCGGCCACCGCGCAAGGCGGCGACCTGGCTCAGGCGCGCATGCGGCGCGCGATTCAGGCGCGCTTGCGGCGCGCGGCTCCGACGGCGACGAGGGCGCCACCGGCGACCAGAGCGACTGCTCCGCCGCCGATGATCCACGGCGACACCGATCCACCGGTGAGCGCGAGTTCCGTGCCGCCGGTGAGCGGCAGCTCGGTCCCGGCGGGCGCGGCGGTGCCGGGATCGTGGTCGCAGCTGGAGGCAGCGGCGTTCCCGTGCGACACCGTCACCGTGGCGGTGTAGGCCCGGGAACCGGCGAAGTCGAGCGCGTAGGAGCCCTGACCGTCGGAAGGCGGGCGGAACGTGACCGTCAGGCTGCCGTCGGATGCGGCGGTGTTGCCCGAGATGGCGGCGGCACCGGCGTTCTGCCCCGAGACGGACACGCCGACGGTCTCCGCCGGCTCGAAGTACCCGGCGCCGAAGGCGACGGTCGAGACCTCACAGGTGTCGATGATCGCGTCGCCCACCTTCGCGCCCGGAGGCGAGGGGTAGGAGTCGCTCGGCGCCGCAGAGGCGACGGTCGGCGCGGCCAAGATGAGCGCGCCAGCGGTAAGGCTGATGGCAGCCAGTTTCTTCAGCATGATTTCTCCCCAGAATGTCACGCGGAATCGCCTCCGGACACACCCCTGCGTCCGACTGCGCGAAGTCCTCTGCCCCCACGGCAGGTTCACGGACCCCGGTTATTCCCCAGTGAGTCGACAGTACCTCATCCGTCGGCGATTGTCACGAGCCGCACTGCAGGGTGTCGCGGGTCAGCTTCGGGGCGACGATCAACGGGGTGTGCTGCACCTCGGTGAGGCGCGCTCCGGCGCCGTCGCCCTGGAACTCCACCGTGATCGTGGTGGAGGCGCCGGGGGCGAGGAGCACCTCGTGCTGCACGACGGAGCGACCGCCGATGGTCGTCGTCTGCACGCCCTCCTCCGTGCCGTCCCGGTCGATATGCGACGGCAGGGCACCGTCCGGACCGTAGACGGCGATCAGGGTGCGCACGCTGCCGGCCGGCACGCCGTAGATGCCGTCCCCGGTGACGTACGGAGGCAGAGAAGTGGCGGCGTCGGCGGGGGCCGTGTTCGACCAGGTGACGCGCACCCGGGTCGTCGGCACCCCCGCGCAGGTCCCCACCGCCGTCGCGATCGAGGCGCGGGTGTAGTAGTCCATCTTCCCGCCGGTCCCGTCGTTGATCAGGACGCCGACCACCGCGGCGTCCTCATCGTCCTGCGGCATGGCGCCGCCGAGCGCGCTGGCGGCGAGGAGCGACTCCTCCGACTCGTGCGCGCTCCAGATCCGGATGCGGCCTTCGCCGGCAGCGTCGGCGAGAGCACGGACGAGGGCCTGCGGCTCCGCGTGGGACAGAGCGGCCGAGAACAGCCCGCCGGCGGCCTGGGCAAAGATCGCGTCCTGAGCCGCGGGATCGGGGATCGCCGCGTAGATCTCCGAGAGGAGCAGGTCGGTCACGGTGTCCGCAGTCGCCGTGAAGGGCCCGAAGGAGAGATCCCCGGTGGCTCGCATGAGGTGTGCGGCGACCACGGCGTCCACCGCGATCACCCCGTCGACCTTCCCCCCGTAGCGTCCCTCCCATCGGGCGGCGATGGTCTGCCCCGCTTCACGGAAGTCGGGGATGCTGGTGATGTTCTGCAGATAGCGGCCGGGGCGGTCCTCGAAGAGCGCGACGGTGCTGTCGCTGAGGGGCAGCGCCGTGTCCAGCGGGGGGAAGTCGCGCGTCGACGCCTGCCGTTGCAGCGTGACCTTGCCGTTCTCCGCGCGCAGGAGCGCGATCGAGCCGATGATGCCGCCCGATGACCGCAGCTCTGCGTTGTTCTGCATCGCGAGAACGTACGTGCGCGGGCCCTCGCCGCCGAGCATGGTCGGCAGCAGGACGGAGGCGCCGTGCAGTGCGCCGACCGCCGTGGCGGCCTGGGTGACGGCGCCGCGCATCTCCCGCACCGCGTCAGCGAGCGGCGGAAGGGTGGCGTCGGCGTCGATGCGGCGGGCCCGCTCCTCCGCCACGGTCAATGCCGCGCTCGCAGTGGCGAGCGGCTTCTCGACGGCGGCGAAGGGGGCGAGGTCGATCGCCCCGCCTGCGAAGCCGAGGCTCGTGAGGTCGACGTCGTCGGCGACGTCGAGCAGCGGACCGAGGGCTTCCGTGGAGACGTCGTCGGCGATCTCGGCGACCTCGCTCACCGCGCGGAAGTTCGGGCCGATCCAGGGCAGCACAGCGAACGCCTGCCAGATCGGGTCTCCCGTCAGCGATCGGGCCGACTCCGCGTTGCGCGAGATGCGGGCGGCGACCGGGGCTGCTCCATCGAGATCGCCCTCGGCGATGGACTGCTTGAGCTGACTGGTCGCTTTCGAGATCTGCTGGAGGTTGTCGACCGCGCCGATGCCGCGCACCGTGACCCAGCCCAGTGCGAGGACGAGGAACACGAGGACGAGGCCGACGGTCCACCCGACCCATCGGCGGCGGACGGGAAGGCGACCATCGCTCACCCTGGCATTCAAGCACGGCGACGCTGCCTGCCGCGCTCCCGATGCTGTGGGAACGCTGAGTAGCGGTGTGGACGGGTGATGCGCTCCCGGGGTCGTCGGCGTCCCGCGGTTAGCCTGATCGCATGGGTGCTCGACTGCGTGTTGTTCTGGATCAGCTCGTCCATGTCGTCGACCCCGATCAGGCGGCGGCATCACGGGATCTCGCAGCCGGGCTCGTCCAGACGGCCCCGCCGAACTGCACGGTCGACGCGATCGTGCCGTCGGGGGTGGACGTCGACCTGCGCGGTATCGGAGAGGTGCGCACCCTGGCGGTCGGACGCCGTGAGCTCGCCGCGTCCTGGCAGCTCGGTATCGCCCCGGGAGTCGGCGGCGGCCTCATCCACGCACCCACGCTGCTCGCTCCGCTGGTGCGTCATGACCGCGTGCACGACAACGACCAGACGACCGTCACCCTGTGGGATCTGCGGGCCTGGGAGGCGCCGTCCCACCTGTCCAGGGGCGCCGTCGCCTGGCAACGCGGGATGCTCCGCCGTGCCGTGAAGCACGCGGACGCCGTGGTCGTCCCCTCGCATTCCATGGCGCAGCGGCTGTCCGGCCTCGTGAAGCTCGGCGACCGCATCCGCGTCATCGCGGGCGCTCCGCCCCAGGGTCTCGTCGTCCCGGAGGACGCCACGTCGCGCCGCGACGCACTCGGCCTGCCGTCGGAGTACCTCGTCCTGTCCGGCCCGCAGGACACCCTGGCCGCCGGGTTCCGCGGGGCGGTCGCGGCCGGTCTCGACGCCGTGGTGATCGGGGCGGCGGAAGGCGCGGAACCGCGCATCGCCGAGATCGCCGCCGCTGCCGGACTGCCCGAGCGTCGCGCGCACATCCGAGGGTCCCTCGAGGTGTCGGACCGCGCCGCCGTCGTCGCCGGGGCCCGCGTCTTCGTCTCCACCGACGCCGTCACCGGATGGCCCTGGCGCGCCGTGGAAGCGATGTCGCTGGGTGTCCCCGTCGTGGCCGTGGAGTCCGGGTGTCATCACGACGTCCTCGCCGACGGGGGAGTGGTGGTCGCCGAAGAGGCACTGCCGGAGGCGATCGAGGACGCGGCGGGCGTCGGAAGGGAGCGCCTGCGCGTGCTCGCCGCCGACCGGTCGCGGGCCTTCTCCTGGGCGAGCGCCGCGGAGCGGGTGTGGAGTCTGCACGCAGACCTCTGAGCACCTGAACGCCAGCTTCGCATCCACGCGACACGCCGGAAGCTGATCGCGTTTCCGTGGCAACAGTGGCATCATCCCGCAACTTCCGTCACACTGGTCACATGTCTCGACGTGCCCCACGCTCTCGAAACACCACGAAGGTCACCCGCCTTCTCACCTGTTTCCTCGCTGCCTCCGCTCTGGTGATCGGCACGGTGGTCCCCGCCACCGCCGCCTCCGCCGCGACCTCGGTCGCACCGACCATCGCGCGCACCGCCGTCGATCCCGCGCAGACGGGGCTGGCCAAGACGTCCCTCGTCGGGTTCACCCCCGGCAACATCATCAGCGACGCCACCTTCACGAACTCGGGCACCATGACCGAGGCGCAGATTCAGACCTTCTTCAACAGCAAGGTCTCGCGGTGCCTCGGTGGGCGTGATGAGAACAACGAGGCGATCGTGTGCCTCAAGGACTTCCGGATGGATACCGTCACCCGTCCCGGTGACCAGTACTGCAGCGGATACTCGGGCGCGGCGAACGAGTCGGCGGCGCGCATCATCTACCGCGTGGCTCAGGCCTGCGACATCAACCCCCAGGTTCTCATCGTCATGCTCCAGAAGGAGCAGGGGCTCGTGACCCACACCTGGCCGAGCGCCTGGCGGTACCGCATCGCACTCGGGCAGGGCTGCCCGGACACGGCGCCGTGCGATCCGAACTACATCGGGTTCTTCCACCAGATCTATGGCGCGGCGCGCCAGATGCAGATCTACATGGAAGGCAAGTGGTTCCAGTGGTACGCGCCGGGACGGACGTGGAACATCCTCTGGCATCCGAACTCCTCGTGCGGCTCGGCGCCTGTCCGGATCGCGAACAAGGCGACCTCGGCGCTCTACTACTACACCCCCTACCAGCCGAACTCGGCGGCGCTCAAGGCGGGTTACGGCAGCGGAAACAGCTGCTCGTCCTACGGCAACCGGAACTTCTACAACTACTTCACAGATTGGTTCGGATCCACGCAGGCCGTGGATCCCCTGTTCGCGATCAATCAGCTCTACACGAAGCTCGGCGGCGCCGGTGGGGTCTTGGGCGCGGCCGGTGCCAAGCCGTCCTGCACGGCTTCGACGACCCGGTGTACCTGGAACTATGCGAAGGGTCTCATCACCTGGACGCGTGCTCTCGGAGCGCTGACGGTCTACGGCGACGTCTACACCGCGTATGCCGCCCAGGGCGGTCTCGGTGGCAAGCTCGGCTATCCGGCCGTGACTCCCAAGGCGGTCACGGATCCGAACGGGAACGGCATCTCCCAGCAGTTCGACAAGGGATGGATCCATTCCTCGAGCAAGGGGACGTTCGCGTCGTCGTCGACGGTCATGACGGCTTACAGTGCGGCCGGATGGTTGCGCGGCACCCTCGGCTGGCCGACGGGTGCGGAAAGCTGTGCGTCGGGACGATGCCTGCAGACCTTCGCCGGCGGAGTGATCCGGTACGACACCGGGAAGCCTGCCTACGTCGTTCCACCCGTCGATGACTCGAACATCCTCACCGTCTACACCGCGCAAGGTGGATCGACGGGCGCGCTGGGTTACGCCGCGGCGGCCACGCAGACCGTGGTCGATCCGAATGGCAACGGCACGGCGCAGCGCTTCGACGGGGGGTGGATCCATTCCTCCGCAGCCGGGACATTCGCCTCGTCGACGACGATCATGACGGCGTACAGCAAGGCTGGCTGGGTCCGTGGCTCATTCGGCTGGCCCACGGGGCCGGAGAAGTGCTCGGGGGACGTCTGCACGCAGCCGTTCCAGCGTGGCGCGCTGCAGTACACGAAGGGTGGGGCGGCAGGCCCCGCGGCGAGCGTCACCAACTCCGCGATCAAGACGGTGTACGACGCCACCGGCGGCGTGAACGGCCCGCTGGGGTACCCGCTGAAGTCGGTCCAGACGGTGACGGACAAGAACGGCAACGGATTCGCTCAGCAGTTCGCAGGTGGGTGGATTCACTCGAGTGCTCAGGGGACCTTTGCCAGCTCGACGGCGATCATGTCGCTGTACTCGGCCGCAGGGTGGATCCGCGGAAACTTGGGTTGGCCCACCGGGGCGGAGAGGTGCTCCGATCTCGGGTGCTCACAGACCTTCGCGAAGGGTACCCTGACGGTCCCGAGCGCTGGTTCGGACGGGGCCAAGGTGACCGCGGCGATCCGTAGTCTGCACGATGCCATCGGCGGCGCGACAGGGTGGATCGGGGCTCCTGTGGCTCTGGTGCAGCACGTCACGGACCCCCAGGGCAACGGCGACGCGCAGAAGTTCGCCAAGGGATGGATCCACTCGTCGGCGAAGGGGACCTTCTCGTCCTCGGCGACCGTCATGGCAGGGTACAGCGCGGCAGGGTGGCTGCGCGGACCGCTCGGGTGGCCCATCGCGGAGGAGAAGTCCGTGACGGACCCGAACGGCAATGGGCTTGCCCAGCAGTTCGCCGGTGGATGGGTGCATTCCTCGGCGGCCGGATCGTTCGCTTCATCCTCGGCGATCATGTCGGCGTACAGCGCCGCGGGGTGGCTGCGCGGATCCCTCGGATGGCCGACCGGTGCGGAGACAGCCGTGACCGACAAGAACGGGAACGGTCTCTCGCAGAAGTTCGCCGGCGGCTGGATCCACTCGTCTTCACACGGGTCCTTCTCATCCTCCGCAACGGTCATGAAGGCGTACAGCGCTGCCGGCTGGCTCCGCGGCCCGTTGGGCTGGCCGATCGGTCCGGAGACGTGCGTGAACGGTTCGTGCGGGCAACCGTTCATGGGTGGATCGATCCGTTATGAGTCGGGCTCGCCTGCGGTCGCGATCCTGACCAATCAGAACGCGGCGATCCAGAAGGCGTACCAGGCCGCCGGCGGTGCCGACGGACCGATGGGCCATCCACTGGCTGCGCTCCAGACTGTGACCGACAAGAACGGCAACGGCTTCGCCCAGAAGTTCACGGGTGGCTGGATCCACTCGTCCGCGGCGGGCACGTTCACGTCGTCCACGGCGGTGATGGATGCCTACAGCGGCGCCGGCTGGCTCCGGGGCGCGCTCGGGTGGCCGGCGGGCGCGGAGACGTGCGCGGGGGACGTCTGCCAACAGGCTTTCGTCGGTGGCACCATCCGCCTCACGGGAACGAACGACGACGTGTTCCTCACGAACAAGAACGCGGCGATCCAGAACCTCTATACATCCATGGGCGGTGCGAAGAGTTCGCTCGGCTACGCCTCGTCTCACCTGCAGGCCATCTCGGACCCCAACGGCAACGGCTTCGGGCAGGCCTTCACCGGCGGATGGATCCATTCTTCGGATCGCGGCACGTTCGCGACCTCCACGGCGATGATGAAGCTCTACAGCGCTCGAGGATGGATTCGCGGAGACCTCGGATGGCCGACCGGCCCGGAGACCTGCACGGCGACCACCTGCACGCAGACCTTCGCGAACGGCACGCTGTCTTTCACCAGGTGAGGAGGAGGCGGTCCGATAGACTGGCGATATGAAGGTACTGCTCACAGGAGCTGACGGATTCATCGGATCGCACCTGGCGGAGCAGCTCGTCAGGGACGGACATGAGGTGCGGGCACTCGTCCTGTACAACTCGTTCGACTCGCGCGGATGGCTCGACGGGCTCACCCCCGAGGTGGCCGCGGAGATCGAGTTCCTTCCCGGTGATATCCGCGATCCGGCGCTGATGATGTCGGCGGTCCGGGACCGTGACGCGGTGCTCCACCTCGCCGCGCTCATCGCGATCCCGTACTCGTACGCGGCGCCGGACCTCTACGTCCAGACCAACATCCAGGGCACGCTCAATCTGCTCAACGCCGCGCGTGCCGCCGGCGTGAGCCGCTTCATCCACACGTCGACGAGCGAGGTCTACGGCACCGCACGGTACGTGCCGATGGATGAAGGCCATCCGTTGCAGGGCCAGTCGCCGTACTCGGCGTCCAAGATCGCCGCGGATCAGATGGTGAACGCGTACCACGCCTCCTTCGGGCTGCCTGCAGTGACCATCCGCCCCTTCAACACGTTCGGTCCGCGGCAGTCCGCCCGCGCGGTGATCCCCACGATCATCAGCCAACTCGCCGCGGGCAAGCGTGAAGTACAGCTCGGCGCGCTGACCCCGACGAGGGACTTCACGTTCGTGCCCGACACGGTGTCTGGATTCACAGCGGCGCTCACCACGACGGCGGCTGTCGGCGAGGTCGTCAACCTCGGCGTCGGGTTCGAAGTCTCCATCGGTGAGACTTTCGACCTCATCGCCGAGGTCATGGGCGTGGACGCGGTGGCTACGGAAGACCCGGCGCGCCTGCGTCCGGCGAACTCCGAGGTGGAGCGGTTGTTCTCGAACAACGCGAAGGCGAGGGAGCTCCTCGGCTGGACTCCGCACTACGACGGCACGGAGGGCTTCCGTGAAGGCCTGCGTGTGACGGCGGAGTGGTTCACCGACCCGGCGAATCTCGCTCGATACCGCACTGACGCCTACATCGTATGAGTGCCGCCACAGAGATCGTCCACCGGTTGCGCGAGGTCGTCGGCGACGACGAATTCGTCGGTCTGCACATTCCCGACATCACCGATGTGGAGAAGCGGCGAGTGATGGAGTGCCTCGACTCGACCTACGTGTCCAGCGTGGGACGGTTCGTGGGAGAGTTCGAAGGCGCGGTCGCCGACTACACAGGGGCGGCGCACGGCATCGCCGTGTCCAACGGGACTTCAGCGCTGCAGGTCGCGCTGCAACTGGCGGGCGTGCGTCGCGGAGACGACGTGCTCGTCCCGGCCTTGTCCTTCATCGCCACGGCCAACGCCGTCATGCATGCCGGTGGTCAGCCGTACTTCCTCGATAGCGACGAGGGAACGCTCGGGCTTTCGGTCGAGGCGGTGGCGGCGGTGCTCCGCAGTGCGCGGACCAGCTCTGAGGGGCTTCTCAACCCCGTCACCGGCAATCGGATCGGCGCGATCGTTCCGATGCACACTCTCGGACATCCGATGCGCATCGGCGAGCTCGTCGCCCTGGCGGACGAGTACGGAGTGCCGGTCGTGGAGGACGCGGCGGAATCGCTGGGAAGCCGCGTCGGGGAGAAGCACACCGGCACGTTCGGTCGGCTGGGAATCTTGAGTTTCAACGGGAACAAGATCCTCACCACAGGCGGCGGCGGGATGATCCTCACCGACGACGACGAGCTCGCCCACAGAGCGAAGCACCTCACCACGACGGCCAAGCAGCCGCACCGGTGGGAGTTCGAGCATGACGAGGTCGCTTTCAACTATCGGATGCCCAACCTCAACGCCGCCCTCGGCGTCGCTCAGCTCGAACGTCTCCCGGCTTTCGTCGATGCCAAGCGTCGGCTGGCCGCGCAGTACAGCGCGGTGTTCGCGGAGCTCGACGGCGTCACCTTCCTCGAGGAGCCACCCGGCACGAGCAGCAACTACTGGCTCTGCGCGATCCGCCTCGATGACGGGGCTCGAACCCGCGACGATGTGCTGGAGGCGACGAACGCTGCCGGGCTGCAGTGCCGTCCCTTCTGGAACCTGCTCCCGCACCAGGCCCCCTACCGGAATCTGCCGCACGGTGGCTTCCCGGTGGCAGAGGCTCTGCACGCGAGTGTCGTCTGCATCCCCAGCTCCCCGGCACTGGCTGACGCATGAGGAAGGTAGCCGTCCTGACCGGAACCCGCGCAGACTACGGGTTGTTGCGCGGACTGCTGCGGCAGATCGTCCAGGATCCTGAGCTGGAGTTGCAGCTCCTCGTCACGGGTACGCATCTCCGTGACGACTTCGGACGAACCGAGCGTGAGATCGAGAGAGATGGATTCCGGATCGCGGCCTCCGTGCCGATCTGGTCCGGAGACGACACCCGGGCCGCGGTGGCCGCCGACGTCGGCGCCGCACTGCCGGCGTTCGCCCAGGCGCTGACCGCGCTTGCACCGGACGTGCTGGTCGTCCTCGGCGACCGGTTGGAGGCCTTCGCCGCTGCCACGGCCGCGACGATCCTCTCGGTGCCGGTTGCCCACATCCACGGGGGTGAGGTGACCGAGGGAGCGATGGACGAGGCTCTCCGTCACTCCATCACGAAGATGTCGTACCTCCATTTCGCCTCGACCGAGGAGCATCGGCACCGGGTCATCCAACTGGGTGAGGACCCGCAGCGCGTGTACTTCCTCGGAGCGCCGATCGTCGATGCGCTCGCCGGTATGGACCTGCAGTCGCCGTCGGACGTGGAGAAGGAGTTCGGGATCCGGCTGCCCCAGCCGACCGCCCTGGTCACCTTTCATCCGGCGGTGATGGATGTCGCGCCGCCGGACCAGCTCGTCGAGGAGCTGCTCGCGGGCCTCCTCGCGGTGGACGGGCTCCACATCGTGCTCACAGGTTCGAACTCGGACATCGGAACCTCCGATGTCCGCGCCCTCATCGCTGCGTTCGTCGCGGAGAACGGCGACCGCGTGGATTTCGTGGAATCGTTCGGCCAGCGCGGATACCTCAGCGCCATGGCGGCCGCCTCGGTGGTCGCCGGCAACTCCTCCAGCACGGTGCTCGAGGCCCCTGTTCTCGGGATCCCTGCGGTTCTGGTCGGTGATCGGCAGAAGGGACGCCCGCTGTCTCCGAGTACTGCCACGCCGGAGCCGCACAGGGAGGCCATCGCCGCCGCGCTCCGCTCCGCTCTGCAGGGCCGGTCCGGAGCGGCGGAGGCGGCGATCTTCGGGCGTCCAGGATTCGCGCTGCGTGCGGCGGCGGTGCTGCGTGAGAGTGCGCTCCCGCATCCGCCGCGAAAGACTTTCCATGACCTTCCGAAGGAGTCGACCTCATGACCGCACCCGTATTCGTGATCGCCGAGGCCGGCGTGAACCACAACGGATCGATCGAGACGGCGGAGGAACTCGTCGATCTCGCCGCGTCCTCCGGTGCCGATGCGGTGAAGTTCCAGACGTTCTCCGCCGACGATCTTGCGCTCGAGTCGGCGGGACTCGCCGACTACCAGCGCACGTCCGATGACGATCATCGATCGCAACACGACCTGCTGCGGCGGCTCGAACTGACGCATGACGAGTTCCGACGTCTGCGAAACCGCTGCGCGGAGCGTGGCATCCAGTTCCTCTCCACTGCTTTCGACCTGCAGGGGCTGGACTTCCTCGTCGACGAGCTGCGGATCCCGCTCGTCAAGATCGCCTCCGGGGACCTCACCTTCGCTCCGCTCCTCGTCGCCGCCGGCCGCACCGGATTGCCTGTCATCCTGTCCACGGGAATGGCAGACCTCGCGGAGATCGACCGTGCTTTGCGCTTCCTCGCCGCGGGGCTTCAGCAGCATGACGGCACGCTGGAGCGCGGGGCACGGCTGACGCCCGACGTCTTGGACGAGGCGTGGCGACGCCGCGACGAGGTCCGGGACTTCGCCGCGCATGTCACGATCCTGCACTGCACGACCGAGTATCCGGCGGCCGACTCCCACCTCAATCTGCGAGCGATGCAGACGATCGCCGGCGAGTTCGGGCATCGAGTGGGCTACTCCGATCACTCCCTGGGGTCGCTCGCCTCGGTCCTCGCCGTGGGGATGGGGGCGACCGTGCTGGAGAAGCACTTCACCTTCGACGTCGCCGCCGAGGGGCCGGATCACGCCGCCTCCCTGGACCCCGATGGGCTCCGCGACTATGTGGCTGACGTTCGCCGAGTGCCGGTCATGCTCGGATCCGCAGAGAAGCGGTGCCAGCCGGTGGAGGAGGGCAACCGGGCGGTCGTCCGACGCAGCCTCGTGGCGGTGCGGGACCTTGCGGCGGGTGAAGTGATCGGTGAAGACGACGTCGCCTGCTTCCGTCCGGCATCCGGTCGGACCTCCTTCGATTTCTGGGAGGTCGTCGGGACGTCGGCGACACGGTCCTACACGCGTGGTGATCTCATCGATGCATGACCTCCTGCTGCTCGGAGCAGGCGGCCACGCCCGGTCCGTCCTCGCTGCGCTGCGCGGCGGGGAGGCAGTCGTCAGAGGCGCACTCGCACCCTTCGCTCCGGAACGCTCACTCGGTGTGCCCTACCTAGGTGACGACAGTGTGCTGGCTTCCTTCGACCCGGACGATGTGGCGGTCCTCAACGGTCTCGGTCCGGTAGCCGCCCGTGCTCGTCTCCACGAGCTGGCGGTCTCGCTCGGGTTCCGAGTCGAGAGCGTCGTTCACCCCCGCGCGATGGTGGACGCCGCCGCGACCGTGTCGCCCGGCGCGCAGCTCTTCGCCGGCGCCGTTGTCAACACCGGGGCGGTCATCGGCGCCGGGGCGGTGGTGAACTCCGGGGCGGTGGTCGAGCATGACTCCGTGGTCGGAGACCATAGCCATATCGCGCCGGGAGCCGTCGTCGCAGGCGGGGTGCGGATCGGCGACGGCGTCCATGTCGGGCTCGGCTCACGGATCATCGAAGGGGTCACGGTAGGGTCGGGATGTGTGGTTGGGGCGGGAGCCGTGGTGATCCGCGACGTGCCTGCGTGGACGACGGTCGTCGGTGTCCCGGCCCGCCCTATCACCGACAGGAGGGTGTCCCGTGACGGTTGATCGACCTATGCTCGTCGTCTCGCCCGACGTCAGCATCCGGACGGCTCTCGAGCGGATCGACCGGGGGGCGTTGCAGATGGTCTTCGTGGAGGATGCCGACGGTCGGTTGATCGGTGCGTTGAGCGACGGCGATGTCCGCCGCGGTCTCATCGCCGGCTCCGAGCTGGGCGACGCGGTGGCGACGGTCATGAACCGCACTCCGGCGACGGTGGGCCCGCATGCAACGCAGGACGACATCGCCGCGCTCAAGGCGCAACGAGGTATCCGTGTCGTCGCGGTCGTGGACTCGCGAGGGCGCATGATCGACATCGTCGGTGAGAACGAGCGCATCGGGACACCGCTCGACATCCCCGCCGTCTTGATGGCAGGCGGTCGAGGGCAGCGGCTGTATCCGCTCACCAAGGACATCCCCAAGCCCCTCGTGCCGCTCGGTGAGACGCCGATGATCGACATCATCCTGGGACGGTTGCGCAGCCAGGGGTTCCGACGCGTCTACGTTTCGGTGAATCACCTCGGACATCTGATCGAAGAGCACCTCGGTGACGGGACGGCCCACGGCCTCGAGATCAGCTTCCTCCACGAGCCCGCTCCGCTCGGCACCGCTGGCGCGCTCGCGCAGCTTCGGGGACGCATGGGCACTCCGTTCGTGGTGATGAACTCGGATCTGCTCACACAGGTGGATCTCCGGCGCATGCTCTCCTTCCATCGCTCCCTCGGAGCCGCCGCGACCATCGGCGCCCGGGAGTACGGCTTCGAGATCCCCTACGGCGTGATCCGTCGCGACGGCGACAGCGTCGTCGAACTCGCGGAGAAGCCGTATCACAGCGAGTTGGTGAGTGCGGGCATCTACGTCCTGGAACCCGACGCCCTGGAGGCGCTCGGGGAGGACGAGTACTGCGACATGCCCAGCCTGTTGGCGCGCCTGATGGACGGCGGACAGCGGGTCGGAGCGTTCGAGATCCATGAGGAGTGGATCGATGTCGGACGCCCAGAGGATCTCGAGCGCGCCAGGCAGGCGTGGGAACGGAACGGCCGATGAGGATTTGCACGATCACGGTGCGAGCGGGATCGAAGGGTGTCCCGGGGAAGAACTTGCGTGTCGTCGCCGGTCGGCCTCTCTACGGCCACTCCGTCGCGCAGGCGGTGGCGACCGGTCTCTTCGACGAGATCGTCGTCTCCAGCGATTCGGAGGAGATCCTCGCTCAGGCGCCGGCCTTCGGTGCGACGGGCGTGGTCCGCCGGCCTGCGGAGATGGCGACGGATACGGCGGGGAAGGTCCCGGCGATCGCACACGCCGTGCGCACCACAGAGGAGCGCACCGGGGCCCAGTACGACGTCTGCGTCGACCTCGACGCCACCAGCCCCTTGCGGACGATCGATGACATCCGCGACGCGGTCGCGCTGTTCGAGAGTGCACGGCCCGAGTCGCTGATCACCGGTGCCGAAGCGCGCCGCAATCCGTACTTCAATCTCGTCGAGGAGCAGCCGGACGGCACCGTCGCGGTGAGCAAGACCCCGGACGACGCCGTGCTGCGCCGCCAGGACGCGCCCCGCTGTTTCGATATGAACGGCTCCATCTACGTGTGGCGCCGGTCGTCCCTCCTGGACGATCAGGTCGTCTTCTTCCCGTCGACGATTCTCTTCGAGATGCCGGCTGAGCGTTCGATCGACGTCGACAGCGAGTTCGATTTCCGTATCGTGGAATGGCTCATGGGTCAGAGGAGCGACCTGTGAGTCAGGACGCTCGCGACATGGATGTGCGCACCTCTCCGGCTGTCCGCGCCCTGCTCGATCTCGAGGACGCAATGCCGGACAGTCTGCTCGAGGTGCTGCCTGGATCCACGGTGCCCTTCTGGGCGCAGGTGCGAGTGCAGATCGCGTGGGCACTCGCCGAGCAGGACACCGGCAGCGTCGCGGTGACCTCTGCATCCACGTGGTCACGACGTGCCGAAGCGCGGCGGGTGCTCCGCGGGTTCCTGCCGAGCCGTTGGGACGCCGTCCGGCGGGCACGCCCGCACGACGTCCTCTTCTACGTGTCGGGTGCCACCCTCGCTGCCGAGGCGAACCGGGCTCGCAACTGGCTCGTCGACGACTTCGCCGAAGCCACCCCCGGAGCGGTCGTCGTTCAGCTCCGCCCCCTCCCGTCGCCCCTCGGATCGCCCTCGTTCCGGCCGACCCTGAGCATGGAGGCTTCCGTGGCTCGCGCGCGGTGGCGCGAGCGGGGCAATCCCGTCCCGGCCTCCACCGTCTCCAGCGCGATGACGCTTCTCTCGGACTTCGCTCAGCGACTAGGCCGGCCCGCGGACGCCTTCGCCGCCATCGGGGCACGTGCCATGCGCGATGCCCGGCTCCGTCCGTTCCAGCTCGCCGAGCTCGAGCGCATGCTGGACCGCGTGCGTCCGCGTGTCGTCTTCTACGACAACGGCTCGTACACGTACAACGGCGAGTCCGTTGGGCTGATGAAGGACGCAGGCGCGTACGTCGTGGAACCGCAGCACGGCTGGATCGGTCCTTCGCACGCCGCCTACAACTTCGGTCGGGTCTTCGCGCACCCCTCGTTGGCTCGTGCGATCCCGGACGAATTGCTCACCTTCGGTGACTACTGGTCGCGGTCCGTCCGTCACCCTGGAGCGGTGACCGCGATAGGCAAGCCCCACCTCGAACGACAGGTCGCTTCAGCGCCTGCACAACGCCCGAAGCGGATCCTCGTGGTGTCATCGCGCAGCGACCCGGCCGCGAGCGACGCTTTCGTGACGACACTGCGCGCTTCCCTGGATCGCGAGTGGGAGGTGGCTTTCCGACCGCATCCCGGCGAGCGCAGCGGCGTCGAACAGCGTTACCCGAGCATCGCGGCGGATGCCGGGATCGAGATCGACGTCACCCCGGACGTGTATGAGTCTCTGAAGACCACCGCCGTGGTGGTCGGGGAGGCGAGCACCGTGCTGTTCGAGGCGCGCGCTTTCGGCTGCCTTGTGATCGCTCGCGACAGCGCATTCGCAGAGACCGTCATCGGGGACGCCTTTGGTACGCGGATCCGCGGAGTCGAGGAGGCCGTGGAACGCCTGCGGGGACTCACGGACGACGAGGCCCGCCTCGGGGAGGCTGACCCGGACATCTGGGCGCCCGGAGCGGTCGAGACGTATAGGCGCTGGCTCGCGGATCGAACCGCGAAGTGAGGTTCGACGCCAGGACGCGCGTCGCTGGAGGGGGCTTTCAGCGTGTCTGACCTAGAATTGCTTCGTTCCGCGGCGGTATCCGTCGCCGCGTCCTGAATGAGTGGGCCTGTGACCGTAACCCGAGATCTTTTCGCTGCCGTCCCGCGCAACCAGTTCGACACCCCCGGAAAGAGTCGTGGGCTGATCGACGTGGTGCGCTGGCGGTACCTGCTGCGTCTGCTCGTCCGGACCGGCGTCACGACCCGCTATCGCAACTCGGTCCTTGGGTGGACATGGTCGTATGTCCGGCCCGGGGCGCAATTCCTCGTCTTCTGGGTCGTCCTGGGTCTGTTTCTCAGCCTCGACCGTGGCATCCCGAACTATGCGGTGTATCTGTTCTCGGGGATCATCGTCATCAACCTGTTCTCGGAGGCCTTCAAGAACGCGACCACCTCGATCGTCGGCAACGCGCCGCTGGTGCGAAAGGTGTTCCTGCCCCGACAGCTCTTCGCCGTCTCTGCGACGATCGTGGCGCTCGTCCATTTCCTGCCGCAGATGGCTCTCCTGCTGGTGGTGTGCCTGTTCCTCGGCTGGCTGACTCAGATCTCCGTCTTGGGTCTCCTCGCGATGGTCGCGGCCGTGGTGATCGTGATGGTCTTCAGTCTCGGACTCGGACTGCTCTTCGGCGCGCTCAACGTCCGGTACCGTGACGCCGAGAACATCGTCGAGCTCTTCCTCCTCCTCGCGACCTGGGCATCGCCGGTGCTTTACAGCTGGACTCAGGTGCAAGACGCCGTCGTGAACACACTGGGATGGCCGCAGTGGATCGTCGAGATCTATCTCCTGAACCCCATCACCCAGGCGGTGGAGTTGTTCCACTACGCATTCTGGCGCCCCGTGACAGAGGGCGTCGTGACGGCGACGGGGGAGACGATGGCCTCCCTGCCCCCCGGACTCGCGTGGAACACCCTCTTCGCGTTCCTCATCGCCGCCGCAACGCTCCTGATCGGCCAGGCGGTCTTCCGTCGGCTCGAGGGAAGGTTCGCCCAGGATCTATGACAATGCAGACCACGCAGCGCCCGAGCATCATCGTCGACGGCGCCCGCAAACGTTTCACGCTCAACCACGCGTTCTCCCTGAAGGACACGGTGGTGTCCTGGATCAAGCGGCGCAAGCTCACGAGCGCATTCGAAGCCCTCAAGGGTGTGGACCTCGTGATCGACGAGGGCCAATCGGTGGCCATCCTCGGTTTCAACGGGTCAGGGAAGTCGACCCTGCTCAAGCTCATCTCCGGTGTTATGGAACCTGATGAGGGCGAGGTGCTCACCCGAGGACGGGTCGCCGGCCTCATCGAGGTCGGCGCCGGTTTCCACCCGGAGCTCTCGGGGCGGGAGAACGTGTTCCTCAACGCGGCGATCCTCGGGATGAAGAAGCACGAGATCGAGGCGAGATACGACGAGATCGTCGCGTTCAGCGAGATCGAGCAGTTCATCGACCAGGAGGTCAAGCACTACTCGTCGGGCATGTTCATGCGGCTGGCCTTCTCCGTCGCGATCCATGTCGAACTGGATGTGCTGCTGGTCGATGAGATCCTGTCCGTCGGCGACGCACCCTTCCGAGAGAAGTGTCGTCTGAAGTTCGAAGAGCTCATCGCAGCAGGGAAGACGTTGGTGGTGGTCAGCCACGACATGGAGATGGTGCGGGAGCTGTGCACCCGCGGTGTCGTCATCAGCAAGGGGCAGGTCGTCTACGACGGAGATATCGAGGGCGCCATCGCCCTGGTGGACGCGTGAGCGCCTGGCTGGCGCAGACGCCGGCGCTGGTGACTGCGCTCGCTCTGCTCGTGATCCCCGGACTTCCTGCCGGCCTCATGCTCCGCGGCGTCTCGGCCGTCGTTCGTCTCGGTGCCTCGATCGGCGTGTCTCTGGGCATCGTGGCCGCGTCGTCGCTTGTCGCTCCTCTCCTCGGAATGCGCTGGAGCCTGCTTCCGGTCGGGATCGTCAGCGCCGTGGTCTGGGCAGTGGCGGCGATACTGCGTCTGTTCGGTCGCCGGTCGGCAGTCATCGCTCATGTCCGGACGGGCCTCGGTGTGTGGCTCGCGATCGCGGCGGCCTTCATCGGGTGGGTCGTCATCCTCATGGTCGGCATCGGAAGCCCGGACGACCCCTCGCAGCTCTACGACGGTCTGTTCCACCTGAATGCTGTCGAGTTCGTCGCGGCCACGGGGGATGCGTCGCCCCTCCACATGACGATGGTGCTCCCCGGCCACAGCACATCGTTCTATCCGACGCTGTGGCACGCCCTCACGAGTCTGGTGCTCCCCGTCGCGGGAGACGTCGTGGCCGCGACCAACGTCGTGACCATCGCCGTCATCGCTCTCATCTGGCCCGTCGCCCTCGCCGCTGTGACGAGAGTCGTCTTCCCCTCGCGTCCCGACGCGGCGATTTGGGCTCCGCTGGTCGGCTTCGCCTTCAGCGTCTTCCCGCTGGGATTCCTCAACTGGGGCGTCCTCTATCCGAACCTGATCGGCACAGTGCTGATTCCGATCCTGATCGCGGCCGTGCTCCTCGCGTTCGCGCCGGCAGTCTCCTGGCCCGAGCGGACTCTGCGCATCCTCGTCGCTCTCGCCGTTGCCGCGGGAACCGGTCTCGGGCATCCGTCTGCGCTCCTGGGGGGCCTGGTGCTCCTGCTCCCCTTCGCCCTGTGGCGCGCGTGGGAGGTCGCTCGTCGCGGGGGGACGGCGACCCGAGTGGCCGTGGGTGCAGGCGTCGTCGTCGCGTTTGTGGCCTTCGTGGCGCTGTGGAGCAAGGCGAACGTCACCACTCACGAGTGGCTGCCCACCCAGACGATCGCGCAAGCCACGGGGGAGGTGATCTTCCTCAGCCCCGTGGGGCGCAGCACCGGACTCCTCCTGGGCCTCCTGGTCCTTCTCGGCATCTGGCGCGTCTGCAGAGAGCGCCTCTGGTGGGTGCTGTCCTCCTACCTCGTCAGCGTCGTGCTCTACATCGCCTCCGCGTGGCTCCCGGTGCTGCCCCTGCGCAGCTTTCTCGTCGGGATCTGGTACGACGACACGACTCGGGTGGCCGCTCTGCTAGCGATCTGGGGGCTTCCACTGGCCGCTCTCGGGATGACGCTCGTCGTCGACAGGCTGCGTGCGCTCTGGCGTGCGGGGCGACGGGTCACGGCCGTCATCCTCATCGCGGTCGTCGCCGTCCTGGCGGCCACTCATCTGCTCGCCGTGCGCAACGATCTGCGCTACATGCGTGATGTCAGCTATCGCTTCGACAGTGCGTCCCAAGGACTCTCTCCCGACGAGGCAGCTCTGTTCGAGCGCCTGGAGACCGAGCTCCCGGAGGACGCGCTGGTCATCGGCGATCCGCTCACGGGCGCGGGGCTGCTCTTCGCCTACACCGGGCATGATGTCGTCTTCCCGCACGTGACCGGCCGGTACGGCGCGGACGCGGCGCTGCTGGCGCGCACCCTGGTGGAGGGGGACGCGGCCGTCTGCGACGCGATCGAGAACCTCGGGGTCACGCATGCGCTCGACTTCGGCGACACCGTGCTCTTCCAGAACCACTACACCACCTACGACGGTCTGCACCATCTGGGCGAGTCCTCGATCCTCACCGAAGTGGACCGCGTGGGGGACGCGGCGCTCTACGAAGTCACGGGTTGCGACTAGCGTCCTTCTCGTGCTCCTCCGCTTCGAGCAGCGAGATCTTGCGAGCGAGCAGGGTGAGCTGACGCTGCAGAGCGACGTTGCGCCGGTACTGGGAGTACACGAAGGCGAGGAACATCACGATGAGGCCGTACAGAACGAGGTCGGTGCCACGGCCGACCCCGACGAGCTGAGCGAGCCAGCTGAGCCACTGCGGGAACAGCACGGAGAGCACGGCGACGACGACGAAGAGCCCCATGAGCAGGCGCCGGATGGCGAGGTGGCTGTCGGCGCCGGTGCGGCGCATCATGAAGACAGCGAGGATGACGATCGCGGCGATGAGAAGGACCTGGATCCACATGATCAGCGCACCACCAGGTCGACGAGGATGTTCACGGAGTTCAACACGCTCTGGCCCTTCGCCTTCGAGTAGTCGGTGTAGAGGAGTTCCACGGGATACTCCTTCCATGGCAGACGGGTCCGCCCCAATTCGAGCACGATCTCGGTGGCGTGTGCCATGCGGTCCTGCTTGAGCTCGATGCCCTCGGCCGCGTCCCGGCGGATCACGCGCAACCCGTTGTGGGCGTCGGTGAGCTTCAGGCTCGTGGTGAGGTTCGTGACCCACACGGCCGTCTTCAGGATGACCTTCTTCATCCATCCGGGGTTGGTCCGGTCGTCGAGGAAGCGGGAGCCGAACACGATGGCGACATCTTCGTCCCTGGCGAGCTGGAGCATGCCGAGGGCGTCCTCCACTCGGTGCTGGCCGTCCGCGTCGAAGGTCACGATGTAATCGCACTCGGGGTGTGCCAGAGCGAAGTCGATCCCCGTCTGCAGGGCTGCCCCCTGACCGAGATTGACCGGATGCTGCACGAGGTGCGCCCCCGCCGCGGCGGCTTCCGCCGCCGAGCCGTCGCTGGACCCGTCGTCGACGCAGACGATGTGGGTGAAGTGGGGCTTGAGGCTCTCGATCACGCCGCCGATCACGCTGGCTTCGTTGTAGAGGGGGATCACGACCCAGGCGCGAGGATCGGCGGGGGAAGGCGCGGGGACGCTCGAGGACATGGTTCTATTGTGTCAGGTGTCGATTCGGGCGCCGGTCCACCGAACAGCAGGGGCAGGATGTCGAGGAGACGACGCGCCGTCATCGCGACACGGCTCTACACGCCGGAGGTGACCGCCGCCAGCTTCCGGATGGAGGCGCTCGCCCACGCGCTGGCCGCCGACACGGATGTCACCGTCCTGAGCACGAAGCCGCCGCGGGACACGGTGATCGCCGATGCCCCTGGCGTGGTCGTGCGTCGCGCGCCGGTGCTCAGAGACCGCAGCGGAGCCATCCGCGGGTACGTCCCGTACCTGTCGTTCGACGTGCCCCTCTTCTTCCGGCTGCTGGTCCGGCGGAGCGACGTGATCGTCGCCGAGGCGCCGCCGACGACCGGGTTCGCGGCCGCGATCGCCGCCTTCCTCACTCGACGCCCGCTGGTCTACTACCCCGGCGACGTATGGACCGACGCGGTCGCCTCGATGGACGCCCCCGGCCCGGTGGTGGCGGTCATGCGGTTCGTCGAGCGCTTCGTCCTGCGCCGCGCGGCACGGTCGCTGGCGGTCTCCACGGAGGTCGCCGATCGGCTCGCCGCGATCGGCGGGCGACCGGAGCGTGTCGTGACGGTGGGCAACGGGATCGACACCGCGGTCTTCCGTCCCGACGTCGTCCCGCACGAAGCGGAGCGGCCCTACTTCGTCTACACCGGCACGATGTCGGAGTGGCAGCAACCCGACGTCTTCATCCGTGCGCTCGCTCTGCTCCCGGATGAGGACGTCGAGCTCCGGTTCTTCGGACAGGGAGCCGTGGAGGCAGAGCTGAAGGAACTCGCTGCACGGCTCGCACCGGGCCGGGTGCACTTCGGAGGACTCGTCGGCCCCGCGACCTCGGCCTCGTGGATCCGTGGAGCTGTCGGGGCGCTGGTGAGCATCGTCCCCGGGATCGGCTACGACTTCGCCCGACCGACCAAGACGTATGCGGCGGCCGCGGTCGGGACCCCCGTGCTCTTCACGGGCGCGGAGACCGGCGGCGAGGTCGTGCGTGCGGGCGGACTCGGCGAAGCCGTCGGATTCGACCCGGAGGAGGTGGCGGCGGCCATGCGGCGGCTGCTCGGCGAGTGGGCGTCGGGGGAGACCGAGCGCATCCGGGAGGCTCGGGCCGCGTGGGCGGTGGACAACGCCTCGCTCACCACCGTCGGCGCCCGCGCCGCGGAAGTCGTTCGCGGCGCGCGTCGAGGTTCGCGGAGCAACGGCAAGTAGAATCTCGTCAGTGCTGCCTCATCGCGCAGCGTGCAAGGAGCCCCGTGACTGAAACCTCCCGCGTGCGGATCGTCGATTCCGCCGATGTGTCCGCCGACGCCGTCATCGGCGACGGATCCTCCATCTGGCACCTCGCCCAGGTCCGCGAACAGGCCCGCCTCGGCGAGAACTGCATCGTGGGTCGCGGTGCGTACATCGGTACCGGTGTGGAGATGGGCGACAACTGCAAGGTGCAGAACTACGCCCTCGTCTACGAGCCCGCCAAGCTCGGCGACGGCGTGTTCATCGGCCCCGCCGTCGTGCTCACCAACGACACCTACCCCCGCGCGATCAACGCCGACGGGAGCCTGAAGAGCGCCCACGACTGGGAGCCGGTCGGGGTCACCATCGAGCGCGGCGCATCGATCGGCGCCCGTGCCACCTGCGTCGCCCCGGTGACGATCGGCGCCTGGGCGACGGTCGCGGCCGGCGCCGTGGTCGTCAAGGACGTCCCGGCGCACGCCCTCGTCGCCGGCGTCCCGGCCCGGCGCATCGGCTGGGTCGGCGAGGCGGGTGTCCCGCTCACCCGCGGCGACGACGATCACACCTGGGTGTGCCCCGCGACCGGGGCGCGCTTCATCGAGACCGACGGAACACTGACCAAGGAGACCGTGTGAGCGAGTTCATTCCCCCCGCCAAGCCCCTCATCGGCGACGAAGAGCGCGAAGCCGTCGATCGCGTCCTCCGCAGCGGCATGGTCGCGCAGGGCCCCGAGGTCGCCGCCTTCGAGCAGGAGTTCTCGGCGCACTTCGTGCCCGGCCGCCCGTCGGTGGCGGTCAACTCCGGCACCGCAGGCCTGCACCTCGGTCTGCTCGCCGCGGGCGTCGGCCCGGGCGACGAGGTCATCGTGCCGTCCTTCACGTTCGCCGCGACCGGCAACTCGGTGGCGCTCACCGGGGGCACCCCGGTCTTCGTCGACATCGAGCCGGACACGTTCTCCCTGGACCCCGAGGCGGTCGCCGCCGCGATCACGCCGAAGACCAAGGGCATCCTCCCCGTGCACCTCTACGGACACCCGGCCCGCATGCGCGAGCTCGAGGCGCTGGCCGCCGAGCGCGGCGTCGCCCTGTACGAGGACGCGGCGCAGGCGCACGGCGCGTCGCTCGACGGCCGCCCGGTCGGCTCGTTCGGTGAGTTCGCCATGTTCAGCCTCTACCCGACGAAGAACATGACCAGCGGCGAGGGCGGCATGGTGACCACGGCGACCGACGAGATCGCCCGTCAGGTCAAGCTGCTGCGCAACCAGGGCATGGAGCGGCAGTACGAGAACGAGATCGTGGGCTTCAACGCCCGGATGACCGACATCCACGCCGCGATCGGTCGTGTGCAGCTGACCAAGGTGGACGGCTGGACGAAGACCCGTCAGCAGAACGCGGCCTTCCTCGATGCGAACCTGCAGGGCGTCGTCGTCCCGCCGGTCGCCGATGGTGCCGTGCACGTGTACCACCAGTACACGATCCGCGTCCCCGAGGACCGGGACGGCTTCGTGGCCGCGCTGAAGAGCGAGCACAACGTCGGCGCCGGCGTGTACTACCCGATCCCGAACCACCGGCTCCCGTCGCTCGCGCACTTCGCTCCCGGGCTCGACCTTCCGGAGACCGAGCGTGCGGCGCGCGAGGTCGCCTCGCTGCCGGTGCACCCGTCACTCAGCCAGGACGACCTCGAGCGCATCGTCGCCGCGGTGAACGCCGTCGCGAAGGCGGGTGCCTGATGGCGGACCTGCGCGCCGGCCTCCTCGGCGTCGGGATGATGGGCCGCCACCACGCCCGCGTGCTCCGCGAGCTCGACGGTGTGGAGCTCGTCGCGATCGCCGACCCCGGTGGCGACCCGCACGGCGTCGCCGGCGACCTGGAGATCCTGCCCGACATCGACGCGCTCATCGGCGCCGGCATCGATATCGCCGTGGTCGCCGTTCCCACGCGATTCCACGAGGACGCGGCGCTCAAGCTCGCGGCCGCCGGCGTGCACACCCTGGTCGAGAAGCCGATCGCGCACACGGTCGACGCCGGCCAGCGCATGGTTGACGCCTTCGCTGCGGCCGGACTGGTCGGGGCGGTCGGGCACATCGAGCGCTTCAACCCCGCCGTGCAGGAGCTGCGTCGCCGGATCGAAGCCGGCGAGCTCGGCGCCGTGTACCAGGTGGTCACCCGCCGGCAGGGTCCGTTCCCGTCGCGGATCGCCGACGTCGGCGTGGCGAAGGACCTCGCCTCGCACGACGTCGACCTCACGGCCTGGGTCGTGCAGAGCGATTACGAGCGGGTGTTCGCCCAGACCGCGTTCAAGAGCGGTCGCGAGCACGAGGACATGATCACGATCACCGGCCGGACGGCCAACGGCGTGATCGTGAACAACATCGTCAACTGGCTGAGCCCGATGAAGGAGCGCGTCACGGTCGTCACGGGGGAGAAGGGCGCCTTCGTCGCCGACACCTCCACCGGCGACCTCACCTTCTACGCCAACGGCACGATCCCCCTCGAATGGGAATCCGTGTCCTCCTTCCGCGGGGTCTCCGAAGGAGACGTCACGCGCTACGCGTTCGCCAAGCGCGAGCCGCTGCGCGTCGAGCATGAGGCCTTCCGCGATGCCGTGCTCGGGCAGCAGACCGACGTCGTCACCATGGAGCAGGGACTGCGGACGCTGACTGTCGTGGAGGCTGCTCTAAGCTCCGCACGCAGCGGTGATGCCGTCGTCATCTGAGTCATGATCCAGCTCGTCCGGACGCTTCGCCGTCTTCTTCCTTTCCTCCCGTCGTCGGCGAAGAAGTTCCTCGGGATCTTCGCCGTGGTGACCTCTGTCCTGGCTCTGGTCGACGTCGTCGCGCTGATGCTGCTCGCGCTCACCCTCGCCGCCAGCGTGACGAGAACCGACATCGTCCTCCCCCTCATCGGCACGGTTCAGGCTGATCAGGTTCTCTGGCTCATTCTGGTGCTCGCGGTGATCGTCGTGGCCAAGTCTGCGGCGAACGTGTGGCTGCAGTGGATCGCGACGCGACGGTTCGCCTCCTACGAGCTCGCTGTCGGTCAAGAGCTGTTCGGCGCCTACATCCGCTCATCATGGACGGATCGGATCTCGCGAAACAGCGCCCAGATCGTGCAGATGTCTGACACCGGCATCGCCAGCGTGATCGCCGGGTTCCTCCTCCCCGCCACCACGCTCCCCGGCCTCATCGTGACTTCGGTGGGCGTGGTGACAGTGATCGTCGTCGCCCAGCCGGTGACGGCCCTCGTCACGATCGTCTATCTCGGAGGGATCGCCGTCCTCCAATACCTCGTCCTGAGCGGTAAGACCCGCCAGGCGGCCCGTGTAGCGCGCAATTCGTCTCTTCGTGTGGCCACGCTAATCTCCGGGATGGTGGCATCGCTGAAAGAGATCACGCTCCGGGGCAAGGCGGATGAAGTGAGCGAGGTGATCCGCGTGAACCGGCAGCGCACCGCGCGGGCTCGCGCGAACGCAGGATTCCTTTCGGCGGTTCCTCGCTTCATCTTCGACGCTGCGATCATCGGTGGTTTCGTGATCGTCGGAGGAGCTGCCTTCCTCGTCGGCGGAATCGATCAGGCGATCTCCGCGGTGGCGCTGTTCGGTATCGCCGGCTTCCGTCTCGTGCCTTCCCTCACGGGCTTCCAGTCCGTCATCACCCGAACGATCACGTCGACCCCCTACGTGGACGCCGTCATCGCCGACGTGGAGGCGTCGAAGAAGTTCCTTGCAGACCGCGAACAGCTGGGTAAAGAACCCTTGCCGGGGGCACCGCGGCTCCTCCAGCTCTCCGGAGTTGGGTTCACGTTCCCGGGCAGCGACGTGGCAGCGGTCCGCGATGTGGGCATCCGCATCCCGATCGGGACGACCGTCGGGATCGCCGGTGCGTCCGGCGCCGGCAAATCGACCCTGGTCGACCTGCTCCTGGGGCTGCTGACCCCCACCGAGGGATCGATCACGATCGACGACAAGCCTCTCGAGGACGTGCTCGAGGCATGGCGATCCCACGTGGGGTATGTGCCTCAGGAAGTCACCTTGTTCGATGGCACGATCGCGCAGAACATCGCGCTCACCTGGGGTGATGACGTCGACCTCGTGCGTGTCGAGGATGCCGCTCGTCGCGCACAGCTCTGGAGCGTGATCGAGCAGCGTGCCGACGGTCTCCAGGCGCGTGTGGGGGAGCGGGGGCTCACGCTATCGGGCGGACAGCGTCAGCGGCTGGGCATCGCGCGCGCACTCTACTGCGATCCCTTGGTCCTCGTCCTCGATGAAGCGACCAGCGCCCTGGACACCAAGACCGAGGCGGACGTCTCCGCAGCCATCCGCGACCTCAGGGGCGATGTCACCGTGATCGCCGTGGCACACCGCCTGAGCACGATCATGGATTCGGATCAGATCCTCTTCATGCAGGACGGGACGGTGGCGGCGCAGGGCACTTTCGCCGAGGTCGTCGCCGCCAGCCCCGCCTTCGCCGATCAGGCGAAGCTGGCGGGGCTCGCCTGAGAGAGGGCGTCATGAGCCTGCGCAACAACGCCGTCGAAGCGGTCCGTGCCGTCACCGGACTCATCCCCGATCCTCTGCTCGCCCGGATCATGCCCGGGACTCTCGGCTGGGATCAGGGAAGGATGCAGGTCGCGTCTGCTCCCGAGGCGGAAGTGCGTCTGCTGATCGCACCCACGAACTCGGCTGGCCAGGCGCACCAGTGGGCGCACGCTGTGGAATCCCATCTCCCGGGTGTGGGCGCAGTGAACTACATGACCTCGAACGAGCGCACGGACAGATTCGGCTTCCCGTCGGACGTCACCGTGCCCGACTCCGGTTACCTCTTCGCGCACGGATGGCAATCGCGCCAGCGGCGCGCCATCGTCGAGGGGTTCACGCACGTCCTCGTGGAGTCGGGACGGCACCTCTTTGGTCCCCGGCCCTGGCGGTCTCCGCTGGACGTCCTGGACGACGTCGCCGCCCGAGGCGTTCACGTCGGCCTGCTGTGGCACGGCAGTGACATCCGGGTACCGAGTGCGCACGCCGCCTGGGAGACCGATTCCCCCTTCGGGGCGCGCGGTCGATATCCCCGTGCGGCGACGGCGACACTCCAGGCCAATGCGGAGCGTCGGCGCCAGATGATCCTCGACTCCGCGTATCCGTCGTTCGTCTCGACGCCGGGGCTGCTCGACGTCCCCAGGTCGCAGTGGCTACCCGTCGTCGTGGATCCCTCGCGATGGAGGACCGACTCGGAACCGCTACGCCACGACGTCCCGGTCGTCGCCTATGTACCGAGCAACTCCGCGATGAAGGGCGACGAGTCCGTCGACAGCCAACTGGAGGAGCTGGCCGCCGAAGGACTCATCCGCTACACGAAGCTCGAGGGCATAGCGTCGGCGGACATGCCAGCGGTGTACGGTTCCGCCGACATCGTCCTGGATCAGTTCCGTCTCGGAGACTACGGGGTGGCGGCCTGTGAGGCCATGGCCGCCGGGCGCGTGGTGATCGGTCATGTGCATGAGGATGTCCGGGCGGCGGTCCGCGTCCACACCGGCATCGACCTGCCCATCGTCGAGTCCCGGTTCGACCGGGTCGGTGAGACGATTCGCGGGATCCTCGCCGACCCGCACTCGGCGCGTCGCCTCGCGGCCGACGGCAGACGCTTTGTGGAGCAGGTACATGACGGCCGGAGATCCGCGGCCGTGCTGGCGACGTTCCTCGGGGTCACCGATCCCGCGGACGGAAAGGAGAACCGTGGCGTCTGAGACCCCCCGCCCTCGCATCCTGTGCATCTCTTTCTCCGAGGTGGTGTCCGACTCCCGCGTCCTCCGGCAACTCGACGTTCTGGCCGAGTTCGGTGACGTCACGACCCTCTGCTACGGAGATCGACCAGCGGGCGCCGTTGCGCACATCGAGATTCCCCGACAGCTGCCGTCGCTCCCGCAGACGCCGTCCGGGGTCCTGAAGCTCGCGTTGCGACGCTACCGTTCGGTAGAGCTCGAAGCACCGGCGCTGAAGGAGGCTCTTCGACTCCTGGGTGACCGTGAGTTCGACATCGTGGTCGCCAATGAAGCGCGGGCGCTTCCCCTGGCGTTCCGCGTTCAGGGTGCACCGCGTATCTGGTGCGACCTCCACGAGTGGGCGCCGGAGGAACGCACTCATGTCCTCTCCTGGCGGCTTCTGATCTCGCCGTTCATGCGTTGGGTGTGCGCGGAGTACCTCCCGCGGGTCGACGCGGCCACCACGATCAACGACTCGATCGCAGAGATGTACGCGGATGCGTTCGCCGTCACTCCGGAGATCGTCCGCAATGCCATCGCCCATCGGCCCGATCTGCAGCCCTCACCGGTTCGCAAGGGTCTCGTGCGCCTCGTCCACAGCGGCGGCGCCGTGCCGGGGAGGAACATCGAGGCGATCATCGATGCTGTCGACGAACTGGGGGACGGCTACTCACTGGACTTGTACCTGATCCCCTCCCGGCAGGGGGATTCCTACTGGAGGGATCTTCAGGCGCGCATCGCCGCCAGCCCTCGTACGACCCTGCATGCCCCCGTGCCACCTGACACGCTGCCGGAGACCCTCAACCCCTTCGACTTGGGTGTCTTCATCCTCCCGCCCCTCACGCCGAACCACCGGTACATGCTCCCCAACAAGTTCTTCGACTTCGTGCAAGCCCGGCTGGGTGTGGTGTTCGGCCCGTCGGTCGAGACGGATCGCCTCATCGAAAATGAGCATCTGGGACTGGTCACCGGGGGGTATTCGGGAAGCGATGTCGCGGCATCGATCCGGAAGGTGACCTCGGACGACATCGAGGCGTTCAAGCGGTCGGCCGACGCGGCGTCACGGACGCTCTCCTCAGAGCGAGATGTCGCGGTCGAGCGGGCGATCCTCTCCCGCTTGGCAGCGCCGCGGGACTGACTCGATCGCCTCAGGGCGTGGTCAGGCTGCCGGACGCCGCGAGGTGAGCAGAGCGCGGGCGGGGGCGAGGCCGAAGACGCCTCGTGTTCCGGCGGGCGCCCACCCGTGCAGGGCCTTCCAAGCTGCAAGCACACTGTCCCTTTCGAGCGCGACGATGAGGTCTGCCTGTGCGACCGCTCGTCGCAGCTCCGCGCTCCGACGAGCGGCGGCCGCGAAACGCCGGCTCCCGTCGAGCGGGCTCAGCCGCTTGATGTTGCGCCCTATCACCGATGACTCCAGCGCTCTGGCGAGCCGACTGCGGGAGGGGAGCGCCGCCGCTCCGAGCCGGATGAGCGGGCTCGCGTCCTGGGCATCGCTCGCGACAGCGGTGACGAGCGTCACACGGTCACCTTCCCGGTCCAGCGGCAGCGATTCCAGGGCCGAGGCGAACGAGCCGCCGGGGGAGAGGAGCAGGATGTTCATCGTCCGACCTCCCCAGCGGCGATCCGCTTCGTCCAGGCCTCGATGCGAGGCGTCAGCTGCGCGGCACGGGAGTACCGCTGAGAATACGTGCGTGCCGTCGTCCGGTCGTCGTCGCTCTGCGTCGCCGCGTGTTCGGCCGTCGCGATGAACGCGTCGGCGATCGCCTCGGCCGTCATCGCGACGGAACCGTACCATCCGGGGTAGTCGGCGAGCGTGCGGGACGTCTCGTTCTCCGGGTCGTGCACGGAGACGATGGGCAGCCCTGTGGAGGCGTACTCGTAGACCTTGCCGCCGGTGATGAAGCGCCCCGCGCCGAACGTCAGGACGAGGGCGTCGAACGTCGCGTACGTCGCGGCGATGTCGGCTCGTCCCACTGGCCCGAGGTACCTGATGTCGTTCTCCTCGAAACGCTCCATCGCCTGCACCATGTTGGCGCCGGGGACACCGAAGTGGTCCAGGTATCCGTAAAGATCCATCCGCGCGTCGCGCACGAGAGTGCTCCGTTCCCGAGCGAGGGCCCAGCCGTCGATGAGTTCCTGCAGAGGGATCGCGCCGGAGATCGTGCCGATGTAGCCGAAGACCAGCCCGTCATCCCGGCCGTCGCGAGGAGGGAAAGCCAGCGGGTTGTCATAGCCGTTCTCTACGACCAGGAAACGGTCGGAGAACTCGGGATACTGCTCGGCATACCAGTCCCGGATCGGAGTGTTGACGAACCAGACTTCCGCGGCGTCCTCGATAAGCGTGCGCTCCCACCGGCCGGCGCGGCTGCGAGGCTCGATCACTCGCCGTCCGGAGTATATGTCGACAGCCCACGCATCCCGGTGGTCCATGACAGCGGGCACGCCGAATTCCGTGCTCAGCACGTGACCAGGGATGAAATCGACGTTCGGGTTCGCTGTACCGATGGTGAGGTCGACGGGGGATTCGTGATGGATCCGCCGAGCTGCCTCTTCCAGGACCGGACGCCACCCGCCGTAATTGCGTTCCGGGAAGGAACGCTGACCGCGCCAGGACTGAATGGTGTTCCAGACCTCGGGAGCATGCGCGCGCAGCCACGACCATTCGCCGAGGTCGTTCGCGAAGGCGCCAGAGGTGAACGGAACTCGGATGATCTCGATGGCCGGGTCTACCTGCGCCTCGAGCGTCAGATCGACGCCTGTGGACATTTCGAACACTTCGCGCGGAACGGTCAGCACCGTGACCTTCCAGCCCGCTCGAGCGAAGGCGTTCGCCGTCGCCCAGGCGCGATAGACACCGCTCCCACGCGAGGGAGGGTATCCCCATGCGACATACAGCAGGTGCGGCGTCTTCGTGGTCACTGGCGCTCCTCGATCACGGGTTCCTCCGTCGGCCGTCGGTCGTTCCGGCGCATCGCGCGCTGCTCGACCTTTTTGTTCTGCCATGCGCGCAGGCGCTTCTCGACCGGGCGCTCGATGAAGGCATGCAGAGCCCATGCCGCGATGATCGAGGACCCGAGAAGGACGAGGATCCAGATCACGCCGGCGACTCCGTGCTGAGGGCCCAGAGAGCCCAGCACGATGTAGATCAGTGTGGCGTGGATCAGGTAGAACGCATAAGACCACTCGCCGAGGAGCACCAGGGGGCGTGAACGCGCGATCCGCGTCTTCCCTGCGAGATCCGCGGCGGCGAAAGCACAGATCAGCAGAGCGAAGAGGGCTGTCATGATCTCACTGACGAACGAGGCGAGCACGTCGTAAACGGGAGCCAGATACGGCACCCTCTGGAAGATCTGGAGCCCAAGGAGGAAAGCGACGAGAAGCGTGATCGGCACGAAAACCGGTATCCGTGGCCGCCACCCCAGGCGGATGGACCAGGCAAGGCACATCCCGATGACGAACTCGTTGAGCCGAAGGATGGGCCAGGGCAAGCCGGCGAGCCACCCGGCGGGATCGAGGATGATCAGCGCACGGGCTCCGACACTGAGGCCGAGGACGCCCACCGCCGCCCACAGCGCAGCGCGGCTCGAGAGGAGCTTGAGGACGCGCGTGATGAAGGGGTGCATCGCGTAGAAGAACATCTCGGCCGTGAGCGTCCACGCAGCGGGATTCCCCGCGAAGAGCACCGCCGGGTCGCGGGACCAGCCTTGCAGCAGCAGCACGCACAGGACCAGGACCGCGATGTCGAAGGGCTTCACCCAGGTCTGTTGCGGGTCAGGGGAGTAGCTGTAGAAGACCGGGATCGCAACGATCAGGGTCACGATGTGCAGCGGATAGATGCGGGCAAAGCGTCGCCAATAGAAGGTTCCGATGCCGACCGTCGGACGCCACGACCAGGTGAGCACGAATCCCGAGAGGATGAAGAAGAACGCCACGCCGAAGTTGCCGTACCTAGCGACGTCGCCGATCACCCCGGGGAGGGGGACGACGTTGCGGACGTGGAAGAAGAAGACGGCGAGCGCGGCCCACCACCGCAGGCTGGTCAGTGAGTCCAGTCGGGGCGTCCGCGCCTCGGTGACGGTAGCGCTGGCCATAGGCTCCCCATTGTAGAGGTGTGGACCGGTCAGAGTGGCAGGTAGAGTCGGCGATCGTGAAGATCGTCAGCGTCGTCGGCGCCCGCCCGCAGTTCGTGAAGCTCGCTCCCATCCACAAGGCGGCGCTCGCCGCCGGAGTGGACCACGTGATCGTGCACACCGGCCAGCACTACGATCCGATGCTGTCCGACGTGTTCTTCGACGATCTCGGGATCGGCGCACCGGACGTGCACCTCGGGGTCGGGAGCGGGTCCCATGGCGTGCAGACGGGCGCGATGCTCGCCGCGCTCGACGCGGTCTTCGACGAGCACCGTCCGGACTGGGTGCTGGTGTACGGCGACACGAACTCCACGGTCGCCGCGGCGCTGAGCGCGGTGAAGATGCACATCCCCGTCGCGCATCTCGAGGCGGGTCTGCGCAGCTTCAACCGCCGGATGCCCGAGGAGCACAACCGGGTGATGACAGACCACGCCGCTGACCTGCTGCTCGCCCCGACGCAGGTCGCCGTCGATCATCTGGAAGCGGAGGGGCTTTCCGCCCGCACTGTGCTCGTCGGCGACGTCATGACCGATGTGCTGTTCGAGGTGCGTGATGAGGTGGCAGGGCGGCCCTCGATGTTGCTGGAGGAGCTGGATCTGGAGGCGGAGGGGTACTACGTCGCCACCATCCATCGCGCCGAGAACACGGACGACCCCGCTCGTCTCGCCGAGGTGGCAGCGGGTCTCGCGGGTCTGGACAAGCCGGTCGTCCTGTTGGCGCACCCTCGGGTGGTTGCCAAGGCGGCGGCGCACGGCATCCCGCTCACGCAGGGGTCCCTGATCGCACACCCGCCGCTCGCCTACCCGGATCTCATCGCCGCCGCGTTGTCGAGCGCGGGCGTCGTGACGGACTCCGGCGGGCTTCAGAAGGAGGCCTTCCTCCTCGGCGTCCCCTGCACGACCGTGCGCACGGAGACGGAATGGGTGGAGACGGTCGAGCTGGGCTGGAACGTGCTCGCGAACACAGCGGAGGAGATCGCAGCCGGCGTGACCCGTCCTCGCCCACAGGAGACCGCGGCGGCGCCGTACGGCGACGGTCACGCAGCCACGCGGGTCATCGAGGCGCTGCAGTCTCACGGCGCCGACATCTGACGGGGACCTCGTCGCTGGGAGTCCGCCCATGCTGCGCCCCATAGACTGGACCCCATGCGTATCGCCGTCGTGGCCCTCGGAAAGATCGGGCTTCCCCTCGCCGTCCAGTTCGCCTCCTCCGGTCACGATGTGATCGGCGTCGATGTCAACCAGAAGGCGGTCGACATCATCAACGCCGGGCAGGAGCCGTTCCCCGGTGAGGCCCACCTGGCGGAGAAGCTGCAGGAGCTCGTTCCGGCCGGCCGGCTCCGCGCGACGACCGATTACGCCGAGGCGATCCCGGGAGCCGACGCCGTCGTCCTCGTCGCCCCCGTGTTCGTGAACGACGAGACGTGGGAGCCGGACTTCCAGTACATGGACTCGGCGACGCGCTCGCTCGCCGAGCACCTCACGCCCGGCACCCTGGTGTCGTACGAGACGACGCTGCCCGTGGGGACGACCCGGAACCGCTGGAAGCCCATGCTCGAGGAGGGTTCCGGCCTGACGGAGGGCACGGACTTCTTCCTCGCGTACTCGCCGGAGCGCGTGCTCACCGGGCGGGTCTTCGCCGACCTGCGCAAGTACCCGAAGCTCATCGGCGCACTGTCCGACGAGGGGAACCGTCGCGCCCGCGAGTTCTATGAGGCGGTCCTGCAGTTCGATGAGCGTCCCGATCTCCCTCGCCCGAACGGCGTGTGGGACCTCGGCACGACCGAGGCCTCCGAGATGGCGAAGCTCGCCGAGACCACGTACCGCGACGTCAACATCGGCCTGGCCAACCAGTTCGGGCTGTTCGCCGCTGCCCACGGGATCGATGTCTACAAGGTGATCGAGGCCTGCAACTCGCAGCCGTACAGCCACATCCACCGCCCGGGCATCGCCGTGGGCGGGCACTGCATCCCGGTCTACCCCCGTCTGTATCTCTCCACCGACCCCGACGCCGACATCGTGCGGGTGGCGCGCCAGCTCAACGCCTCCATGCCGGAGCGCCTGGTGGCGCAGGCAGAAGGCATCCTCGGCGACCTGAGCCGTCTGCGGGCGGTCGTGCTCGGAGCCGCCTATCGCGGCGGCGTCAAGGAGACGGCCTTCTCCGGTGTGTTCCCGACCGTCGAGGCGCTGCGCGCCCGCGGTGCCGAGGTCGTCGTTCACGACCCGCTGTACACCGACGAGGAACTGCGTCGACTCGGGTTCGAGCCGTACGACCTCGGCGGACCGGTTGATCTCGCCATCCTCCAGACCGACCACGCCGACTATCGTGAGCTCAGCCCGGCCCAGCTGCCGGGAGTGAAGCTCCTCGTGGACGGTCGCGCGGCCACGGACGCCGCGCTGTGGTCCGGGACGCCGCGTCTCGTGGTGGGGACGGCAGCCTGATGGATCTTCTCGTCGTCGGGTCGGGTTTCTTCGGCCTCACCATCGCCGAGCGCGCCGCGGAAGCGGGCCGCAAGGTCACCGTCATCGACCGCCGCTCCCACATCGGCGGCAACGCCTACAGCGAGGCGGAACCCGAGACCGGGATCGAGGTGCACCGCTACGGCGCGCACCTGTTCCACACGTCGAATGCGACGGTGTGGGAGTACGTCAACCGCTTCACGTCGTTCACGAACTACGTGCACCGTGTCTACACGACCCACAAGGGCGTCGTGTTCCCGATGCCGGTGAATCTCGGGACGATCAACCAGTTCTTCCAGGCCGCGTACACGCCGGACCAGGCCCGTGCGCTCGTCAGGGAGCAGGCGGGCGAGTTCGATGTGAAGTCCGCGACGAACTTCGAGGAGAAGGGCATCGCGCTCGTCGGGCGCCCGCTGTTCGAGGCGTTCTTCCGCGACTACACGGCGAAGCAGTGGCAGACCGACCCGCAGAAGCTCTCCGGCGACATCATCAGCCGGCTCCCGGTGCGCTACACGTACGACAACCGCTACTTCAACGACACGTGGGAGGGGCTGCCCACCGACGGCTACACCGCGTGGCTGGAGCGCATGGCCGACCACCCCAACATCGAGGTGAAGCTGGACGTCGACTACTTCGACGAGTCCCAGGCCCTGAACAAGAAGGCCACCGTCGGGCAGGTCCCGGTGGTCTACACGGGCCCCGTCGACCGCTACTTCGACTACGCCGAGGGCGCGCTGAGCTGGCGTACGCTCGACTTCGAGCAGGAGGTGCTGGACGTCCGCGACTTCCAGGGCACCAGCGTCATGAACTACCCGGACATGGACGTGCCGTACACGCGCATCCACGAGTTCAAGCACTTCCACCCGGAGCGCAAGGACGTCTACGAGTCCGACAAGACCGTCATCATGCGGGAGTTCTCCCGCTTCGCCGAGCGCACCGACGAGCCCTACTACCCGGTGAACACCCCGACTGACCGCGAGGGCCTGCTGGCCTACCGCGAGCTCGCGAAGGGGGAGAAGGACGTCCACTTCGGCGGTCGCCTGGGCACGTACCAGTACCTCGACATGCACATGGCCATCGGGTCGGCGCTGTCGCTCTGGAACAACACTCTCTCCTAGACTCGGAATCGTGAGTCACGCTGCTGTCGGGGCGCCCGGGACGCCCCGGCGCTATCTGCATTCGCTGTGGCTGCTGTCGGCCCGTGACCTCAAGGTCCGGTACGCGACGAGCTTCCTCGGCTACGTGTGGTCTGTTCTCGACCCGCTGGTGATGAGCGCGATCTACTGGTTCGTGTTCACCCAGGTGTTCCGTCGCGACGTCGGTGAGCAGCCGTACATCATCTTCCTCATCAGCGCGCTGCTGCCGTGGGTGTGGTTCAACAGCTCGGTGTCGGACTTCACGCGGGCGTTCAAGAAGGACGCCCGTCTCGTCCGCTCGACGTCGATCCCGCGCTCCATCTGGGTGAACCGCATCGTGCTCAGCAAGGGCATGGAGTTCCTGTTCTCGCTGCCGGTGCTGGTGCTGTTCATCGTGGTCAATCTCCTGTTCGAGAGCCATCCCGACCAGGTGGTGCAGATCGGCTGGGGCGTGCTCTGGGTGCCGGTGGCGATCCTCATGCAGACGGTACTGCTCGTCGGCCTCGGCCTGCTGGTCGCGCCGCTGTGCGTGCTCTACACGGACCTCGAGCGCACCACGGCGCTCATCCTCCGGGCGATGTTCTACGCCACCCCGATCATCTACAACGTCACGGACCTGCCCGGTGTCTTCCAGACGCTCGGCGCCTTCAACCCGCTCGCCGGGATCTTCATGCTGTATCGCATGCCGTTCTTCCCGGACCAGTGGAACCCGTTCACGCTCACGGTCAGCGCCGTGATGTGCCTGCTCATCCTCGCGCTCGGCGTCTGGGCGTTCCGGCGTCTCGAGCGCCCCGTGTTGAAGGAGCTGTGATGGACGCCGCGATCGACGTGCAGGGCCTCGGTGTGCGCTTCCGCCGCAACCGTCGCGGGCAGCGCAGCTTCAAGGACCTGTTCGCCGGGGCATCCCGGCGGTCGCGTCCCGGGGAGTTCTGGGCGCTCCGCGACGTCTCGTTCACGGTGCAGCCGGGCGAATCGATCGGCGTGGTCGGACGGAACGGGCAAGGCAAGTCGACGCTGCTCCGCCTCGTGGCCGGTGTGCTGCTGCCCGATGAGGGCTCGGTCAGCGTCAATGGCGGCGTCGCTCCGCTCATCGAGATCACCGGCGGTTTCGTCGGCGATCTGACGGTCCGGGAGAACGTCCGGCTGACTGCAGGACTGCACGGCATGTCGAAGGACGAGGTGGCCCGCCGATACGACGACATCATCGCGTTCGCCGAGCTCGCCGGGTTCGAGGAGACGCCGTACAAGCACCTCTCCAACGGAATGAAGGTGCGCCTCGCGTTCTCCGTCGTCTCTCAGCTCGACGAGCCCATCCTGCTCGTCGACGAGGTCCTCGCGGTGGGCGACAAGGCCTTCCGTGAGAAGTGCTACAAGCGCATCGACGAGCTGCTCTCAGACGGTCGTACGCTGTTCTTCGTCAGTCATAACGAGCGCGATCTGCGCCGCTTCTGCACGAGGGGACTCTATCTGGACCGCGGCACGCTCGCCCTGGATGCCCCGATCAACGAGGTGCTCGACCGCTACAACGCGGACTACTCCGTCTGAATCGTGCTCGGACCCCGGGGCGTCAGAGTCCCACGAGGCTGCGCAGGTCTGCCGCCGCAGCGCGCGCGCTGTCGATGGCCGCTGACGCACCCGAGCCGTCCTCGACCGCCGCGCGCAGTGCCGTGAGCCGCTGGGCGTAGGTCTCCACGCCGGAGCGCCAGGAGTCCTGGATGGAGGACGGCGGCAGGGCGTCGCCCAGGCGCTGGGCGTCCTCCTGGAGGGAGTCCACGACGGGAAGCGCATCCTGACCGCTCGCCCCGGCGACGATGTCGAGACCCCGATCGGCGGAGTTCAGCCACCCGGACACCTTGTCGCGGAACACCTCGATCGTCGGATCGCCGATCGGGGGCGCCGTCGTGATCGGCGTCGGCTCCGGGGTCGTCGTCGGAGCGGGAGTGGCGGTGGGCGTCTCGGAGGGGGTGGCCGTCGGAGACGGACTCGTGCTGCCGACGGGCTCGGGGCCACCGTCGCGCGGGAGCAGGAAGAACAGCAGGATACCGACGATCGCGAGCGCAGCGACGCTGAGACCGACGATCAGCCACACCCGACCGGTGCGCTTCGGCGCGGGGGGAAGTGGGGCCCATCGCACCTCGGGCTGGGGCTCGTCCATCTCAGGCCTCCAGGGGGCTCATCGGCTCCCAGGTGCGATCGCGACCGATGCGGCCACCGTCCCTGAGCCCGCGGAACAGGTTGCTCGTGCCGCGGACGGTGCGCTCGACGAAGACGAGCCGGATCAGCTCCTTGAAGAACGTCGCGGTCGTCCCGAGGCCGAACAGCACGGGGTTGTAGACGCCGTGCACGCGGTAGTACTGCTTGATGAAGGCTCGGTTGCGCATGATGTAGTAGCGGTAGGCGTTGCTCGAGGCGTTCATGTGCCGGATGCCCATGTCCCACTGCCGGATCTCGCGCGTGCGGCGCAGCACGAACTCGTCGACGATGACCGCGGTGGTCAGGCGAGACGCCAGCCACCCGTACATCTGGTCGTCCCAGTAGATGAAGAAGCGCGGGTCGGGGAGGCCGATCCGCTGCACGATCGAGCGGTGGATGAACATGCCCTCGAAGCAGCCGCTGTTCATCTCCTTGTACCCCGAGGAGTCGAAACCCGCCGGGGCGAACGGGATCGGGATGCCCATGCGCTCCGCGATGCGGTACTGCCAGTAGAACTCGCTGCCGTCGTAGTCGTAGCGCCGTCCCTGGATGCTCTTGAATCGCGGCGCCCAGGCGCCCATCCGGGCGAGACCGTCCGGGAGCACCTCGACGTCGTCGTCCATCATCCAGATCCACTGGGCGCCGAGATCGTACGCCGTGCGCATGCCCTCGCTGAAACCGCCGGAGCCACCGGTGTTGACGTCGAGACGGCGATAGACGAGGTCGGTTCCGATGTCGTCTCGGAAGGACTCGACGACGTCGGTCGTATCGTCCGAGGAGGCGTTGTCGATCACGATCACGTGGCCCGGCTTCGGGTCCATCGCGGTGATGCTGGTGAGCAGGCCGGTCAGCAGATGCGAGCGGTTGTACGTGACGATGACGATCGCGGCGGAGGAGGGATCGAAGGGACGGGCGTCGGCGGTCATGCCTTCTCCTCGAAGACCTGCTGCCAGGATTCGGCGGAGACCAGGTCCGGCAGAGCGGCGCGGTACTGGCGCTGGAGCTCCGGCCACCGTCGTCGCAGCTCGGCGTGCAGGCGCACGGACTCGCGCAGCATGCGGCGGTACTTGGCGCGGTCGCGCGTGTAGATGTTCTTCCCGGAACCGTCGGCGGCGCTCACGAGAGCGCTGTCATACAGCGGGAGGCGCCACCAGTGCGCGTCGCCCTTGCCGAACTCCACCTCGGGCTGAGCGATGTTCGCGGGGTCAGGGCGGTGCACCCAGTGCGAGAGGAGCGTCTTCAGCGTGAAGATCCGCAGTCGCACGCCGGTCGGGCTGTCGAACTCGTTCTTCGGCAGCCGCTTGTAGACCTGGCGGCCGCGGCGGGAATGGAGCACCCGGGCAGGGTCGCGATGGATCACCGTCTCCGGGTACTCGGCGGCCAGGGCGCGTGCGGCCGGCATCGCCGTGCCTAGGTTTCGGCGCATATGGTCGGGTCCGGAGAGCACGTCGCGCAGAGCCCGGTTGCGCAGCGCCACCGGGTAGTACTGCATCATCATGAGATGCTTCAGGTCCACGCGGCGGCTGTGCACGATGAGGCGGCCGCCCCGGGGTGCTCCGGAATGCAGGAGCCCGGCGACGATCCGGTTGCGGGCGTGGAAGTAGGCCTGCCAGTCGATCGAGTCGTCCTTGTTCACCCAGGAGACGTGCCAGAGCGCCACACCGGGCATCGACACGGTCGGGAAGCCCGCCTCGCCGGCACGGAGGCAGAATTCCGCGTCGTCCCACTTGATGAACGCAGGGAGCGACAGTCCCACCGTGCGGACCGCGTCGAGCGGGATGAGGCACATCCACCACCCGTTGTAGTCGGCGTCCATCCGCATGTGCAGCAGCGGCGACTGGCGCAGATTGGCGACACCGAAGTCGTGCGGCATCTTCTCCTGGTAGAGGTTGCGCCACATGAAGGGGCCCTCGTCGACGACCTCCGCCCAGCCGTGCAGCTTGGGGCGGTCGAGGAGGTCGAACATGTGTCCGCCGACGAGCACGGGCGTGGTGGCGAACTGACCGAAGACGATGGAGCGTCGCAGCGACTCCGGCTCGATGCGGACGTCGTCGTCCAGCAGCTGCACGAAGTCGCTCTCGGGGCGCTGCAGGGACTCGTGCATCGCACGGGCGAAGCCGCCCGATCCGCCGAGGTTGCCCTGGCGGATGACCTGCAGGGTCTCACCCAGACGCTCGGCGACCTCGGCGTAACCGTCCTGGTCCGCGACGAGCTGCGTGCCCTGGTCGACGAGGAAGATGCGGTCGACGAACTCCAGCGCATCCGGAGAGGAGGCGAGCGCCCTCAGGGTCTCGACGCAGTAGTCGGGCTTGTTGTAGGTCGTGATCCCGAGAGAGGCCTTCCCGGTGCGGGCGGGGGACTGCTCGGTGGTCCACTCCGCGCCCTCGAGCACGGCCGGCTTCTCGTCGGCGACGATGTCGAACCAGATCCAGCCGCCGTCGCTGTACTGGGTGAGGTCGAGGTCGAACGACGTGGTGGCCTCGCCGGTCACCTCACGCGTGGCGACGCGCTGGCGCACACCGCCGCCGTTGGAGCGGTAGACGAGGATGGTCGCCGGCCCCGTGGTCCGTACGGTGAGCTGCACCTCGCGGACGCTCGTCCAATGCTGCCAGTATGACGCGGGGAACGCGTTGAAGTAGGTTCCGAGGGAGACACGCCGACCGGCCACGATCCGGGCGCGGTGCCGTCCCAGGATGTTGCCGAGATGCGCGCGACTGGAGACCCGGACCGGTTCCTCCTCGATCACGGACCACGTCTCCGGGTCTGCGTACAGCGGGAGCAGATCGGGGTCGCGATCGAGCGGGAAGACGACGTTCTGAAGGACGTGGGCCACAGGGAGGTTCTCCGTTGTTGATGCCGCGGCCGCTGCCGGAGGGCAGCGCGGGACTCGACGAGCAGTGAGTAGCCTACCGGTGGTCGCCTTCGGATCTGCGGAGAGCCGATCCCCTGCGCTCGGCGTGGCTGGCTAGACTGACCGCGATGAAGGTACTGATCACCGGCGGGGCCGGCTACATCGGATCGACCGTGGCGACGGCGTGCATCGAGGCCGGGATCCAGGTCGTGGTGCTCGACGATCTGTCCACCGGGCTGGCGGCTTTCGGTGAGGGACGCAACCTCTACGTCGGCGACATCGCCGACGTAGACGTCCTCGACCGGCTGCTGGCGGACCACCCCGACATCGATGCCGTCGTGCACTGCGCCGCCCGGATCGTCGTGCCGGAGTCCGTCGCCGATCCGCTCGGCTACTACGACAGCAACGTCGGCAAGACGATCACTCTGCTGCGACGCCTGCGCGACGCCGGCATCGCGCGCATCGTCTTCAGCTCGTCTGCCTCGATCTACGCGGGGGAGACCGGCGACGGCGTGGATGAGGGCGGCCGCCTCGCCCCCTCCAGCCCCTACGCGGCGACGAAGGCCATGGTCGAGCAGATCCTCGCCGACGCCGCAGCAGCCGGCGACTTCCGCGCCATCGCGCTCCGCTACTTCAACCCGATCGGTGCCGACCCGAAGCTGCGGACCGGACTGCAGAATCCCACGCCGTCGCATGCGCTCGGCAAGATCATGCAGGCGCGGGCGGCGGGGGAGCCGTTCCAGATCACCGGCACCGACTGGGCGACCCGCGACGGATCGGGCCTGCGGGACTACATCCACGTCTGGGACCTCGCGCTCGCGCACGTCGCGGCGGTGGCCCGGTTCGACGATGTCGCGACGCCGGAGCAGCCGTATCAGGTGATCAACCTGGGCACCGGCGACGGCGTCACGGTCCGCGAGCTGGTTCAGGCCTTCGAGAGGGTGACCGGGGACCCGCTGCCCGTCGTCGAGACCGATCGCCGACCCGGGGACCAGGCCGGCGCCTTCGCGATCGTGGAGCGGGCGCGCGAGGTGCTGGGGTGGCGCGCGGAGCGCTCCGTCGACGACGGCGTCCGCGACGCCCTCGCCTGGGCGGAGAAGCTCCCCACCGTCCGCTGACGGCGCGCCGTCACTCCTGCGGGCGCAGAGTGGGGATGGCGCCGGTATGCGCGGCGTCGATGTTCTCGCGCCACGAGCGGGACTGCCCGGCGCGCAGGGCGCACAGGGCGAGCATGAACCACCCCGCGCCGACGAGTGTGAAGCTCTCGAACATCGAGTCCACCGCGAGAGTCACGAGCGTGATGGGCGTCCAGGCGTACACGACGGAGCGGCGGACGCTCGCGACCAGCCAGGAGCGGATCAGCGCGATGCCGCCGAGCAGGAGGAACAGCACCAACCCCGCCGCGCCGAGCTGCAGCAGCACGTCGAAGAAGGCGTTTAGCGCGCTCTGATGCCGGTCGTCGAGCTGGAAGTTGATGAACGTGAACGGATACTCTCCTCGGGCCCAGTCGCCGAACCAGCCCCATCCGGTGATGGGCTTGACGGCCACGAAGTCGAGGATCATGTTCCACAGCTCGGCCCGCATGGAGAAGTCGGATCCGGCGTCGAGCAGCGCGATGATCTGGTGACGCAGGGCGAATGCGACGGTGAGTGCGAGGGCGACCAGGACGCCCAACGTCCATTGCACGAGGTTCCGACGGGCCGGGGCGGTATGGCGGACGATGGTGAGCGCGACCGTGACGATTCCGACGGCGACGGCCAGCACGAGCACCGTCGGCGAGGACGACAGGAAGGCCAGCCCGCCGGCGAGGGCGACGGAGACCACCGCGAGAGGCGGATCGACGGATTGGGTGCGCCACTCGATCACGAAGGTGATCAGGGCGAGCACGGCGATGAAGCCGAGCATGTTCCGGCTGCCGAACAGTCCCTGGACCGGGCCGCCGGAGGCGAGATTGCCCTGGATATCCAGGAAGGCGAACGGGAGGTCGAGGAGCACGCCCGAGAGGATCTCCACGCCGAGGGAGATCCCGAGCAGGACGCGGAGGGTGTCGCCCAGCGCGCGGACGGTCTGCAGCGTGTCGCGGATGTGTCCGATGGTGATCGCGAGGAATGCGTAGCCGAAGAGCGAGAGCCAGCCCAGGATCGTGTCGGAGCGGTCGGTCGTCCACACCAGGCTCACGAGAGCCCAGGCGAGGAAGGCCAGCAGCGAGGACGGCGCGATGCGCAGCGGGGACAGCTCCTCTCTCCGCACCCAGAGGATCGCGGCGCCGAGCAGGCACAGGGCCGTGATGATGGTGGCGAGGGTGACGGCCGACGTCATCCGTCCGATCGCGAACGAGCCGAACACGGCGGTCAGTGCCGCCAGCGTGAACGCCCGCGCCATCTCCGCCGAGCCGAGGAGCCGGGCGAGCGGGTGTGCCACCGTCACGGCACCCGCCGCGGCGTCGCGCCGCGTTCGAAGACGAGATCCCGCTCGCCGACGCCTACCAGTGGCACCGACTTGAGCTTGAACGACAGCATCACCAGGAGCAGCCACCCCCACAGCATGATGGGGGTCGACTCGGTGAGCCCCTGCACCAGCAGCACGACGGTGAACAGGCTGGGCAGCAGCGTGAGCGGGGAGTAGGGGCGCCGCGCGTCGAGGTCCCACCGCGGGCGGTCGACGGCGAAGAACCAGGAGCGCCACAGGAGGCTGGCGTAGGCCACGGCCATCAGCACGAGGCCGACGATGCCGAGCTGCAGCAGCACGTCCAACCACATGTTGTGGGCGTGGAACACGGTGATCCCATGGTCGACGATCCAGCCGTCGAAAGCCGGGTCCGTGGGCACCCACGGGCTGGAGAAGCCGTTGCCGATGACGGGGTGCTCGCCGACCCGTTCGAGGACCGCCGCCCAGATCTTGTCGGAGCGGCCGGTGAGGTCGGCGCTGCGGCCGAGGAGGCCGAGGAGGGGCTCGCGCAGCAGCCACACGGCGAGAACGCCGAGGACGGTGGAGCCGATCGCGACGACGTAGATCCGGGTGCGCGCGGTGGGCGAGGCCGCTCGACGCATCAGCAGGGCGACGACGAGGACCACGGCGGCCGCGGCGGCGCACACGAGCGCAGTCGCCGACGCGGTGCGGACGAGGAAGTATGCCGCGAGGAGCATCCACAGCGCGAGCGTGGTCCGCCAGCGGGCTCGCGCGGCGAAGAGCACGCCGAAGGTGATCAGCGCGAACAGCGACACGATGCCGAGCAGGTTCGCGTTGCCCAGGATGCCCTGGATGCGTCCGCCGTCGAAGAGGTTGTCGCGGACCCAGTACCACTGGGGGTCGATCTTCCCGTCGGGGATGTCCGCGAAGTTCGGCAGCAGGGGACCGTGGAGGACCAGCGACACCCACAGCTCGAGGGCGAGGGAGAGGCCGAGGATCCATTTGAAGGCCGACGACAGGGCGCGCACGATCTCATGCCAGGTCAGCACGTGTGCGATGAACAGACCGTTCACCGTGACGGCCGCCAGGAGCACACCCGTGGCGACGGTGGGGACGCGCCACTGCGACCAGGCGACCGAGAGGAGGGCGAGTGCCGTGTAGCCCATGGCCGCCCACGGCAGCCGACGCCAGCGGAATGACTGCGGGCGCTTCCTGGCGAGCATCGGGACGCCGATCGCGAGGGTGGCCGCGCTGAAGAGGGCGAGCACGATCGCGGCCCCGATCTCGCCGACGAGGTTGTACACCGCCGAATGCGCGAAGGCCACGAACAGGACGGCGATGACGTATCCGCGTAGCAGGAGATGCCCCGTGGACTCGCGCTCGGGCGCGGTGGGCGGGGCTGCCACCGGGTGCTTGGTGTACTGGGCCATCGCGACTCAGGCTACCTCGACGGGCCCGGATCCGACCTGTCCGTCGCGCCGGGCTCTACGCTGGGGGCATGCTGCGCAGCCTCACCAACGTGCCCCGCGACTACGCCTGGGGATCGTCCTCCCTCCTCGCCGAGCTCGAAGGCCGCACCCCGACGGGCGTGCCGGAGGCCGAGGTGTGGTTCGGCGATCACCCGGGCGATCCCGCCGACCTCGCGGACGGCGGGACGCTGGACGAGGTGACCGGGGGCACGCTGCCGTACCTGCTGAAGCTCCTCGCCGCCGCGCGGCCGTTGTCGATCCAGGTGCACCCGACCAGGGAGCAGGCGCAGGAGGGGTGGGCACGGGAGAGCTCGCTGCCGCTGGACGACCCGCGGCGGAACTACCGCGACGCCAATCACAAGCCGGAGCTGATCGTCGCCCTGAGCGATCGCTTCGAGTCGCTCAGCGGCCTGCGTCCGGTCGCGGACACCCTGCGACTTCTCGACTCCCTCGACGACGTCCCCGGGGTTCGCTCCCTGCGGGAGCGGCTCTCGGGCGAGGGCGACCCCCTCCGGGGCGCGATCGGCTGGCTGCTCGGAGGGCAGGCGCAGGGCGACGTCGACGAGATCATCTCTGCCGTCGTCAGCGCCGCCTCCGGTGACGCAGGGGAGCGGGAGCCGGCTCTGCGGGCGGTGGCCGCGATCGCCGAGGCCTCGCCGGGCGACCCGGGGGTCGTCGTCGCCCTGCTCATGAACCACGTGGTGCTGCGCCGCGGCGAAGGCGTCTTCCTGCGGGCGGGACTCCTGCACGCCTACCTCTCCGGCCTCGGCGTGGAGATCATGGCGGCGAGCGACAACGTGCTCCGCGGTGGTCTGACCCCCAAGCGCATCGATGTCCCCGAGCTGCTCGCCGTGCTGGACACCACCCCCGGCGAGGTGCCGGTGCTGCGGCCGACGGCCGACGAGGCCGTGACGACGTACTCCGTGCCCGTCCCGGATTTCGCGCTCCAGCGGGTCCGGCTCGATGACGCTCCGGTGACCCTGGACGTCTCCGGCCCGACGATGGTACTGGCCACGGCCGGGGCCGTCCACGTGACCGCGGAGTCCGGCGTCGAGACCGTCGTCCCGGTCGGCACGGTGGCGTTCGCCGACGCCGACGAGCGCTCTCTCATGCTCTCCGGTGCGGGCGAGGCCTTCGTCGCGACCCCCGGCCGCTGAGGCGTCGTCCTCGGGTCGGCGACACGCCGAGCGACGTCCAAGAACCTTCAAGAATCGCTTGAGGGTTTACGATCCGCGACTTGACCGGAGGGAATGACACGGGTGTAATTAGGTGAGCACGGCCCGCCAGGGGGGCGGTTTCTGAAGGGTTGGAGGTCGAGATGACGGGTTACCGTTCCGATGTGCCGGAGAACTGGTTCGTCGATCCGGTCAACCTCGGTGTCCCCGGGGTCCGCCGGTCCGACCAGGATGACGACAACGCCCTCGCCTGGCAGAGCGATGCGCTCTGCTCGCAGACCGACCCTGAGGCGTTCTTCCCGGAGAAGGGCGGCTCGACGCGGGACGCCAAGCGCATCTGCACGGCGTGCGACGTCCGTGGCGAGTGCCTCGAGTACGCGCTGGCCAACGACGAGCGCTTCGGCATCTGGGGCGGTCTCTCCGAGCGCGAGCGGCGCAAGCTCAAGCGTCGCGCCAGCTGACCAGACTTCGCGGCGCGGCTTCCCGGGCGCGCCGGGAGCGGTGCGCATCCCCGCGTGACGCCCCGCATAGGCTGACCACGTCATGCCAGCCCGAGTTCATGCCCTCATCGTCGCGCGCCCCGGCCCCTCCGCCCGCGCCCAGCTCCTCCGCACGCTCGACGCGGTGCGCGCGCAGACGCTCCCGCCCGCGGCCGTCACGCTGATCATCTGCGGCGACGCCACCACCGCACGGGAGAGCGAAGCTGTCGCCGCCACCGTCGAGGGCATCATCGAGGCGCGCGCGTCGACCTCCTTCGCCGAGGCCCTCGATCTGGCGCGCCCCCGCGTCCTCGACGGATCGGCGATCTGGATCCTCGCGCAGGACACCGCCCCGCACCCGCGTGCGCTGGAGCGCCTCACGGGCATGCTGGAGCGCTCGCCGTCCGCCGCGATCATCGCGCCGAAACTCGTCGCCACCGACAATGAGCGCGAGATCGTCTCCTTGGGTGTGAGCATGACCACGTTCGGCCGCTCGGTCGAGCTGGCGGCCGGGGAGTTGGACCAGGGCCAGCACGACCGGATGGACGACGCCCTCGGCGCCGACATCCGCGGCCTGCTCATCCGCGGCGAGGTGCGCGAGGCGTTGCGCCCCGATCCCGCCCTCGGCGGTGCCGACGAGGGTCTCGACCTCGGCGTGCGCGCGCGGCTCGGAGGCGGCCGTGTCGTCCTCGCTCCGGCTGCGCGGGTCTCCGCCGCCCCGGACGGCCCTGCGGCGCTCCCTGCGGGACGAGCACGCCGCGCCTTCGTCACCCGCCTCGCACAGTTGCACCGCCGCCTCGCCTATGCGCCTGCCGCCGCCGTGCCGCTGCACTGGCTGACGTTCCTGCCACTCGCACTGTGGCGTTCCCTCACCCATCTCATCGGCAAGCGGCCGGAGGCCGTGTTCCCGGAGTGGGGGGCGGCTCTCCTCGCGATGGTCCGTTTCGGCGCCGTCGCCCGATCGCGCGCCCGGATCCGTTCGTTCCGTTCCTCCAGCTGGGCGAGCATCGCCCCGCTGCGCGTCACCCCCGCACAACTGCGTCGTCGGCTCGACGACGGGCACGGCAGCGAGCACGGTGCCGTCAGCGAGCTCCGCTTCTTCTCCGGGGGCGGAGCCTGGGCGGTGCTGGCCGCGCTGGTGGTGAGCATCGCCTCCTTCACGAGTCTCCTGGCGTGGCCGGCGCTGGGAGGCGGTGGCCTCCTGCCCTTGCGTGAGACCGTGGGCGCGTTGTGGCAGGACGCGGCATGGGGTCTGCGCGGGGTCGGTGTCGATCTCGTCGGACCGGCCGACCCGTTCGCCGCGATCATCGCCGTCCTGGGGTCGCTGTGGCCGGGCGCGCCGTCCTTCGCGATGGTGCTGCTGTGGATCCTCGCGCTGCCGCTCGCCGTCCTCGGCGGATGGTTCGCCGCGACTCGGGTCACCGATCGGGCCGGACTGCGCATCTTCGCCGGCATCGCGTGGGCGCTCGCGCCGACCTTCCTCACCGCGCTCGTGGACGGGCGTCCTTCTGCCGTGCTCGTCCACCTGCTGCTCCCATGGCTGTTCCATTCGGCGGTGGTCGCCCACCGCTCCTGGGGCGCGGCGGGCAGTGCGTCCCTGCTCCTGGCGGCGGTCGTCGCCTGTGCGCCGGTCCTGGCTCCGGCCCTCGCGCTGCTGTGGGTCGTGGCTCTGGGGATCGTGCTCGGCACGGCGCAGTTCCGAGGGGCGGGCCGCCTGCTCTGGCTTCCCCTGCCCACCGCGGTGCTGTTCGCTCCCCTGATCTTCTGGCAGCTCGCCCACGGCACCGCGCTCGGTCTGCTCGCCGATCCCGGCCTGACGTGGCTCGGGCCGCAGGCGTCGGCTGACGCCGCCGGACGCCTGGCGATCGCCGGGGGCTTCCCGACGAGCGATCTGGCGGGCTGGGCGAGCGTCGTCCCCGGAACCTGGGCAGCGCTGCTGTGCGCACCGCTCGCGCTGCTCGCGCTGGGGTCAGCCGTCTCCCCTCGATGGCGGGCGGGCATCACCCTGCTGGTCGTCGCGCTCAGCGGACTCGCGACCGCCTTTCTCGCCGTCGGGATCAGCGTCGCCGCCGCGGGGAGCGCTCCGGTGCCGATCTGGCCCGGCACCGGTCTGAGCCTCGCCTGGATCGGCGTCGTGGGTGCCGCGACGATCACGCTCGACACGGCGATCACGCTGCCGCGCCTGCGCGTCGCCGCCACAGGGGTGGCCGCCCTCGCTCTCGTGGTGTGCGCCGTCCCCGCTCTCACCGCCTTCCACACCGACCGCTCCGCACTGACGAACGGCCCCGAATCCACCCTTCCCGCATATGTGCGAGCCCAGGCGGCCGGGGATCGGCCGATCTCCACTCTCATCCTCACGCCGCAGAACGACGGCGGTCTCGCTGTCGACGTGGTGCACGGTCCCAGCGAGACCCTCGGCTCGCAGACGACGATGCTCTCGACGGCGGTCGAACCGCAGGGGACCGACATCGCGACTCTCGCCGTCGACCTCATCTCCGCCCGCGACTTCGACGCGCCGGCGGAACTGCTCGCGCAGGGGATCAGCTACGTCCTCCTCGCGGAGGCGCCGGGTGAGGGGGATCGCGCACGCACACTGCGCACGGCGTCCGTCGCCGCGATCGACCAACGGGCCGGCCTCGTGCAGGCAGGGTCGACGGATCGAGGAGTCCTCTGGCGTCTCGAGGGCGAGCCGGCGGCGCCGGCGTCGCTGAGCGCGACCCAGGAGGGCACGGCCCGGATCGTCGTGACGGTGCAGCTCCTGGTCCTGCTCGCCGCGCTGCTCCTGTCCATCCCGACGCGCGCGTCGCGTCGGGCGGCGCGGGCGCAGTCGCGGATCGTCGGCAGGGCGCCGGAGGAGCCGCTGGTGCTCCCGCGCCATGCGGAGGACACCGTGCCAGACGCAGCCGACGTGCCGCCGGTCGGCGCCGTCGAGGATCCGCAGGACGAGCCCGCGCTGGCCGACGAGGCGCTCGCCCCGATCGCCGACGCCCAGCCGACCGACGAAGACCATGACGACGTGCCGGACGGCGATCCCACCGACACCCCTGCGTCCGTCGAGAGCCGAGGAAGCACCGGCACCGAGGAGGACCACCGATGACCGGCAACCGTGCGTTCCGCGTCGCCGCGACCAGTGCGCGCGTCGTCACCGGAGTCGTGGTCGCCGCGGCCTGTGTGCTGGGCGTCGCGACCGCCGTGCACGCCCCTTGGCCGACCGTGACGCACGAGCCGGCACAGCAGCAGGTGACTCCGCTCCCCGGGGACAGCGTCCTGGTGTGCGCGGGCGATTTCCACGCTCTCGGTCGCAACACGGCCGCCCCGTCGGAGATGCGCCGGGCGGCGACTCCTGAACTCACGACAGGGGGCACGAGCGGTGTCCCGTCGCAGGCGGGGCTCGCCGTCCCGGATCTGGTGGACGGGCAGGAGGTGCCCGTGCTCACCGGTGCCGTCGAGGGACGCACGGCGCCGCTCATCGCGGGAGCCGAGTCGTCCACCCTGGCCTCGGACGACCTCGCCGGTTTCGCGGCTTCGCCCTGCGGCATCCCGCGGCTGGAGTCGTGGCTCGTCGGAGGGTCGGTGGGCACCGGAGCCGAGGACGTGGTCCTCCTCGCCAACGCGTCCGACGTCCCCGCGACCGTGACCCTCGCGGTCTACGGATCGGCGCGTGGCGGTCGTACCGTCATCGTCCCGCCGCGCACGCAGACGGCGCTGCCGCTGACCTCCGTCGCCGCAGGGAACGACATCCCCGTCGTCAAGGTGAGCGCGGTCGGGGCACCGGTCCGCGCCGTCCTGCAGTCCGCGCTGATGCAGGTGCTCGACCCGGTGGGGGCCGACCAGCAGGAAGCGGTGCCCGGGCCTCAGCAGCGCGTCGTGCTCCCGGGCGTGCAGGCGTTCGCCGCGACGGGGGACCAGGGGGACATGACGGTGCTGCGACTGCTTGCTCCCGGCGCGGACGCGCTCGCCCAGGTCCGTGTGACCGCCGACGGCGGCGGCCCCGGTCTGGACGAGTTCACGGTGCCGCTGACCGCGGACGAGCCGGCCCAGGTCTCGCTCAGCGGACTCGAGCCCGGGACGTACACCGTGGAGATCGAGGCCGACGCCCCGGTCATCGCGGGAGTCCGTCAGCAGGACGGCTTCGGAGCGGATTCCGACTTCGCGTGGGTCACCCCCGCCCCCGAGATCGATGCGGAGGTCGCGTTCGCGGTGCCGTCCGGTCCGTCTCCGCGACTGCAACTGGCCAACACGTCTGACGAGGACACCACCGTCTCGCTCTCGTCCGTCGACGGCGGCTCGCCGCAGGAGATCGTCATCCCGGCGGGGGAGACCCGTGGCCTCGATGTCGCCGCGGAGACGACCTACCTGCTCCGGCCCTCGGGCGAGGTGCACGCCGCCGTCGCGATGACCGCGCCCGGCGCCGTCGCCGTGCTCCCGGTCCCACCGTCCCCTGGTGTCGAGACGTCGATCACCGTCTACCCCTGACGAGCCGGATCAGTGGTCGTGGCCCAGATCCCACGGCTCCCGGCCCACGTACTCGGCCGCCGCGCGGAAGACAGCGCTCTCGATCGCCATCCGTCGATGCGCGGCGTCGTCGTGACCGGGCGGAAGAAGGCGTTCGATGGGGATGCGGAAGAGGACGATCCTCCGCTGCTCACGGTCGAGATGCCAGCGCGGCACCTCGCCGTCGGCGTCGTATGACGGCAGCGCACCGATCTCGAACCGGACGTCCTGGAGCTCCGGCCACGTCCCGCGGAGGAACTCGACCGCGGTGCCGACGGTGAGATCGAAGCGATCGATGCGCCCGTCCAACGGGGCGAGCGGAGGCTTGACGACCTCGCTGCGCCCGAGGCGGCCGTGTCGGCCGTGCCTGGCACCGCGGCGAGCGGTGGAGGCGGGGACGGAACGGCGACGGGGCATGTCGAAAGTCTAGGCGCAGCGGCCACTTCCGGCGCGGCACCGCCGCCGCGGTCGGATGGAGTCGTACGCTGACGGAGATGGACGGACGACTGTGCTCGAAGGTCGGCTGCGCGCGCGAGGCCGTGGCCACCCTCACGTATGACTACGGCGACCAGATGGCTGCGCTCGGCCCGCTCGGCGCGGCGAACGATCCGCAGGCGCACGACCTCTGCGCGCCGCACGCCGACCGGCTCTCGGTCCCCGCGGGATGGCTCGTCGTCCGCCACGAGGCGCTGCGCGCATGAGCGTCGACCGGCCCTGACCGGCGAGGCCGTCAGACGCTCAGACGACGACCGGTCAGGCGCTCCGCGCGCCGGTCCGCGTTGGCGAGCGCGCGGCGTTCGCGCTCGCGCCGGAGAACGGTGACACCGACCAGGACGAGCTCGGGTGGCGCAGCCGGCAGCGGGGAGATGAAGGGCGCGGCCTCGGCGAGCAGATCACGGGCCACTCGCTCCCGTGCAGCCGGGAGCATGCGAGGAGCGCTCACCAGGAACTGCGAGATGCGCCGGGCGAGTCGGTCCGGAAGGCGCGCCACATCGGCCACCTGCGCCCACGCCGTTAGCTGCGGAGGCAGCACCGGCGCGAGCGTGACCAGCTTCGGAGTGCGCACCCGCTGGCTGTACGTGCCGGCGACGAGGTCGCCGAGGCGCTGGGATCGTGCGGTGAAGGCGCCGACGAGCACGGCGAGGCCGCCGAAGGTGAGGTAGATCTCGAGGACGCCGAGGAGCGCGCGGATGAACGCGTGGCGGAATCCGGCCGCTCCGCCGTCCATCCGCACGATCCTCCCGCCGATGGCCAGCTTTCCGAGGCTGCGTCCCTTGAGCGCCACCTCCATCGTGATCGGCAGGACGACGAAGCTGAGGACGAGGGAGGCCACGAGGGCGATGCGGTCCGTGGCCGGGTCGAGCACGCCGATGTCGAGGAGCCAGATGCGCAGGAGGATCGATCCGATGAAGACGGCATAGCCGAGCAGCATGTCGATGACGGCGCCGGCCGCCCGAAGGAGGAACCCCACGGGCTGGACGTCGATCGCGACCGCCTCCCCGGAGAGCACCTCGTCGGAGACGTCGATCTGCGCGGACATGAGTACAGTAAATCAGGTGGATGCCGATGCCCTCACCGATGCGCGCCGGTCCGAATGGGAACGGCTGGACACCCTCAGCCGCGCCCGTCTGGACGGCGCCGGGGTGGACGAGCTCATCGTGCGGTACCGCGCCGCCTCGGCCGACCTCGCGGAGCTGAAGACCTCCGTCGGGGAGTCGCCGCAGGGCGCCTACCTCTCCACGATCCTCGTGCGCGCGCGGCTCCGGCTCACGGGTGCCGCCGACAGCATCCTCACGCAGACGTCGCGGTTCTTCCGGCTCCAACTGCCCGCAGCCCTGTACCGGCTGCGGTGGACGACCCTCGTCATCGCCCTCGCCTTCGTGGCCGTCGCCGTCGGCACCGCGGCCTGGATCGCGAGCGACCCCGCCCTGGTGGCCACGCTCGGGCCGCCCGACACTCTTCAGCAGTACGCCGACGAGAGCTTCACCGGGTACTACACGGAGAACCCCGCCGCCGTGTTCATGGGCATGGTCTGGACGAACAACGCCTGGATCGCGATGCAGTGCGTGCTGTTCGGCGTGACCGGGATCTGGCCCGTCTACATGCTCGTGCAGAACGCCATGGGTCTCGGCACCTCCGGAGCGGTGATGGCCGTCCATGACAAGGCCGACCTCATGGTCCTGTACATCCTTCCGCACGGCATGCTCGAGATGACGTGCATCTTCGTCGCTGCGGCCGCGGGTCTGCACATGTTCTGGGCCTGGGTCGCCCCGGGCCATCGCACCCGCGGCGAGGCGCTCGCGGAGGAGGGCAGAGCACTGGCCACCGTCGCCCTCGGTCTCGTGTTCGCGCTCTTCCTCTCCGGACTCGTCGAGGGTTTCGTGACCGGATGGGCCCTGCCCTGGCCGCTCAAGATCGGCATCGGTGCCGCGGCCCTCGCGGTCTTCCTCATCTACATGCTCGTGACCGGCCGACGCGCCTCTCGTCGCGGCGAGACCGGTGATCTCGTGGAGTACGAGTCCGGCACGCCGCGGCTCGTCGCCGGGTGAGGGCCGGCGTCCGCGGTCAGAGCCGCCCCGCCGCCTTGAGCTCGAGGTAGCGGTCGGCGATCCGCGGCGGAAGGTCTTCGGGATCCGCGGCGATGGCCTCGCCACCGGCCCGACGGATCGCGTCGGCGACGTTCTCGGCGTCCCGCAGCGTGCGCTCGGCGGCGGCGGCGAGGTAGACGTCCTCCCTGGACCGTCGGGCGCGGGCGAGCGCGGCGATGCCGTCGTCTGTCACCGAGCCGACCAGCACCGTCATGGCCCGCGAGGCGTCGGGGAAGGCGCCGAGGAAGCCGCGAGCCGATTCGGCGGCGTCCTGCGCCGTGAGGACGACGAGTAGGGAAGGGCGCGTGGTCAGCGTACGCACCGCTGCGAAGGCCGCATGCCAATCCGTGTCCACGAGTCGGGCGTGCACCGGAGCCATCGCATCGGTGAGCGCGGGCAGGAGCGCGGCGCCGTCCACTCCGGTCACCCGCGCCCGGGCGACCCTGTCGTGCATGAGGAGGTGGACGTGATCCCCCGCCCGTGCGGCGAGCGCCGACAGCAGGAGCGCCGCCTCCAACGCCGCATCGAGCCGCGTGCCGTCACCGACCCTGGCGGCAGCCGTGCGGCCGGTGTCGACGATGAGGACCACATGCCGGTCCCGCTCGGGACGCCAGGTGCGGAGCATCGTCGTCCCCGCCCGCGCCGTCGCCCGCCAGTCGATCGAGCGGACGTCGTCCCCGCGGACGTACTCGCGCAGCGAGTCGAACTCGGTGCCCTGGCCGCGGACCTGGATGCTCGTGTTGCCGTCGAGCTCGCGCAGGCGCGCCAACCGGGAGGGCAGATGCTTGCGCGAGGTGAAGGCCGGGAGCACGCGGATCGCGCCGCGGACGGGGTGCTGCGCCTGTCGGCCCGCGAGCCCCAGTGGCCCGCGGGACCGGAGCACGACGAAGGCACTGACGAGCTCGCCCCGGCGCCGCGGACGCAGGGGGATGTCCACCCGCCGTCGTTCGCCGGGCGGGATGCGCAGGTGCTGCCGCTCGGACGGCGCTCCCGCGGTGGGCTGCCAGGCGTCGCGGAGGAGGACGTCGAGCAGCCGGGCCCCGCGGTTCTCCACCGCCACGCTCACCGGGATCAGCTCGCCGAGGCGCGCGCGCGACGGGACCCGACGGGTGACGGTCGCCGCGCGCGGGTCGCCTGCGAAGACGAGATCGACGCCGACGAGGAGGGCGCAGAGACCGATCCACCCGCCCAGGACGGCGTAGGGCGGGAAGCCCGCCAGTCCGGCGAGGACCAGCGGCACGATGCCGACGGCGAGGGCAACGGCGAGACGGCCCGTGACGAACACCTAGATCGGCACCCGGGTCTGCTGGACCACCGACGTCAGCACGGCGTCCGCGGACACGCCCTCCATCTGGGCGTCGGGGCGGAGCTGGAGACGATGCCGCCACACCGGCACGAGCATCGTCTGGACGTGGTCGGGGGTCACGGCGGTGGAGGCGTTCAGCCACGCCCAGGCCTTCGCCGCGGCGAGGAGGCCGGTCGAGGCGCGGGGGCTGGCGCCGAGCTCCACGGACGGCGACTGCCGGGTCGCCCGGGCCAGATCGACCACATAGCCGAGGACGTCGTCGGTCACGTCCACCCGGGCTGCGGCGCGCTGGGCGGCGCGGATCTCGTCGGCGCCGATCACCGCCTCCACTCCCGTGAGGTCCCGCGGGGAGAAGCCCTGGGCGTGGCGTCGCAGCACGGACACCTCCGCGTCCCGCTCCGGCATGCCGACGACGAGCTTCATCAGGAAGCGGTCGAGCTGGGCCTCCGGCAGCGAGTACGTCCCCTCGTGCTCGATCGGGTTCTGCGTCGCGGCGACGAGGAAGGGATCGGGCAGCGCGCGGCTCACACCGTCCGCCGAGACCTGGCGTTCCTCCATCGCCTCCAGGAGCGCCGCCTGTGTCTTCGGCGGTGTGCGGTTGATCTCGTCCGCCAGCAGGATGTGGGTGAAGACCGGTCCGGCGCGGAAGTCGAACTCCCCGGTCCGGGCGTCATAGACGAGAGACCCTGTGACGTCCCCCGGCATCAGGTCGGGCGTGAACTGCACCCGCTTGGTGTCGAGGCCCAACGCGCGTGCGAACGAGCGCACGACGAGGGTCTTCGCCACCCCCGGCACCCCTTCCAGCAGCACGTGGCCCCGAGCCAGGAGCGATACGAGGAGGCCGGTGACGGTGCCGGCCTGGCCCACCACCGCTTTGTCGACCTCGGTGCGGACGCGGTGCATGGCCTGCCGCAGCGCGGCGTCGTCGGCGGGACTGTTCTCGTCGGTCACGGGGTCTCCTCGGCTTCGGTCGGGAAAGGGATGCGGGGTGGACGGGTGCTCATGCGGGGCTCCCCGGGGGCTGTGTGCTCGTCTCCACGGCTGTCTCCAGCTCGTCCAGGCGTCGGGCGAGGGCGACGAGCGCGGCGTCATCGCCGGGCGGTGGCCCCGCCAGAAGACTCTGCAGTGTGCCGCGGGGGATCCGGAGGCGATCGGCGGCGGCGTCGGCGATCTCGTCCGCGTCGGCGTGCACGGCCAGCCCGAGGCGTCGCGCGAGTCGTCTTCGGGCGCCTTCCCGGAGCGCTTCGGCGGCGTGCGCGGCGTCGGCGGCCCTGGCGGTGAGGCGGGCGCGTCCGTGCATGGTCTCCGACGCGCGCACGGTGACGGGGAGCGTCTCGGCGACGAGCGGACCGAATCGCCGGCCTCGGGCGATCGCGACGGCGAGGCCGGCGATGAGCAGCAGCAGGATCGCCGGCGTGACCCATTCGGGGGTGAGCGTGCCGAGGGTGTCGGGGGAGGCGGTCTCGATGTCGGTGTCCTCGAAGGACGGCACGTACCAGACGACCCGGTCGGTCTGCCCGAGCAGGGCGAGGGCGAGCGCGGCGTTGCCGTCTTCGGCGAGAGCCGCGTTGCTGAACAGCTTCACGCCCTCGACGACAGCGCGGTATCCGTTCCTCTCATCGACGAGGACGGCGGCGGCGCCGTCTTCGCCGAAGCAGCCGGTGACGCCGTCGGCGGGGGCGAAGAGCCGATCGGGGCGGATATCGCCGATCTCGGCGAAGGCGGGCACGGCGCACCCGGCTGATCGCGGCGATGCCGAGCCGGAGGCGTTCTCTCCGATGGCGAGTTCGCTCAACAGGTGCGTTCCCGTGGAGAGGAAGACGACTCGGTCGGCCGGGGCGAGGAGATCCGCCAGCGCGTCGTCGGAGAGGGCGTAGGGATTGGTCAGGGCGAGGGTGCTGTCCGCGTCGAGAGCGGCGACAGCGGCGGCCCGGGAGCGGACGACCTCCACCTCGACCCCCTGATCCCGCAGGATCTCGGCCAGGGCGAGGGCGCCGGTTCCCGAGCGGCTCTCCGGATCGAGGGTGCCGCGCGCGCCGGGTCCGCTCGCCGCGAGCTGGGAGGCCGCGAGGGCGACCCCGATCACGAGTGCCGCGACGAGGAGCCATCCGAGGACGGAGGCGGTGCGACGCCGCGGACGCTCGGCGGTGCCGCCGGCGGCGAGGGCGGGTGCGGTCGTCGTCAAGCGGGCACCTCCTCGGGGCGGCGGGCACGGAGGCGTTCGTCGGTCGCAGCGAGGTGCCGGTAGTCGTCCTCGGTGGCCGGGTGCCGGAGATAGCGCACATCGTCGAAGCATGCAGCGGCGCGCCGGAGGGCGTCCGCCTCATCGGCGAACACCGCGCTCGCGGAGCGGGCGAGCGACTGCGCGGTCGCGCCGGGCGCCGGATCGATGAGGTCCCGTTCGAGCAGGTTGCGGGCGATCGCGCGATACCGGAGCACGACGGCGGTGTCCCAATCCTCCTGGCGTGCGCTGCGCTCGGCATCGGCGCGGAGCTGTGCGGCGCTGCGGTCGTCGGCGGCACCGAGTAGGTCGCCGGGCGCGCGCCGGATCGTCCGGGAGCGTCGGGGGCGTCCCCAGACGATCAGCGCGGTGATCAGGGCCGCGGCGATGAGGACCGTGACGACGATGAGCGCGGTGGGGCCGACGTTCGCCCCGTTGTCCCCGCTGAAGAGATCGGTGAGGAAGCGCATCACATCGCGGGCGAGCAGATCGAACCAGGTGGGCTTGGCGTCCGCGTACCGCGGGTTGGACAGCTCCTCCTCGGCCCAGCGTCGTGCTTCGTCCCCATCCGGGACGAAGACGTCGTCGAAGCGTCGCATCATGGCTGCGGGGCGCTGCCCGGAGCTGTCCATCCGCCGCCGGCCTCGGCGGGGGGTGAGGCCGACGGCGCCGGTGCGGGCGGGGGCGGCGGGGCGAAGGCGGGGGGAGCGGGAGGCGCCGTCTGCACGCCGGGCGCGGGCGGTGGCGCGTACCCGGGGGGACCGTACGCCGGGGGACCGTACCCGGGGGTGCCGTACCCGGGGGTGCCATACCCGGGGGCACCGTATGCCTGCGTCATCATGACGTGCTCCGGCACCTGGCGCGGCGGGGGAGCACTGGTGACGGCTCGCGAGGGATCGACCGCGAACGGATCGCCGAGCTGCTCCTCGGGGAGGCCGAGGTCGCGGCGCTCGACATGGGAGAGGAGGGCCTGGTCCAGACCCTCGTAGCGCATCCGGCAATCGAGGTAGACGAGCACGCCGCCGGTGCTCTGCACGACGATGGCGATCGCCTGCAGGATCAGCAGGAGCACCTGCGGGGCGAGGAGAGCGAAGACGTACCCGACGACCGCGCTCGGCTCACTGGCGCCGGTCGGCGCGATGACGGTGCCGAGGAACGAGGAGAGCATGGCGGTCGGGAAGCTGACCACCTGCATCGCGAGGCCCATGATCAGGCTGATGAGGAAGGTGACGCCGAACGCGACCCAGAACCGGCCGCGGGTCAGGCGCCAGGACCGCACGAACGCCTCCCGGAAGCGCGCGCGCTCCAGCACGAGGATCGAGGGGACGAGCAGCAGCTTGGTCGACAGCCAGACCGTGAGCGGGATCGCTGCCAGGCCCAGGAGGACCACGACGAGCACGACGATGCCGATCATCTCGGGGGTGCCGCCGAGGCCGCCGGCGATGAGCGCGCCGATGACCCCCGCGACGATCGCCAGGCCGCCGAAGAGGGCGACCACCGAGAGGGACGCGAACCCGGCGAGCCGCCAGAACGCCGGGAGCATGCGACGCCACAGCATGCGCAGTGTCGCCTTGACGCCGATCGTGGCGTAGCCGACCTCGGCGGCCACGACG